>NZ_JBXUOS010000004.1:0-434733 GCF_057196725.1 Cellvibrio sp. ATLC23 | reverse complement strand
TCACGGATAAATTCAAAGTTGATGTACTTATCGATTTTGCGCAGCAGATGGTCAGCTGGAACGAGATCTTCAAGGATCACCATTTCCAGTGTGTGTTGGCGCGGAGCGGGTTCTTTGAGCATGGCAGTCATCGCAAAATAATGTGCTGCCATTAAATAAAAACCCCCAGCGTTTGGCTAGGGGTTTGTCAGCGGTCTGAGGAGATCAATCGATCTCCTTTTTTATTGATGTCAATTTACTGCTGGTAATGAAACGATTGTCCGCTAATGCCGGCAGAGTCATCGCTTAACAGGTAGACATAAGCAGGCATCAATTCTGCTGGCGTTTTTACGGTTTCTGGGTCTTCCGCAGGATAAGCTGATGCACGCATCGCCGTGCGAGTTGCACCTGGATTAATGCTATTTGCGCGGATGCGGGTTGCACCTTCCAATTCATCATGCAGTGTCTGCATAAAATTTTCTTGCGCTGCCTTGGATGCCGCATAAGCACCCCAAAAGGCGCGGCCTTTGAATGCAACACTGGAGCTGGTGAATAGGATACTTCCATGTTCGGCGCGCTCCAGTAGTGGCAGCAAAGCCTGAGTCATCATAAATGGTGAATTTACATTCACTTGCATGCAGCGCAGCCAAGCGCTAACCGAATAATTGCTGAGCGGAGTGCGTTCACCCAAGTCAGCGGCATTAAATAGAATGCCATCCAAACGCCCGAATGTATCTTCCAGCGCATTGCACATATCGTCGTAATCTTTTTCTACTGCGCTTTCAAAATTGATGGGAAAAATTGCAGGTTGCGGGTGGCCCGCTGCTTCAATCTCATCGTAAACCTGTTCCAGTTTTGCCATGGTGCGGCCACAGAGGATTACCGTAGCACCGCAGGCGGCAAACGTAGTTGCGGCAGTTTTACCTATGCCTGCGCCTGCGCCGGTGACAAGAATAATTTTTCCGCTCAGTGCTTCGGGTTTAATAGTGTAATCGGAAGGTATTTGCATAAGCCTATCTTCAATAAGGTGGCGATTTAAAAATCGCAGGGTTTTACAGGTGTCGTTCGATAATGGGCCAAATTTCATCGGCGTGGTTTACGCAGTAGTCGGCATTCCAATTTGCTGGGTCATCACCGGCATCAACATAACCATAAGCGGCGGCAATCGTGATACTGCCGGCACCTTTACCGCAATCGATATCGCGCTTGTGATCGCCGATGTAAATAATTTCCTCGGGCAAGCACCCCAATTGTGTTCCCGCCAAAAATAAAGATTCTGGATCGGGTTTGCTGCGCGCAACATGGTCTGGGCAAATTACACTGAGTGGCGCAGGTTGAATATTCAATGCGGCCATTAAAGGTAATGTGTAGGTAGCCGGTTTATTAGTGGCAATTCCCCAGGCGATATTGTGATCGGCTAATTTGCCCAGCAGTTTATCAATTCCAGGAAAAAGTACGGTGTGAACTGCGATGTGCGCTAAATACAATTCCAATAAGCGTTGGCGAAGTGACTCAAATTGTTCGTGGCTTTCATCGAGCGAAAATGCGAGTTTGATTAATGCTTTTGAGCCGTTAGAGACGCCAGCGCGGATGATTTCTGCTGCGAGTGCAGGGCGCGCTTGTTCACTCAGTAGTTGATTTACTACTACGACAAAATCGGGCGCGGTATCCAGTAGGGTGCCATCCAAGTCAAACATAACGGCGCGAATAGGTTTAGCCATTAATTGCCGACCTTTTTTGCATGTAAAAGATAATTAACGCTCACATCATTGGGGTTGAGCTTGTAATGTTTGGTAAGCGGGTTGTAAGTCATGCCGGTAATGGTTTGCAGTTCCAGACCTGCCGCGCGCAACCACTGCGCTAATTCCGATGGGCGAATAAATTTACTGTAATCGTGTGTGCCTTTGGGCAGCAATTTCAAAATATATTCAGCGCCGAGAATCGCAAAGGCATAGGCCTTTGGGCTGCGATTAATAGTAGAAAAATATACATCGCCGCCGTCTTTCACCAACGCTGCGCAAGCGCGCACCACTGATGAAGGATCGGGTACGTGTTCCAACATTTCCATGCAAGTAACTACATCAAAGGCACCGGGCAGTTGTGCGGCTTTATCTTCTGCGGTGATTTGTTCGTAGGACAATTCAACGCCGCTCTCCAGTGCGTGCAGGCGTGCAACCGCTAAAGGCGCTTCGCCCATATCGATCCCTGTCACTATTGCGCCGCGCTGCGCGAGTGATTCGGCCAGAATGCCGCCACCGCAACCGACATCGATAATTTTTTTCTGTGCTACCGGTGAGCGCTCGTCAATAAAATTAGCGCGCAATGGGTTGATGTCGTGCAGCGGTTTAAATTCGCTATTTTTATCCCACCAACGGCTGGCGAGGGCTTCAAATTTTGCAATTTCGGCAGTGTCGACATTGGCCATAATATGTTTCCGCTTTATAAATTTAGTGAGTGGCGATTTGTTTCCGCCACCAATTGGCTTTACCTAAAATTTCGCGCTCATCCAGGGTTTGCAATTGGCGATTAACGAGCAGCGCTTTGCCTTGCACCCATACATGGCTTACCCCTTGACCGGAATGGGTGTACACCAGTTGTGATGCAGGATTGTATAAAGGTTGTGTTCCGAGCCCGCTTAAATCAATAGCGGTCATGTCGGCAAATTTACCCACTTCAAGGCTGCCGATTTTTTCTTCCATGCCCAAGGCTTTGGCGCCATTGAGTGTTGCCATACGCAGTGCAGCGTGGGCATCAAGTGCGGCGGCATCACCGGCGACCGCTTTGGCAAGCAATGCGGCGGTTTTTAATTCGCTGAATAAATCCAAATCATTATTGCTGGCGGCACCGTCAGTGCCGAGTGCAACATTGATTCCCGCTTTGATTAATTTATCAGCGGGGCAGAATCCGCTCGCTAATTTCAAATTGGATTCCGGGCAGTGCACAACATGCGCGCCGGTTTGTTGCAACAGCGCGATATCGGTCTCGTTAATTTGTGTCATATGGACACATTGGGTCAGGGGCGAAAGTAAACCTAACTCCATCAAGCGCTGGGTTGGGCGCTTGCCATATTGCTTAAGTGATTCTTCCACCTCAAGCTCTGTTTCGTGCAGATGGATTTGCACCGACATATCCATTTCTTGCGCGAGTACGGCAATTTTTTGCAGTGGTGTGTCCGACACTGTATAGGGCGCATGAGGACCAAAGGCAATATTGATTAAATCGGTAGCACGCAAGCTGTCATGCAGCGCGAGCCCCTTGGCGAAGTAATCGTCTGCACCCATGCCCCATGAAGTTGCGAAATCGAAAATCGGAAAACTAATCTGGCTGCGCATTTTTGCTTCCAGGCAAACCTGTGCGGCCTGTTCAGGATAAAAATACATATCCGCAAAGCAGGTGGTGCCGGTTTTGATCATCTCCGCCATCGCCAGCTGGGTGCCGTCGCGAACAAATTCTTCGCCGACCCAGCGGTTTTCGGTGGGCCAGATGTGATCGTTAAGCCAGGTGTGTAGCGGTTGATCGTCGGCATAGCCGCGCAGCAAACTCATCGCCGCATGCCCGTGTGCGTTAACCAACCCGGGAATCAATGCATGGCTGCCGAGGTTGATAATCTCTGTGGCAATAAAGCGGCGCTCAGCCTCATTGCTGGGGATTATCGCTAAAATTCGCCCTTTATCGATTGCTAGTGCGCAATTTTCCAATACCCGATTTTCTGGGATCACGGGAATTATCCAGCGGGCTTTTACAATCAGGTCGATTAAGGGTTGCTCGGGCGTGGGCGTCAACATAGGTGTAAGGGCTAGCTTGGGTCGCAAAAAAGAGGCGCCCAGTATACTGCAAAGACTCTGCAGGGCTAGGGCAGATTTGCAGCTGCACCTATGGGGTTTAGTGCCTTCCTTTTATGGGTTAAATCGTTGGTGTTTTCAGTGTGATGGCGTTGCGCCAACTGCCTATACCGTAGAATTTATGCTAACATCGCGCCCCTGAATTAAGCGTTAGATGCATTTTTAGCCAGTTTTTTGTTTGGCAAGTAGTAGGGTAGCGGTTTTTGTCTCTTTTTGATTGGTGCGCATAATAGGCGCTACCTGTCTAATTGGTGCAGTCGCAGCTCATAACTAAAGCCTTAATTAAGCCCGTAGCTTTAATAAGAAAGGAAAGCTGTATTCCCATGGTCGAATTCGCCAAAGAAATATCACCAGTCAGTATCGAAGACGAACTCAAACAATCCTACCTTGATTACGCTATGAGTGTAATCGTAGGTCGTGCTTTGCCAGATGTGCGCGATGGTTTGAAGCCTGTGCATCGTCGCGTGCTGTTTGCGATGAGCGAACTGAATAACGATTGGAATAAGCCCTATAAAAAATCTGCCCGTGTGGTGGGTGACGTAATCGGTAAATATCACCCGCATGGTGATACCGCTGTATACGACACCATCGTTCGTATGGCGCAGCCTTTCTCATTGCGTTATATGCTGGTTGATGGCCAGGGTAACTTTGGTTCGGTCGATGGTGACCGCGCAGCGGCCATGCGTTATACCGAAATCCGTATGGCAAAAATTGCCCATGATTTGTTGGCAGATCTGGATAAAGAAACCGTTGATTTTGTGCCTAACTACGACGGCACCGAACAAATTCCGGCAGTCATGCCGACCCGAATTCCCAACCTGTTGGTGAATGGTTCTTCAGGTATCGCCGTAGGTATGGCGACCAATATCCCGCCGCACAACTTAAAAGAAGTCGTGCAGGGTTGTCTTGAACTCATCAATAACCCCGATATCACCATCGAAGAATTGATGGAGTTTATTCCCGGGCCGGACTTCCCTACTGGCGCCATCATCAATGGTCGTGCTGGCATTGTGCAGGCTTATCGCACCGGTCGCGGCAGTATTATTGTGCGCGCTAAAGCTGATATTGAACGCGATGAAAAAACCGGCCGCGAAACGATCATCGTTCACGAAATTCCTTATCAGCTGAACAAAGCGCGTTTGATTGAGCGTATCGCTGAGCTGGTAAAAGAAAAGAAAATTGAAGGCATTAGCGAACTGCGCGATGAGTCTGATAAAGACGGTATGCGTATCGTTATTGAAGTCAAACGCAACGAGTCTGGCGAAGTACTGCTGAATAATCTGTTTTCGCAAACCCAGCTGCAAACCACTTTCGGCGTCAACATTGTTGCGTTGGATGACGGTCAGCCCAAAATTCTCAACCTTAAGCAATTGCTTGAGGCGTTTGTTAAACATCGTCGCGAAGTGGTTACACGTCGCACCGTGTATTTGCTGCGTAAAGCCCGTGAGCGTGGCCATATCCTTGAAGGTCTGGCGGTTGCCATTTCCAATATCGATGAAGTTATCGCACTGATCAAAAACTCTGCTTCTCCTGCTGAAGCAAAAGAAGGTTTGATGGTGCGCGGCTGGAATGCAGCAGAAATGGCGCCTTACCTTGAGCGTGCGGGTGAAGATGCCTGCCGCCCGGAAGATTTGGGTGCTGAATTTGGCATGCGCGATGGCCATTATTATTTGTCGGCTGCACAAGCGCAGGCGATTCTTGAATTGCGCTTGCACCGTTTGACCGGTATGGAGCATGACAAACTGCTCGCCGAATACGACGAAAAATTAATTCAAATTGCTGAGTTCCTTGAGATTCTGGGCAATGCTTTACGTTTGATGGAAGTTATCCGCGAAGAGTTGACGCAAGTCATCAACGACTACGGCGATAAACGTCGCACGGAAATTGTTGCTTCTAGTATGGATCTGACTAACGAAGATTTAATCAATGTTGAAGATCGCGTAGTGACTATTTCCCACGGTGGCTACGCGAAGAGCCAGCCGCTAGATGACTATCAAGCACAGCGTCGCGGCGGTATGGGCAAGTCTGCAACCGCAGTGAAAGATGAAGACTATGTTCAGCACTTATTGATCGCCAGCACTCACGATACGGTGTTGCTGTTTACTAATGCCGGTAAAGTGTATTGGTTGAAGGTGTACATGATTCCAGTTGCGGGTCGCCAATCCCGTGGTCGTCCGGTGATTAATTTGTTGCCATCCTTAGATGAAGGCGAGCGCATCACGTCGATTCTGCCGGTTAAATCTTACGATGATGACAAGTTTATTTTCATGACTACCGCTAACGGCACAGTGAAGAAAACGGCTTTAACCCAATTTTCGCGTCAGCGCAGTGTTGGTTTGCGTGCGATTGAATTGGACGAAGGCGATACCTTGGTAGGTACTGCAATCACCGATGGTTCTTGCGATGTGGTGTTGTTCTCCAGCTCCGGTAAAGCGGCACGTTTCCGTGAATCACAAGTGCGTGCAATGGGTCGTACTTCACGCGGCGTGCGCGGTATTCGTTTGGCCGAAGGTCAGCGTGTGGTTGGCATGGTTATCCCGATGGAAAACGGCCAAGTACTTACCGTAAGTGAAAATGGTTATGGTAAGCGCACTAAAGTAGGTGAATTCCCGGCAAAAGGCCGTGGCTCGCAAGGTGTGATCGGCATGCAAACTACCGAGCGTAATGGCCAATTGGTCGGTGCGGTACAAGTATTTGATGGCGAAGAAATCATGTTGATTTCCGACCAAGGCACTATGGTTCGTACCCGTGTTGATGAAGTCTCTGTATTGAGCCGTAATACTCAAGGTGTGCGCCTGATTAAATTGAAAGAAGGCGAGCGTATGCAGGGCTTGGAGCGCATCGAAGAAAACGTCGATGAAAATGCCAAGCGTGAATTGGCGCGCTCTGAAGCAACAGAAGGTGAAGAAGCGCTTGACGATGGTGTAGCTGCGGATGATGTGGCGGACGACATTATCGATGACGCCGCAGATGATGCGAGCGACCAGGAGTAATTAACCGATAGGTAGTCGACCTATTAGTAATCGAGTGAGTAGATGAGCACAGATCAAACTGAAGCAGAAAAATTACTTGCGCTGCGCAATAAAATCGATGCGATCGATGAAGAAATCGGTCGTTTGATTTCGGCGCGGGCAGAGTGCGCGCAAGAAGTGGCCGATGTAAAAAAAGCAAATCTGCCGGAAGATGCCAAGATTTTGTTTTATCGCCCTGAGCGCGAAGCGCAGGTTTTGCGTAAAGCCATGGAGCGCAATAAGGGCCCTCTTAGCAATGAAGAAGTTGCGCGCTTGTTTCGCGAGATTATGTCGGCATGTTTGGCGCTGGAGAATCCCATTAAGGTCGCCTATTTGGGGCCAGAGGGCACCTTTACTCAGCAGGCATCGTTAAAACATTTTGGTCACTCGGCCATTGTGCTCCCGTTTTCTGCGATCGATGAAGTATTTCGCGAAGTGGAAGCGGGCGCAGTTAATTACGGCGTAGTTCCAGTTGAGAATTCGACAGAAGGTGTAGTGAACCACACGCTCGATAATTTTATGGGTTCTAACCTGAAAATTTGTGGCGAAGTTGAATTGCGTATTCATCACAATTTGATGGTGTCTGATGTTACTAGCGTCAACAATATCACTCGTATTTACTCTCACTCGCAATCGCTTGCGCAGTGTCGCAAATGGCTGGATGCACACTATCCCAAAGCCGAGCGCATTGCAGTTAGCAGTAATGCTGAAGCGGCCAAGCGTTTAAAAGGTGAGTGGAATGCGGCTGCTATCGCTGGCTCCATGGCAGCAGAGCGATACGGTTTGAAAATGATTGCTGAAAAAATTGAAGATCAGCCAGATAACTCCACGCGGTTTTTAATTATTGGCAAACAAGCGGTTCCGCAAAGTGGTGTTGATAAAACCTCGATTGTTGTTGCTATGCGCAATGAACCTGGTGCGCTGCATAAGCTGCTGGAGCCGTTTCATCGTCACAATATTGATTTGACCCGTGTGGAAACTCGCCCTTCGCGCACTGGCGCATGGACTTACGTATTTTTTATCGATTTTGCCGGCCATGTTGACGAGCCATTAATTAGCGATGTGATGAAAGAAGTCGCTAGCCGTTGCGCCGATTTGAAATTGCTCGGTTCCTATCCCAAAGCGGTATTGTGATTATTTATGTCCCAACCCCTGATCAATAAATTTGTTGTTGTTGGTATAGGTTTGATTGGCGGGAGCCTGGCTACCGGCTTAAAGCAGCGCAGTGCCTGCAATGAAGTAATCGGTATTGCACGTAAAGCGGAAACCTGCGCGGAAGCGGTAAATCATGGTGTGGTTGATCGCGCTTATACCTCGCTACAAGAGATTGCCGGTGAGCTGGGGCAGGGTGACGTTATTTTTATTGCGGTACCCACCTTATCGGTCAATGCGGTTTTGGAAGAAATCAAACACTGCGTTGCCGATACTGTCACCATCACCGATGGCGCTAGTGTAAAGGGCAGCGTGCAGCGTGCAGCCGAAGCTGTTTTTGGTCAGGTGCCATCACAGTTTGTACTTGGGCACCCTATTGCGGGCTCAGAAAAAAGTGGTGTTACAGCAGCCAACCCTAATCTGTATGAGAATCATCGCGTTATTCTAACGCCTCTGGATAATACCGCAGCTTGGCATATCGATTTGGTTACCCGGATGTGGCAAACCGTTGGAGCTGAAGTATTGAGCATGTCGGTTGTTGAGCACGATGAAGTGTTGGGCGCAACCAGCCACTTGCCACATGTGATTGCCTATTCATTGGTAGATACACTCGCTGAAGATATAAAAAACCCCAATATCTTTCGTTATGCCGCTGGCGGTTTTCGCGACTTTACGCGGATTGCATCCAGTGATCCGGTAATGTGGCATGACATTATGCGCGCTAACAAAACTGCAATTTTGCAATCGATGGATTTGTTTATCGACAACTTGTCGCGCTTGCGTAGCAGTATTGAGCACGAAGATAGCGATTATTTACTCAATGTATTTAGTCGCGCAAAAGAGGCGCGAGATGAGTTTACGCTTTTGTTAGCCAAGCGCCATGCCGCACAAAAAGAAGATTAATTTGTAAGCGTCCAAACTTACAGGAATAAACTTAGAAACAATTAGTCATTAAACCTTGCGTTCAGGCTCTATATAATCGCGGCTGTTTTTACATCACTCGTGTTAATCGCCAACGCTGTACTTATCTGGTAACTATTTAATGTCAAATTACAACTTGACTCACCTCAAGCAGCTTGAAGCTGAAAGTATTCATATCATCCGCGAAGTTGCTGCTGAGTTTGATAAACCGGTCATGCTTTATTCTGTCGGCAAAGACTCTGCGGTAATGATGCATCTCACCATGAAAGCATTCTTTCCCGGTAAACCACCATTTCCCATGTTGCACGTAGACACTACGTGGAAGTTTCGTGAAATGATTGAGTTTCGCGACCAGCGAATCAAAGACTTGGGTTGGGATTTGATTGTGCATATCAACCAAGAAGGTGTTGATATGGGCGTAGGGCCATTTACCCATGGTAGCGCCAAACACACCGACATCATGAAAACCCAGGGCTTGAAACAAGCGCTGAATAAATATGGTTTTGATGCGGCTTTTGGTGGCGCTCGTCGTGATGAAGAAAAATCCCGTGCAAAAGAGCGCGTATATTCTTTCCGCGATAAAAACCATCGCTGGGACCCAAAAAATCAACGCCCCGAATTGTGGAATATTTACAATGGCCGTGTAGATAAGGGTGAAAGTATTCGTGTATTCCCTTTGTCTAACTGGACTGAATTGGATATTTGGCAGTACATCCATTTGGAAAATATCCCCATTGTTCCGCTGTACTTTGCTGCCAAGCGCCCAGTGGTTGAGCGCGACGGCACCCTCATCATGGTTGATGATGACCGTATGCCGATTGGCCCAGAGGATAAAGTTGAAGAAAAAATGGTGCGTTTCCGCACACTCGGTTGTTATCCATTAACCGGTGCGGTTGAGTCTGAAGCGACTACCTTGCCAGAAATTATTCAGGAAATGCTGTTGACGACCACATCGGAGCGTCAGGGCAGGGTAATTGATCACGACAGCTCCGGTTCGATGGAGAAGAAAAAGCAAGAAGGCTATTTCTAATCGTTCTAACACCCTTTTGTAAAATTTTAGTCAATACAACTTACTGATTGCAAAGAGACCCTTATGAGTCATCAGTCCGAATTAATTGCGCAGGATATCAACGCCTATCTCGCGCAACATGAACAAAAAGAATTGCTGCGCTTTTTAACCTGCGGCAGTGTAGATGACGGCAAAAGTACCTTAATCGGCCGTTTATTGCATGACTCAAAAATGATCTATGAAGATCAATTGGATGCAATCCGCTCTGATAGCGTTAAACACGGCACTACCGGCGAAAAAATCGATTTGGCGCTGCTGGTAGACGGTTTGCAAGCGGAGCGTGAGCAGGGCATTACGATCGATGTTGCCTATCGCTATTTTTCTACCGCAAAACGTAAATTTATTATTGCGGATACACCAGGTCATGAGCAGTACACGCGTAACATGGCGACGGGCGCATCTACTTGTGATCTTGCGATTATCTTGATTGATGCACGCTATGGTGTGGTTACTCAAACTCGTCGCCACAGTTATATCGCTTCATTGCTGGGCATTAAGCATATTGTTGTTGCTGTTAATAAAATGGATTTGTTGAATTTTGATCAAGCAGTGTTTGACAAAATCAAACAAGATTATTTTGATTTTGCGGCGAAATTAGGTATGAACAATGTCATGTTTGTGCCTATCTCTGCATTGGATGGCGACAACGTGGTGAATCGCTCAGAGAGATCACCTTGGTATCAGGGTCAAACCTTGATGGAAATTTTTGAAACTGTGCCTATTGCGGGCGACAAAAATTATTCGGATTTCCGTTTTCCCGTACAGTACGTCAATCGTCCCAATCTCAACTTCCGTGGCTTCTGCGGCAATGTTGCATCTGGTGTAGTGAAGGTCGGCGATGAAATTCGTGTACTGCCTTCTGGTAAAACAAGCTATGTAAAATCCATCGTGACTTACGATGGAGAATTGCAGGAGGCATTTACTGGCCAAGCAGTCACATTGACACTCACTAGCGAGGTTGATGTTAGCCGTGGTGACATGCTGGTATTAGCAAAAGACTCAGTGCCACAATCCAATCATCTTAAGGCACATGTTGTATGGATGGCAGAAAAAGGCGCTCAAGCGAATTCCGAATACCTGTTTAAATTCGCCAGCAAAGTGGTGAGTGGATCGATTGAGGCCATCAATTATCGTATCGACGTAAATACGCAGGAACATTCAATAGTTAATCAGTTGCAGTTAAACGATATCGCTGTAGTTGATGTGTTATTGACTCAACCTGTTGTTGCCGATGAGTACGATAATAATCGTGCGACCGGTGCATTTATTGTGATTGATCGCCTCACTAACATCACCGTAGGCGCTGGTATGGTTATCGAGCAGCTGGAGTCAAAAGCGACAACGCTGACTCAGTACAGCGACTTTGAAATCGAGCTAAATGCACTTATTCGCAAGCATTTCCCTCACTGGAACGCCGCTGATTTGAAATCCCTGATTAGTTGATATTTCTCAAACCTTAATAAAGCCCTAGTGAGAACTAGGGCTTTATTTTTCCATATAATTCTTTAGTCGATCACATGTAGACTTCACCGTGTAACGTTATTACTAGCGTGCGGTTGCCGCCGTGATTGCGATGCTCACACAAATAGACGCCTTGCCAAATCCCTAAATTTAACTGCCCATCGGTAATGGGAATATTTAGGCTTGCTCCCAAAATGCTGGCTTTTAAATGTGCTGGCAAGTCATCACTACCTTCATCATTATGTAAATAATAGTGGTCATCTTCCGGTACTGCGCGATTAAAAAAGCTTTCAAAATCTTTGCGCACGGTTGGGTCGGCATTTTCATTAATTGTTAATGATGCTGAGGTGTGTTTAATGAGAATATTCAACAGGCCGATTTTGTAATTGCTTAACTCGGGCAACCGCCGCAGGATTTCGTCGGTAATTAGATGAAATCCTCGCGTGCGAGCAGCTAAATGAAGTTCTTTCTGTATCCACATAATACTATTGCTGTTTGGTTGATAGAGAAGGGCACTCATCGGGAATATGGCCGATAACCTTTGAGTCTGCGCAGGCGCTACAGGCGTTACTATACGTTTTTTGCTCTGTTGAGGGACAAGGTGTGGTTACGCAGCGGACATTGGTATCCTTTGTCGCACAAACCGGCCGATAATCTCTTGTGCATATGTGCGGTCGATTTTCAGGGCAGTGTGTCAGTTCTGCTTTAGGTGTATTTTTTGTAGATGTAAGTGATGAAGCGCAAGCTGTGAGGCTGATGGTGATCACAATGAGTCTGAGTAGGTATAACATGGCGGATTCCTAAAGTTATTTTTTGCTTAATGCACTGCCACTAAACGTAATGCCGCTCCAGCCAGATTGCATAAAGTTACGAATATTTTGATGGTCTTGCGCATCGGGATGTTGCAGTACATCAACACGGTAATAATCCCCAAAACATACCAATGTTTGAGCTTCTGTTAGATTGTGTAACTGAGCGAACGAAAATAATTTACAAGAACCGGAATTTTGTCCCGCTTCATTCTTAAGTGAGCCGTTTTGAAATGCGGTGGGCGTGAAATCGTAATTTTCTTCAATCACCGCAATCGTGTCAGCAAAGTGAACAGTGTTGGGAGTTGAATTAACTTTTTCGATAAATTTATCAATGTTCATGGTTATCTCACGTAATTCAAAAGAGGGTCAATGAGGCGGATTGCGGGCATTTTACCCTTCGGCAGCGCAAATTAATAATTGTTATTCCCCTCTGCTGGTTGTTCTAGGGCAATTGCGCTATGGTTGCATTAAACCCCTAGAATTGGTTAGTGAATGTCATGGCGAAAAAACGTCCGATCTATATCCCTTTTGCTGGGCCTGCATTATTGGAAGCGCCGTTATTAAATAAGGGGAGTGCGTTTACTGAACGTGAACGGCAACAGTTTAATCTGGAGGGGTTGCTTCCCTACAACATTGAGACGATCGAGGAGCAGGAGGCGCGGGTTTATCATCAGCTTCGCTCGTTTGAGTCGCCTATCGATAAACATATTTATCTGCGCAATATTCAGGATACTAACGAGACCGCGTATTTTCGTTTGGTGACTGATCATCTGACAGAGATTATGCCGCTGATTTATACCCCTACAGTCGGTTTGGCTTGCCAGCAGTTTTCTAAAATATACCGGCGTAAACGCGGGTTGTTTATCTCTTATCCCGATCGTGATCGCATCGAAGATATGTTGCAAAATGCGACCAAACAAAACGTCAAAGTGATCGTGGTTACCGATGGCGAGCGTATCCTGGGGCTGGGTGATCAAGGTATTGGCGGCATGGGGATTCCAATTGGCAAGCTTGCCCTTTACACCGCTTGTGGCGGTATAAGCCCTGCGTATACCTTGCCGGTTATGTTAGACGTGGGTACCAATAATCCTGCACTGTTGGATGATCCTATGTATATGGGGTGGCGTCATCCGCGTATTACTGGCGACGAATATTACCAATTCGTCGATGAATTTATTCAAGCCGTTAAAGTTCGCTGGCCAAATGTACTGCTTCAATTTGAAGATTTTGCGCAGGATCATGCAACTCCGCTTTTGAACCGTTATCGTGACCAGCTCTGCTGCTTTAACGATGATATCCAAGGGACCGCTGCAGTTGCTGTCGGAACCTTAATGGCTGCGTGCAAAGCCAAAGGTGAGCAACTCAAAGACCAACGAATTGTGTTTGCTGGCGCTGGTTCTGCAGGATGTGGCATCGCCGATCAAATCATTAAACAAATGAAAGCAGAAGGTGCTAGTGACGCAGAGGCGCGCAGCAGAGTTTTTTTGATTAGTCGCGATGGCTTACTGCAAAGACAAGTGCCGGGGCTGTTCGATTTCCAGCTTCCGTTTTGCACGCCCGATGAAGTAGTAAATAGCTGGGTGTTAACTCATAAGCTAGGAGATGGATGCATCAACTTATTAGATGCGGTCAGTAATGCTCACCCCACAGTACTGATTGGTGTCTCGGGTCAAGCCGGTTTATTTACCAAAGCGGTAGTTGAGGCGATGCAGGCTCACTGCGAACGCCCCTTGATACTGCCGCTGTCCAACCCTACATCACAGGTAGAGGCTCAGCCGGTAGATATACTGCGCTGGACGTCTGGTAAGGCTATGGTTGCTACTGGCAGCCCCTTTCAGCCAGTCGACATGGGGGGGCAGACAATTGAAATAGCCCAATGTAATAACAGTTACATATTTCCTGGTATTGGTTTGGGTGTTATCACAGCGAAGGCTGCGCGTGTGACCGATAATATGATGATGGCCGCGAGTAAGGCACTGGCCGAGTCATCACCTATTGCTCAAACCGGGAGCGGGGCTTTACTGCCCCCCTTGGAGAGCATTCGGGAGGTAAGTAAAGTCATTGCCAGAACTGTCATCCTTCAAGCAATTACAGATGGTGTTGCTCTGCCTATTCCGCTTGAATTAATTGACGAAAAGATCGAAAAGAATTTCTGGTATCCAGAGTATCGAGAGTATAGGCGTACGTCGTTCTAGGTGTTTTTAACGATATACAAATAATATATATGCAATTACTCACTAAGCTCATATATGCTAGTCTTCAGTTGAGAGTGTAAGAAATTGCGACACATCTTCCGAACCTAAAAAAGTATGTAATTTTGATTGGATTTGTGAAGCAGGCGGGATGAGTAGTGGTCGCATTGACCATAAAATAGCCGCCAAAATAAAATTAGATGAATTCTGCGCCATTCTTGCTATCGTTTCTCGCGCGGGTGATGCAGAATAAGCACTAGGTGAAGGAGCAGGCCGATCATGTTGGTGACAAATACAATTTGTTTTTTTGGTGCCTATACTTGTGAGGTATTGCATGTAGGAACTTGCAGTAGCAAAAGATTATGAATGTAAGTGTTCGACCTTAACCCTATTTATAGCTTTTTAATCGACCCGAGTTGTTCGATAAAGGACTAAAACATGGATTTTCTTTCCGCACAGAAATACCTTTTAACTAAACATCAAGCCAAGGAAATGTTTCCCTCTGGCCCAGATATGGCGGTTTATAAAGTTTGCCATAAGATGTTCTCTACTCTCACCGCAGAGGGGGGAGTGCCGCGTATCAGCCTGAAATGCGATCCTGATCTTGCGTTGCAGTTGCGAGAGCAATATCCGGCTGTTCGCCCAGGCTTTCAAATGAACAAAAAGCACTGGAATACCATTATTTTGGATGGCACTGTTCCTAGTGACCAGATCCAGCGCATGATTGATCATTCTTATCAGTTGATTGTGGATAATCTGCCAACAGCTGAGCGAGATCAATTGCTCGCCTCCAAAAAGTAAATTCCGCGTCTGGCACTGGGTATTTAACCCAGTGCTTTTCTTTGTTTTGGTACCAAGCATGTCGAATGATGCAACTGGTATAGAATCCTCCCTGAATATTACTATTATCTCCAGTGAATCGGTTGACACTGCCTCCTCCAGCTCTGTTCTTTTGGATACGGCGGCCCGGATTAAGCTGATTCGCGAGGCTTTTGGTTTTTCTCAGCGTGAGTTGGCCAAGCGTGCAGGAGTGACCAATAGCAGTATTTCAATGATTGAGCAGGGGCAGGTAAGCCCAAGTATCCAATCGCTTAGCCGCATACTTGCTGTATTTCCGATTAGTCTGGCCGATTTTTTTTATTTTCAGCTTTCTGTTGATCGCCAAGCAAAGGTTGTCACTGCGTCGGATGCGGATGGTTACGATTCTAAAATGCAGCAACGGCAGTTGGATGCTCGAATCGAATGCCTGTCGGCAGGGCAGTTCACCGCGTTTAGTACCGCCGCAGTAGATAGTTGTGGTGTGCTATTGAGTGGTTGCTTGCAGTTGACCTTGCTAAGTGGAAGGCAGATGCTAAATCAGGGCGATAGCTTTTATGTCCCTGCCAGTCAACCGTATCGCTTAATCAACCTTTCCTCACATGATGCGAGCCTATTTCGTTGTTCGCTTTTTGTGCACCAAAGGTGATGTGCGTAAATTTTTGTGCGTTAAAGCCCAGCAGTTTGCACTCCTATAAGGCAACTCTACGCCAGCCTGCTACACTCAAAACCATGTTTCCCTCCTCGTTCCTTACTAGAAAGAGAGATTTATTATGTTTCAAGGAAAAGCCTTAAAGGTGTCATTACTACCTGATGGTATTGCTGAGTTAACCTTTGATTTACAAGGTGAATCGGTAAACAAGTTCAGTCTGCTTGTTGTTTCTGAGCTTCAGCAAGTACTCGATTTGCTCGAAAATGAAAAAAATATTCAAGGATTGTTGATCAAGAGTGCAAAGGATGTGTTTATTGTAGGAGCCGATATTATGGAGTTCGGAGCAGTATTTGCCTCTGGCCCTGAACAAATTACTGGCCATTTGGCGACTAATAATGTCAATTTTTGTCGCCTTGAGGATTTGCCATTTCCCACTGTTGTGGCGATTAATGGTTTCGCATTGGGCGGTGGCTTGGAGTTTTGTTTGTCATGTGATTACCGTATCGCCAGCACGGCTGCCAAAGTCGGGTTGCCCGAGACTAAATTAGGCATTATTCCTGGTTGGGGCGGTACTGTACGCTTACCGCGAGTGGCCGGCCTTGATACAGCAGTTGAATGGATTGCTGCGGGGAAAGAAAATGATGCAGAAGCTGCATTAACTGCGCGTGTTGTTGATGCGGTTGTTGAACCAGAAAAATTACATGATGCGGCACTGCATTGTTTGCAGCAGTGTATTAATGGCAAGTTCGATTACCAGGCTCGCCGCGCGCAGAAAAAAGCCCCGTTAAGATTAAACTTTATCGAATCCATGATGGCCTTTGAGACCTCAAAAGCGTTTGTGGGTGGGCAGGCTGGGCGCAATTATCCAGCGCCTGTTTCTGCGATTAAAGCGATGCAAAAAGCAGCCGATAAGGGGCGCGATGAAGCATTGCAAATCGAAGCGGAAAACTTTGCCAAAATGGCGCAGACCCCAGTCGCTCAATCCCTAGTGGGTATTTTCATCAACGAGCAAGTACTGAGCAAAAAAGCCAAGGCTTGGGAGAAAAAAGCCGATAAAAAAATCGAACGCGGAGCGGTACTTGGCGCTGGGATTATGGGTGGCGGTATTGCCTATCAATCCGCGCTAAAAGGTGTCCCGATTAAAATGAAGGATATCGCCCAGCAGGGGATTGATCTGGGTTTGTCCGAGGCTAATAAATTATTAAGCAAACGTGTTGAGCGTAAAAAATTAACCGCAACTGAAATGGGCAACGTACTGAATCGTATTGAGCCTGCACTGACTTACGATGGCTTTGACCAAGTTGATATTGTGGTTGAGGCGGTTGTTGAGAACCCAAAAGTAAAAAAAGCGGTGTTGGCCGAAGTTGAAACCAAAGTCAGCAGCGATACAGTGCTCGCTTCTAATACCTCGACTATTTCGATCACTTATCTTGCCGAAGATTTAGCGCGGCCAGAAAATTTCTGCGGCATGCACTTTTTTAACCCCGTCCACATGATGCCTCTGGTGGAAGTGATTCGCGGTGAAAAGACATCGGACAACGCTGTCGCTCACACCGTAGCTTATGCCAATGCCATGGGTAAAAAGCCTATCGTGGTAAAAGATTGCCCCGGCTTTTTAGTCAATCGCGTGCTGTTCCCCTATTTGGCTGGTTTTGCGATGTTACTGCGCGACGGTGTTGATTTTCAGCGTATCGATAAATTGATGGAAACCTGGGGCTGGCCAATGGGACCTGCGTATTTATTGGACGTGGTGGGGATAGATACCGCAGTCCACGCCGAAAAAGTGATGGCCAATGGTTTCCCCGATCGTATGCAGCGTGACTTTACCTCGTGTACCGATGCGCTTTTTGCTGCGGGACGCCTCGGTCAGAAAAACGAGAAGGGCTTTTACAATTACGTGTTGGATAAAAAAGGTAAGCCAGCGAAAGTGGCGGCCGCTGAAGTGGCCGATATTCTTAAGCCATGTATTCAAGGTGCGATTGACATCAGCGATGAAGATATTGTCGCGCGCATGATGATTCCAATGGCCACCGAATTAACGCGCTGTCTCGACGAAGGTATAGTGGAAACAGCTGCTGAAGCCGATATGGCATTGGTGTATGGCACTGGCTTCCCTCCGTTCCGCGGTGGCGTTTTCCGTTGGATTGATGCAATCGGTGCGCAAACTTTCTGTGATATGGCCGCAAAATTCGCCGCCTTGGGTGCTCTTTATCAAGCACCGGAAAGTCTCAAAGCCAAAGCGGCTAACAACCAAAAATTTTACGGCTAAGGAGTCATACGAATGAGCTTACAACCACGCGACGCCGTCATTGTTGACTTTGCCCGCAGTGCCATGGGGCGCTCTAAAAACGGTTGCTTTCGTCATATGCGTGCCGATGATATTTCAGCTGCGATTATCAAAGGTTTGCTGGCGCGCAATCCAGAACTCGACCCCGGTACTATTGATGACCTGTTGTGGGGCTGCGTTATGCAGCGCGAAGAGCAGGCGTTTAATATCGCGCGCAATATTCTGTTGTTGGCCGGTTTGCCGCACACCATTCCGGCGCAAACGATCAATCGTCTTTGCGGCTCTTCTATGTCAGCGCTACATACCGCAACAGTGAATATTCGCGCTGGGCAGGGTGATGTGTATCTGATCGGTGGTGTTGAACATATGGGGCATTTGCCCATGTATGAGTCGGTCAGTATCAATCCCTTATTGGGTTTATCTGTCGCCAAAGCGGCGGGCAACATGGGTATGACAGCTGAGTATCTCGCGCTCTTGCACGGCATCAATCGCCAGCAAATGGATGAGTTCGGTGCGCGCTCCCATCAACTGGCCGCTCATGCACGTGAAACGGGTAAGTTTAGCCGCGAAATTATTGCGGTTGATGGTCATAACAGCGATGGTTTTTTAATCTCCGTCGATCAGGACGAAACTATTCGACCAGAAACAACGGTAGAAGCCTTGTCTAAATTGTCACCTGTGTTTGACCCTAAAAATGGGCAAGTCACTGCTGGCACCTCATCGCAATTAAGTGATGGGGCTTCGGTGATGCTGGTGATGTCGGCAGAGCGCGCGAAATCATTGGGTTTAAAGCCTATCGCCAAAGTGGTTTCATTGGGGCTTGCGGGTGTTGATCCGTCGATTATGGGTTATGGCCCTGTGCCATCAACTGAAAAAGCGTTGAAGGCGGCCAATTTAACTATCGACGATATAGATGCTGTTGAACTGAATGAGGCGTTTGCTGCTCAAGCATTACCGGTGTTGAAGGATCTCAAATTGCTTGAAGTGATGAACGATAAGGTTAATTTACACGGCGGCGCAATTGCACTGGGGCATCCATTCGGTTGCTCGGGAACTCGTATCACCGGTTCACTATTGACGGTGATGCAGGATCGCGATTTAAATTTGGGTGTCTCCACTATGTGCATAGGCTTGGGGCAGGGGATTACCACTGTGTTAGAGCGCCTGAATTAATCAGTCGGATCAAACCTGCAGTACCAATAAGGGGTCAACATACGTTGGCCCTTTATTTTTATCTCTATGGTGTCAGTTTGGGTTTCATCCACCCTTATAGCTTCGTCTGTTAAACTGCGTGTAACTATTCTATTTGTGAGAATTGTGTTGGTTTCTTTTTGCTTTGATAAAGCTGTCCCGGCTGCCAAATTAATGGAACAAACCATTCGGCGCTTGCTAGCTATAGGTGAGTTTCCGCAAGCGCAGCAGCTGGTGATCCAGTTTTCCCACTCGCAATATTATCTTCCTGAGCAACCCTCGTTAGAGTTACTTGCGTTGCTTTCAATTGTTGTAGATAGTCACGAATCTATACGTATTGAAGGGAGTATTTGTTTTTTCACTGCTGAGAGGTTGGAGCAACTGCAATCTTTGCCTAATGGCGTTGCTAATGCGAACGAAGTGTTGCGGGAGTATTGTCAACTGCATGCGCTACCTTGGCTTGTGATGTCCGATCCTTGGCTATTGGCTCCCATCCATATCCCCAAACCATGGGGGCAGGAGATTTGGTATACCGGTATTGAGGCTCGCGGTCAGTCTGGTGTAATGGGCGATGCTGGTGTTATCCCCTTGCCGTGGCTGTTGGAGCTTATGTCGGAGCAAATGGGCTTGCCTCATGAAGCTCAGCCTATTTTGCTTAAAATTCTTGATCCACTTCCAGATGAAGTTTATGGCGATTTGTATTTTGAGCTTCATCAAGAAAAACAAGAAGTTTATGTTGTGACCCATATAGACCCGAAGGCTTGGCCTGAGGGGATTGGTGCAATCCAACTGGGTTTTTCGCCTGAAATGCGGCGGCGCTATCAGACTGACGATGCATTTAAACAGGCTTATCTGGGTTCCGTGCTGGCTTATGAGCAGGTCAGGCATTTAATAGATCTTCAGTTAGATGAGAAGCGAACTGCAGCAGGATTAGAAATACACCAGCCTGTAATGCATTCCCAATTGATAAATTGGATTAATGAGTTATCGCAACAGATTGAAAATAAAACATTATTTGAAACTGAGGCTGAGCTGCGCAAAACCATGAACAGTTTTGTGGCGAGTCGTCCATTAACACTGGGGGATGTGATCACCGTACCTAAATTGGTTCCTCATGCACTGCAGCATGGGGTTAGAGTTGTGGAGTTTCAGACCCCAGTTTATGAGCGCAAAATTCTCAGTTTCGGGCAAAAGGTATTAACCCAATCGCACTGGGATACTGAAAGTGCACTTGAATTGGTAGATCTGAATGTTGCCCAATCTCAGCCCTCTGAGTTGCTGATTGCCAATCAGCAGTTGCGCATTGAACGCATTGTAAACTTTGATGATTTTGCGGTGCAGCGAATCCAACTAAATGGCAGTTATACCTCTAAGAGTGATATTTATTCCGTGCTAATGGTATTGCAAGGGCAGTTAACATTGAGCTCTGCTGGGCGGACTTGTGAGCTTGCTTCTGGCCAAGCCGTTCTTCTTCCCAGTGCGGATATGGGCTGGGTAATTGCCAGCACTTCACCTTGTCTCTTGCTGCTTGCCTCTCCACGGCAGCTTGTCAAATAGGCTTTGAGGTAATTGGGTGTTAGAATGCACCCCCCATTTTAAGTTGAGGCAGCCGAGGTAGTCATGTCGTCTTTTTATGAAATTGTTGAATTGCTGAATGGTGATGTGGCTTTGGCGCGTGCTGATGATGAGAAGAATGAGCCTCTGGTGACAATTCGTTTTTCAGAAGAATCTCTGGCTTTTTTGGGTGAAGAAAAATTTTTAGTTGCCAAAGCAATGATTGAAGCAGGGATGGAGGCTGCAGGCGATATTGCTGATCAACAGGCGGAAGCTATGTTAGATGAAATGGTTGAAGAGTTGAGTGATACCGAAAAATTAATGCTGCATTAACTTCAGCTATACAGGCTGAGGCTGCCTCCCTGCGATACTTCATTTATTCGAAGTACAATCCCATCATTAACTGCGTTTAATTAACGCGCCATTAGCTTAGCGCACTCTGAGCAGTAATCCCTGACACTCACCGATTTTGGCTGCCATCTCAAGTTGGGCAAGCTCTTTATCTGCCAGCTTTCCCGGGCTTGATATCACTGTGTGGCTGTTGCCTGCCGAGAGCGCTTCCCACGTAATCCATAAGAGTGTTTGCGGGTTTTGGCAGTGAATAACTCGAATATAGCGCGTATTAACACCATAAGATTCCAGTAATTCACGGCTGATATTGTGGGGTGCGATCCAGGTAATCCAGCGATCGCTGCATGCATTGCTAAGAAAGGCAATCATTGGTAGTAGCAGTGCAACCTGTTCAGGGGAGTCACTGGTTAATACCAGCTCGGTGACGCCGTTCGCGGGTTGCTGCCGAGTAGTAGTGGTGGGGATGACGTGGGCGATGTTAGTCACGGCGAATTACTCCTACACTGAGGCCTTCGATACTGAATTCCTGGTCGCGCATATCAACCAAGATGACATCAAATTCGGGGTTTTCTGGCCATAACTCAACTTCTGCTTTGTTGCCTGAGCGCTTGAAACGCTTAACGGTAACTTCTTCACCTATGCGTGCAACAACAATTTGGCCGTTGCGAACCTGATCAGTTTTATGAACTGCAAGCAAGTCGCCATCGAGAATGCCGGCATCCTTCATGCTCATGCCGTGAACGCGCAGGAAAAAATCTGCACTGGGTGAGAAAAAGCTCTGGGGGATATTGCAATAATCTTCAATATGCTCTTGTGCAAGAATCGGATTGCCTGCTGCAACGCGTCCAACAATTGGGATGCCTGCTTGTATCTCTGGCAATTTTATTCCGCGTGATGCGCCGGGAATGATTTCGATCGCACCTTTGCGAGCCAGAGCCTTAATATGCTCTTCAGCGGCATTGGCTGACTTAAAGCCGAGAATTCGTGCGATCTCGGCGCGCGTGGGCGGATAACCTGTTTCATCTGCGTATTGACGAATAAGTTGCAGTACCTGTTCTTGGCGCGGTGTTAAGTCAGACATGATGCACTCCCGTATCTGTTTATTTGTACAGTGGTTGTGATTATATACAGTAAATCGGGTTGTGCAATAGTTTTTCAATGTGCTCTTATTTCACTCTGTCGCCATAGCGAATACTCTGCAGCTGACCCCGAGCAAAATACAGGTGGGTGATGAATTTGCCTTTGCCGGGGTTGTAGGTCCAGATATCTATATTTTCACATGTCGCTATAGCGATATTGTTTTGTGCATTGTTATCGCCATTTTGTATTCCCTGAGCTTGGGTAGTGGTTGCGATTGGTTGGCAGAAGCTGTCGGTCATTATGGGGTTGCCGCACTTGTCGAGGACTTCTGCTTTAGTGTCACCGAGGTGCGTGAGCTTCGTTTTACAGCGTAAAGACTCGGCAACACATGTGCTGGAGATGCCTGCAAGAATCGTCGCATATAACATTGAAACAAAATGGTTGTTCATGAATATCTCCTTTGCGATGGTTACATTTACTTTAGTTGTTGTGGCTGAATCCGAAATGAATTTATCACTTGGCTTGCATAGTAATCTCGCAAGTTGCGGCATGGTCTTTTTACATTTTTCTCGGTTTCAGGTTAAAGATTTTACGATTAGTGCCGTTAGCTTATAGGGTTGGGTTGTTTGGTCGCTCCGGCCAGCAACGCAAAATTCTAATACTCTGTGGTGATATATGAATTCCTATTCTGCCGTTCAGAACTATGCCAGCGTCAAAGTTCATTCCAGTGTTGAAACAGCATCTCCTCACCGTTTAATACAGATGTTGTTTGAAGGCGCATTAGAGCGCATCGCCCAAGCTAAAGGTGCCATGGCGCAAAATCAGATTGCCCGTAAAGGTGAGTTAATTGGCAAGGCAGTAGCCATAGTGGGCGGGTTACAGGGTAGCTTGAATGACAAAGAGGGCGGTGCTCTTGCCGCTAATCTTGACGGTTTATACGACTATGTCATTCGCCGCCTTAGTCAGGCGAATTATGAAAACAATCCGGAGTATCTGGATGAGTGCGGTCGTTTGCTGGGCGAGATAAAAACCGCCTGGGATGCGATTGGAAGTCACGTGTAACGAGGGGTTTATTATGGCGATTCAGTTGGTGTCTGCTCCTGAATACCGTGGCGAAGCTGGCATTATGGCTATGCGTCATCTGCAGCTAGAATTAACCACCGCATTACAGCAGGAGGATTGGGAAAAAGTTCGGCATTTGGATCGCATTTGCATATTGTTGATCGATAAAGTGATCGCAGCAAATCGCGATGACAAGTCTACATTGGTATGTGCGTTAGGGGAGTTGAAAGGTGTTTATGCTGGCCTGATAGCCCAATGTCAGCGTGAAGTGACGCTTCTTCATGCGACCTAAGTAGGCTGGTATGGATCTGCCCTTGCTTAAAATTGTGAAATAAGTGTTAAAAGCACTAGTTCATAAGGTTTTTAAAACAACTCTCTTATAGCAAAACTCGCAAAAGCCTCTTAGCCCTGCTAGCCTTAAGATACATAACTGCTCGCAGGGGATAGTCCGTGTCTAACTACAAACCACAAGAAGCGCTGAAACAATATCGTCAGTTGGGTATTGAATCAGAAATTAACAATGCTTCGCCACATCGTTTAATTCAATTGCTATTTGAAGGTGCACTTGGGCGTTTGGCGGCAGCTCAAGGAGCTATTGAGCGCGGAGATCTTGCGGCAAAAGGCGAGTTGTTGGGAAAGGCCATCAGCATTATTGGCGGCTTGCGTAGCTCGTTGGATATGGATGCTGGAGAGTTATCTGAGCGACTTGATCAGCTTTATGAGTACATTAACCTTAAGTTGTTGGAAGCATCCAAGTTGAATGATGTCGAAAAAGTTAATGAAGCGATTCAATTATTAAAGACAATTAAATCCGGGTGGGATGAAATTGCCCCACAAGTGGCATCGCCCAAGTCATAAAATTATTTGTCATAAAATAACAAACCATAAAAACAATTTGTGTGGTTTCCGCGTAGTTGCACCATAAGTGTTGTTGATTGTCTTTATTTTGTTCGAAGCTGAAAAGGCGTAAATTTGGCGAATAATTATTCTGGTTGATTAAATGCTGTTAAAACGCCAAAAACATTTCGCCATAAGTTTGACTAAGATCAGTGTCTCGTCTATTACTTACTCCAAGTAGCCGTTTCTTTGCCTTGACTGATATTTTATCTGCCGTCGGGGTGTTGGTATGAAATGAAAAAGGTCTTGGGGTATGTGGCGCAACAATAAAGTTCTTGTTATAGACGATAATCAGTCACGCAGGCACGATTTAAAAATTTTGCTGGATTTCCTTAGCGAAACTACACGCACAACCGCTAGCAATACTTGGCAGGCCGCTGTTGCCGAGGAAAATAACGGCGAAGACTATGTAGCGATCTTGATTGGTGATTATCGTGACAGCAATCAATCTCTTGCGCAGCTGCTTAAAGAAATCCGCTCTTGGAATGATGAGGTGGCAGTTGTCTTGGTTGGCGATGAAAATCAAAATGCCGATGAGGGATTGGATGATCTCTATCGCTTTATGGTTATTGCTACTCTTTCTCTCCCTCCTACCTATAACAAGCTGGTTGATACACTGCATCGCGCCCAGTTGTATCGCGAAGCGCAATCTACGAGTAAGCGACAGCCTCAGCGGCGCCCCGTACATTTGTTTCGCAGTCTGGTAGGTACCAGTCGCGAAATTCAAAACGTGCGTGAAATGATGGCGCAGGTGGCTGATAAAGATGTTTCAGTGTTGATTACTGGTGAGTCGGGTACGGGTAAAGAAGTAGTTGCGCGTAACCTGCACTATAACTCGCCACGTCGGGACAAGCCTTTTGTTCCCGTTAACTGCGGTGCAATTCCAGCGGAGTTACTCGAAAGTGAATTGTTTGGTCATGAAAAAGGGGCGTTTACTGGTGCGATCAATTCGCGCGCTGGCCGTTTTGAAATGGCAGAGGGCGGCACCTTATTTCTAGATGAAATTGGCGATATGCCGCTTAATATGCAAGTTAAAATTTTGCGCGTATTGCAAGAGCGTTGCTTCGAGCGTGTTGGTAGCAACAAAACCCAGCCGGTAGATGTTAGGGTAATTGCTGCAACCCATCGTAATCTTGAGCAGATGATTGCGGATAATACTTTCCGTGAGGATTTGTTCTATCGTTTGAACGTATTTCCTATCGAGCTGCCATCACTAAAAGACCGGTCTGAAGATATTCCATTATTGATGAACGAGTTAGTGTCGCGCATGGAAAGCGAGCAGCGTGGTTCTATTCGTTTTAATTCGGCAGCAATTATGTCGCTCTGCCAGCATGAATGGAGCGGTAATGTGCGCGAGCTTGCTAACTTGGTTGAGCGCATGGCAATCATGCATCCGTTTGGTGTAATTGGTGTGCAAGATTTACCGGCAAAGTATCGTCATGTGGATGTAACCGATGAAGATTTCGTGCACGCGCCAGCAAATGCAAATGGTACTGCAGTATCAGGTAGTACCAGTTATGTAAATATGAACGACACTCCGCTTTTGCCCGAACAAGGTATTGACTTACGTGAGTACATTACCAATTTAGAGATGAGTTTAATTCAGCAAGCGTTGAATGATTGCGGTGGTGTTGTTGCTCGGGCAGCAGATAAGCTTTGCGTGCGCCGCACCACCCTGGTAGAAAAAATGCGCAAGTATGAAATGCAGCGGTAGCGATAGTATCTTGCTTGCCTAATGCTAAAGAGGTGGGTTGAATCGGGGAACTGGCTCCCCTTGACCCTCGCGGCTACTTTGTGAGTGTTGCGACTACTTTCAATATTGACGATGTTAATTTGCTTAATTCATCTTTGCTGATGATGAAGGGCGGCATTAAATAGATAACATTGCCAAAGGGGCGGATCCACACTCCCAACTCGATAAACAGCGGCATTAACTTGCTCGTATCCACTGCGTTTTCTAATTCGACCACCCCGATAGCACCCAGCACGCGCACATCGCGCACGTATGAGAAATCTTTGCATGGTGCCAATTCATCGCGCATTTGTTGCGCGATGTTCGCAACTGTTGTCTGCCAATCGGAGTTGAGCAGCAGATCAATACTGGCATTGGCCACAGCACAGGCAAGCGGGTTAGCCATATAGGTCGGCCCATGCATAAAAATGCCACTCTCACCACTGCAGATGCCGTTGCTCACCTTGTCGTTGCAGAGTGTTGCTGCCAGGGTGATGTAACCTGCGGTCAGTGCTTTGCCTATACATAAAATATCCGGGCTGATACCGGCGTGCTCACAGGCAAATAGTTTTCCAGTGCGGCCAAAGCCGGTGGCGATTTCGTCGACGATTAAAAGAATTTCATTTTTATTGCAGAGCTCGCGTACACGCCGTAAATAATCCGGTGAATAAAAACGCATTCCTCCAGCACCCTGAACAATCGGTTCAAGAATGACTGCCGCAATCTTTTGGCGATGTTGTTGGATGAGCTGTGCAAAATTCGCAATATGGGATTCTTGAAACGTCTCATCAAAACTGCAAGGTGGCGCTTCTGCAAATAAATGATGTGAAAGCGAGCGGTGAAAGAGATGGTGCATACCTGAGTGTGGATCGCAAACTGACATGGCACCAAAAGTGTCGCCATGATAACCGCGCTTTAATGTTAGAAACATGGTGCGCTGAGCCTGACCTTGAGAATGCCAATATTGAATTGCCATCTTAAGTGCAACTTCAACTGCAACAGAGCCTGAATCAGAAAAGAAAACTTTATTTAATCCATCGGGAGCTATTTTAGCGAGTGAGCTGGCGAGCTTTACTGCAGGTTCATGTGTAATTCCGGCAAACATCACGTGCGCCATTTTACCAACTTGATCAATCACTGCTTGATTTAATACCGGATGATTGTAGCCGTGCAGTGTGCTCCACCAAGAGGACATGCCGTCAACCAAAACGCGGCCGTCTGCCAGATGTAATTCTGCCCCCTGTGCGTGGTTTACTGCTGCAACAGTACCGGGTTGGGTAAATGATGTGTAAGGGTGCCACACGTGAGCACGATCTAGGCGCAGTAAATCTTGGTTGGCAATTTCTTGGCTGTATATCATGAGGGTTCCATATCATCCGCAGAAAATAATTAGTCGTTTGCCCCAAGCTTAACGAAATTTTTTGTAAAAAGCTGAATCAATTGCGTTAATTCACGGTGGCATTAATTAAATCTGAGAATCAAATCCAGTTGTTTGTGCGATAGTTTATCCGTCCTGTTGATGTGATTGGTGATGCCGCGAATTACATCTTCAGCATTGGTGTTTCTATCTTAGTTCAGAACAAGAGAATCAGTAGCTTTCTTCTACTGGTTTATTTTCACGATTGCCTGTCCTCAGGCGGCGTAGCTGTTGATGGGTTCTGGGGCGCAGTGTCCACTATGGCTGAGTTGCGATTCGCGCAGAAATCGGGCGAGCGCGGCGCGCGTCTCTTCCTCCATATCGATAAACTCAACACTGATTTGGGTATGGCGATAAGGGCTGCGACCTATACGAAACGCACAGATACGCGCGCGGCAACGAATTTGTAGCTCATCGCTAATATCCACCTCGCACATTGGCAATAGAGCGCCATGGCGCAGGTAGGGCAGCATATTGCCCGCTACTATCAAGCGTAGTCCGCCGGTAGAAATGTCTTGTAATGTGCCATAACTGGGTTCTTGCCCAAGGGTGCGAATTTTGACCGAAAGTGGTGATTGGTGGCCGACGATAAAACGCGGTGCGTTGCGTCTGGGCATGTAATAAACAAACTCAGGCAGGGCGATGGCAAATCCTATTGCGTCATAGGTAAAGCCCATGGCGACTATAGGGGCGCGAATGACCAGCTGCTCGCCATTGCGATGGTGGCGCAGGGTAATTTCATCGCCCGCGTCTAATAATAGTTGTTGCGGGAAAAGGTCATCCAGCCAGAGTAGGCCGCGTTCGACATCAATCGCCAAAATCATGCTCTGATAAACACGGCTGGTACCGGTAATTTTTATCTCCAGTAATTGCCTCTGTGCGTGTAACTCCGCTAGTGGGAGATACCGCTCAGGGATGTTATTTGCGGACGATACGTCCTCTTGTCCAGCGGCTGGTGCTTTGGTTGGTGCAGATGAGCGAGCACCTTTTCTAAACAGTTTGTCGAAAAACGACATGACTACCTCCTCACGGCAAAAATTCTCCCCTGGTACTGCTTTCGGTGGGGGCTTGATGGTGGTAAGAGCAAGCCCTATGCCAGATGCTGGAGGTGCCAGTCTGTATAGGGTATCCAGACAATAGTTGTAGCGATTTCAGTTGCTTAGCCGGTAATAACCCTATTATAGACCGGCAAAATCTTGCCGTGATTTGGGGGATTCGTTTCAACTTGCGCGCAAAATCCGTACAATGCGCCGCTCGCCGACCCAGTCGCCGATTGAGCTACCTTCCCGCATGAGTTTTGAGTCCATGAAAGAGTTACACGAACGCAGAGATCGCCTTGAATTTAACAAGCTGCAAAAACGCTTGCGCCGCCTGACAGGCTCAGCCATTGTCGATTACAACATGATCGAGGATGGCGACAAGGTGATGGTGTGTTTGTCGGGGGGTAAGGACTCTTACACCATGCTCGATATTTTAATGAGCTTGCAAAAGACGGCACCGATTTCGTTTGAATTGGTTGCAGTAAATATGGATCAGAAGCAGCCCGGTTTCCCAGAGCATATCTTGCCGCAGTATTTGGAGCAGGTCGGCGTGCCTTACCATATCATCGAGCGTGATACTTACAGCATCGTCAAAGAAGTGATTCCGGAAGGCAAAACCACCTGTGGCTTATGCTCCCGTCTGCGTCGCGGTACGCTGTATGGTTTTGCAGAGGAAATTGGTGCAACCAAAATTGCGCTTGGTCATCATCGCGACGATATTATCGAAACCTTATTTTTGAATATGTTTTTCGGTGGCAAGCTAAAAGCCATGCCGCCCAAACTCTTGGCCGATGATAAACGCAATATAGTGATTCGCCCGCTGAGTTACTGCGCGGAGGAAGATATTGCCCATTTTGCTGAGCTAAAAGGCTTCCCGATCATTCCGTGTAATCTCTGCGGTTCACAAGAAAACCTGCAGCGTCAGGTTGTTAAAGACATGTTGCAGCAATGGGAACGTCAATTTCCCGGCCGTACCGAAACAATTTTCTCGGCTATCCGCAATACCCAACCATCGCAATTGGCCGATTTAAATTTATTCGATTTTGTGAACCTTAAAACCAATAAAGATGCCCCCGCAGTTGATGATGAGGCAGATGCTTGCGGCATAGCGTCACCCGTGAATCACAGCGACAATGCAGTTCAGTATGTGGATGTATTGGATATTCATTAATCTGGATTTAACCCGCTAATAACCAAAAAGGCTGCATTTTGCAGCCTTTTTGGTTTTTTATATTCTGAATTCATGCCACCAGTTTTTTCGAGTTATCCATCACCCGGGTGCGATAGCTTTGTATAAATTCATCGGTATTGCGAGCGCAGCCTGTACCGTTGTCAAAGTGGTTGGCCCAGAGTTGGGCGAGGGTGGATATATCAACGGGTTTGCTGATGTCTATCGCGCTACGGCGGTAAATCATCCAGGCCATACCGGTGCTGTAAGTTAAATTGCTGATCAATTCACCGTGTGGATTTTTTAAAAATTGCTGCTGGCTGGCTAAACCGCGCTGTTGCGAAGCTAAATCGGGAAACTGTACTAAATAGGTATCCCACAGCTCCTGATGTTTTTCGGCAGTGATGCGATACAGTCCTAAGCCTTTGGTTTGCGCGCAATAACAATGCAGTCCCAAAAGTGATTCTTGTGCTGCGGTGCCGAGCAGCAGGTTCTCGGCAATCTCTGAATGCTCCCCTAAACCGTGCAAATAAGGTTTGATAATCAACTCGCGTAAATCACTGACATCGATACCCATAACTACCTCAATGGCCTCATTTTTGTCACCGCAGTGCCCCAAATTGTCAGTATTGGCGGTAAATAACTCACTTTTGCGCGATTTCTGATTCAAATTGAGTGTCAAAAAACTGTACATAACTCATGCAGCATAAGTTGCGCCAACTTGCTGCAAGCTGAATGAGTTTGTTTGAATCCTTTGGCTATACTCAGGTGGGTAGTAATTGATGACAGGAAAAGCGCTTATGCGTATCGGTATCCCAAGAGAAATAAAAGCAGGTGAGAATCGGGTTGCTTTAACACCGGCAGGCGCGGCTGAATTACATCGGCGTGGCCACAGTGTCTATGTGATGAGTGGTGCGGGGCAGGCGGCGGGTTTTAGTGATGCGCGCTACCAACACGCAGGTGCAAGTCTGGTGGATTCTTTAGCCGAGGTTTACGTCAGTGCGGATTTGATTGTGAAAGTCAAAGAGCCGCAACCTGAAGAATATGCATTACTGAATAATCGCCATCTACTGTTTACTTATTTGCATCTGGCCGCCAATCGCACCTTAACCGAGGCGCTACTCGCATCTGATGCAAGCTGCATCGCCTACGAAACCTTGACGGATACGCAGGGGCGATTGCCTTTGCTTGCACCTATGTCGGAAATTGCCGGGCGCATAGCGGTGCAGGCGGGTGCCCATCATCTGGAAATGGCGCAGGGTGGCAAGGGGGTGTTATTGGGTGGTATCCCAGGTGTCGCACCGGCCAATGTGTTGATATTGGGTGGAGGTGTAGTGGGCGCAAATGCGGCTGCTATGGCGGTTGGTTTGGGTGCTCAGGTGCACATAATGGATAAATCCTTGGCGCGTTTGCGGCAGTTGGATGAGCAATGGCGCGGCCGTGTGATCTGTGAATATGCAAACCAAGAGCGCATCGAGTTGATAGCACTGCAGTCGGATTTGATTATTGGCAGCGTACTGAACGCAGGTGCCAGCGCGCCTAAATTGTTGAGTCGGGATCTGATCGCACAGATGGAAAACGGCAGCGTTCTAGTCGATGTTGCAATCGATCAAGGCGGGTGTTTTGCAACATCCAAACCGACCACACATCAACACCCAACCTATATCGAAGAGGGTGTGGTGCATTATTGTGTTGCGAATATCCCTAGCGCGGTAGGCCGCACAGCAACTCTGGGGCTGACTAATGCAACCTTGCCCTACATTATCCGTTTGGCGGAAGAGGGTATGGGGGCACTGCAATCAGATACTGGTCTGCTTGCGGCGCTGAACATTTATCGCGGGCAGCTCACTCAGGTGGGTGTTGCGAAATCATTTTCCATGCCTTGTGGTGATGCTGCATTGTTACTATCAAAAAGTTAATTTTCCTATAGAAAATAACACTATAGATTTAGGTGACATGGATAATCTTGTTCTATACTCACGCAAGACTGAGCGTAAATTGCCAGTGTAAGGCACTCACTATCCCACCCATATAACTGATAAAGTCCTTCGGAAACCCTAGGTCAATGAGAGATAAAGCGCCTTCCTTTTTTAATGGCATCTCTTTCCAGCTTGCCAAGATTGGCATCATTCTGGCGTTTGTTTTGAGCTTCTTATTGAGTTCAGTACAGTTGTATCTTGATTTTTTAAATCAGGAAAAAGAACTCAAAACATTGATCGACCGTGTAATTCAAGTTGCCACACCTCCTGCTGTACGTTCCGTATCGACTCTGGATGATGAGCTTTCCTACGAAGTGGTTAACGGCTTATTGCGCTATGGTTTTATTTATGAAGTCGTAATTTACGATGATACTGGCAATGTGCTTGCACAAGGTAGCAGCACGCGCTCGGAAGTAAAAACCCGCTGGCTCACTAATAAAATCGCTGAAAATACCCGTGAATACACCGCGAATCTGTTGTTGCCCGGCTACAGCGATGGTACTTCGGGGAGTATTCGTTTCTCGGTAGATATGGATTTGGCCTTGGAGGGTTTTTACAATCGCTCACAAACCGCGTTGATGACAGGCTTGTTGCGCAATATGTTCTTGGTGTTGTTGCTGTTCGTGGTTTTTTATTACACCCTGACTAAACCGTTAGTGCGGCTATCGCGTGAAATTAATAGTATTAATCCCGATCATCCCGGCGTTAATCGCCTCACGCAATTACCAGCACAGCGCAAAGATGAGCTGGCGCAATTAATCGCCAGTTCTAATCAATTATTGGATGTGGTTGAGCTTTCCCTCGCCAAGCGTCGCGCAGTTGAATTGGCTCTGCGTAAAAGTGAAGAGCATTTACGTCAAATTATCGATCACTTACCGGTAATGATCGGCGCGCGCAATATCGCTGGTTATTATTTATTTGCTAACAAAGCGCTCGCTAATGAATTGGGTTATACCCCTGAACAAATGCGCAACTTGCATGTTCGCCAGCTACTTAAAGATTCAGTGTTCGATATAGACACCATGCTGCAAAACGATTACCGGGTCATTCGTGGCAATGAAGAGTTGGATGTAATTGAAGAGCGTTTTGTGACATCAACCGGGAAACAACTATTTTTGCAAACGCACATTATGCCGCTCGCGTTTTACGACGAGCGAGTTGCGTTAATTGTGTCGGTCGATATTACCGAGCGAAAAAATGCCCAAGCCAAAATGGAATTTATGGCGCACCACGATGCCCTTACTGGCTTGCCCAATCGTTTGCAGTTAGTCGAGCGCCTTGAGCATGAACTGCGTCGTGCAGAGCGGCATGGGTATTTTGGGGCGGTATTGTTTATCGATCTCGACCAGTTTAAAACTATCAATGATTCGCTTGGTCATCCAGTTGGCGATCGGGTATTGGAAGTGGTTGCAAACAGATTATTGCAATCCGTGCGAGAGGAGGATTTGGTCGCGCGTTTGAGTGGCGATGAGTTTGTCGTAGTGCTCACTGTGCTGGATCAAAATATCGAAACCGCAGCATTACGCGCAGGTGAGATCAGCGAAAAAATTCGCGCTATCATTTCCCAGCCCTATATGTATGACAACATGGAACTGCGGGTGACCTGTAGTGTGGGCGTGGTGGTTTACCCGGAAAAAAATAATTCTGTTCATGAATTGCTGCGCTACGCCGACACCGCTATGTATCAGGTGAAAGAAAAGGGGCGCGACTCAATTGAATTTTTTAACGAAGAGATGGCCGATAAAGTGAGCCGCCAATTAACAATGGAAGGTGATTTGCATCGCGCACTGGAAGAGTCGCAATTTGAATTGTATTACCAGCCTAAAATTGATATTCCCAGTGGTCGTGTTGTAGGTGCTGAAGCACTGTTGCGCTGGAATCATCCTACCAAGGGTATGGTTTCACCGGTTGATTTTATTCCAGTGTTAGAAACTTCAGGAATGATCATTGATGTTGGTCAATGGGTGTTGGATGCTGCCTGCAAAACGCTGGTGAGATGGGATAAAGCAGGGTTATGGAAACAAGGCATGACAATGAGTATTAATATCAGCCCGCGTCAATTTCGCCGTGCGGCATTTGTTGATGATGTATTGGCAACTCTCGAAAAATATCCAATTCCAACCGCATCATTGGATATGGAGATTACCGAAGGCATTGTTATTCAGCGTGTTGATGATGCCATTGTCACTATGACAACCCTGAGTGAACGAGGTATCAGTTTTTCGCTCGATGACTTTGGTACTGGCTACTCCTCAATTAGCTACCTCAAACGTTTGCCGGTAAGTACATTAAAAATTGATAAAGGGTTTGTGCGCGATATTATCGAGGACCGAAACGATCGTGTATTGGTCGAAACCATTATCACCATGGGGCGCTTGCTGGATATGAAATTAGTTGCAGAGGGCGTAGAAGAGGCCGAACAATTGGCGATTCTGGCATCGTTTGGTTGTGATTATTATCAGGGCTATTTATCAAGCCAGGCAGTACCGGTCGTTGAATTTGAAACCATTTTGCAGCGCGAACTAGCCAGCGAATAAGACTGAACATTTTTTAATTAAAATAATCTGCCGAGTAAATAGGGTACCGCTGTTTCCACCCGCATAATTCTCTCCCCCAAATGCACCGCTTCAAAACCGCATTTTTCCAGTAAATCAATTTCATAGGGAATAAATCCGCCTTCAGGGCCTACTGCTAATGTCAGTGAATAATCTATCTGGCAGGGGCAAACGGTGGGCGTATAGGGGTGTGCAACCAGCGCGCGGCTACCGGCCACAATTGTTGGCAGCTCATCTTCTACAAACGGTTTAAAACGTTTGTGTAAGTGCACTTGCGGTAATTGGGTGTCGCAGCCTTGTTCTAACCCTAAAACCAATTGCTCACGAATGCTCTGTTCATCTAGGAAGGGTGTTTGCCAATAGCTTTTTTCTACGCGGCAAGAATGGATCAAATGCAGTTGTTTAACGCCGAGCGTGGCAATGGTTTGCAATATACGGCGCATCATTTTTGGGCGTGGCAAACCGAGCACTAGCGTTAATGGCAGCGCGCGCGGTGCTGGCTGGTGTAGGTCTATTTCCAGCGATATTGCATCATCGCGCAATTCGGTAATTAGCCCGCTGCCCATATTCCCATTGATCAAGCCAACTTTTAATTTATCGCCCAAGGCGGCGCCGTGAACCTGCTTGATATGTGCAAGCTGGCGCGGATTTTTAATGCAAGCGCGGTTATCGGCGAGCAAATCGTCTGGTGATAGCAAAATGAGATTCATAATGGACGCAGGCTTGAGGGCTGCTTAGGTTTTCTCTGTTGGCGTCTCGCCCAGAAATGGGCGCTGGGCTGCTTGTTCAGGGCGAATCGAAAATTCAGATGGCGTCCCTGGAGGGATTCTAACCCCCGACCTGACTCTTAGGAGGAGCCCGCTCTATACAGCTGAGCTACAGGGACGTGCGGGCGCATTATATGCAAATTTGTGCATAAAAATTAAATTTTGTTTGATGTTTAGTCTTAGTTGCAACAAATGGGTGGCTGTTACACAACTTTGGTTGGTTATTTGAAGTGGGATAGGGCTCAGTATGAGTGGATTGAGCAGTTCATGCAGATGCAATCTAACTCTAGCTCCATAGTGTTCAATTGAAAGCCAGTTGAATTTATAAAAGTCTTTAACTCTACTAATAACCGCTGATCGACCCCGAATTCCTTCACGTCGCCACAGGTTCCGCAGATGAGAAATTGTGATACTTGTTCACAATTTGCTTCCAGCTTTGGGGTTATAGCCAGATATTTCCCCGCCGACTTTAATTTCCGCACCAGATGTTTTTGCTCCAAAAACTCCAGCATCCGATAAATGGAAATAGGGGTTAGGTGGCGCGCAAACTCCGCGTTTACTGCCTCGATCAGATCATAAGCACTCATAGGCTGGCCTGCCTTGAGCAGGGCGGTATAAACCTCCAAGCGTTTTGGGGTGATTACTACTTGTGAGCCATTACATATTGCTCTTGCTTTGGTTTGCCAATCGGTAATAGAGCGATCGCTTTGCATAACCGTAACCCTTGTTTTTGTTGGATGGATAATTGCCCTTTAAATATTATGTGTTACATTATAACATCTCATTTGGTGTGCTACAGAGGATATTTAATGGCTAAGCCCGAGGTTCAAGTGCTCTGTACGCCGCTTACTGCCGCAGAGCTTCTAAAAATGCCGGCGAGCGATTACATGAATGAGCTGCAGTTGGCGTTTTTCAAGCAGATTTTGTTGGATTTAAAACATCAAACCAGTGAACACATAGAAAGTATCAAACAGGAAATTGCAGCGCCTATTGCAGAGGCCGATGAATTGGATCGCGCGCTGCTGGAGGAAGATAACCGCCAGCGGATGCGAATTGCGGAGCGCGAATATTTTTTGCTGCGCAAGATCGATAAGGCGTTGGAGCGAATTGAGCGCAATGACTATGGCTACTGCGAAGCCTCGGGCGTGGAGATTGGTCTGCAGCGGTTGCTCGCGCGGCCAACAACTGAATACAGTACTGAAGAAAAAACGCGTCAGGAAAAGTTGGAACGAAATTTTTCCAAACAACGTAATTAATTATTAACACTAAAAAATATTAGGCAATCGATAATGAGTTTACTTCCCGTAACCGTTCTTTCCGGCTTTTTAGGCGCCGGTAAAACCACGCTGCTCAACCATATTTTAAACAACCGCGAGAATCGCCGTGTCGCTGTTATAGTGAACGACATGAGTGAGGTGAATATTGATTCTTCGTTGATCCAAAATCAGGTGGAGTTAAATCGCGCTGAAGAAAAATTGGTAGAGATGAGCAATGGCTGTATTTGCTGCACACTGCGCGAGGATTTATTAATCGAAGTGAAGCGCATGGCAGAAGAAGGGCGTTTTGATTATTTGGTGATTGAATCCACCGGTATTTCTGAACCCTTACCGATTGCAGAAACCTTCACTTTTGAAGATGAAGACGGTCAAAGTCTTTCGCAGGTTGCGCGCTTGGATACCATGGTCACAGTGGTCGATGCGGTGAATTTTTTAGATGACTATTACGATGCGTTTTCACTGCAGGAAACCGGTGAAAGTCTGGGCGAAGAAGATGAGCGCAACGTGGCTGATTTACTGGTAGATCAAATCGAATTTTGCGATGTATTGTTAATCAGTAAAACGGATTTAATTACCGCCGAACAGCTTGCTGAGCTTAACGCCATTTTAACCAAGCTAAATCCCGATGCAGAAATTATCCCCGTGGAGCGCGGCAAGGTACCGCTTGATAAGGTGCTTAATACAGGAAAATTTAATTTTGACAAAGCCCAGCAGGCACCGGGTTGGTTAAAAGAAATGCGCGGTGAACACACGCCGGAAACTGAAGAGTATGGAATCAGCAGTTTTTCTTATCATGCGCGCCGTCCGTTTCATCCAGAAAAAATTTACCAGTTCTTTTCAAGTCCAGCAGTAAAAGGAAAGTTACTTCGATCAAAAGGATTTTTTTGGCTGGCATCGCGCCCGCATTGGGCGGGGCAGTGGAGTCAAGCGGGCGGCATCGCCCAGCACGGCGCTGCTGGAATGTTTTGGAAAGCCATTCCTAAAGAGCGCTGGCCTGAAGATGAGGAGCACGTCAATTACATTATGGATAAGTGGGTGGAGCCCTTTGGCGATATGCGTCAGGAGTTGGTATTTATTGGCCAAAATATTGATAAAGACTTTGTTATAGAGCAGCTGGATAAATGTTTACTCAGCGAAGAGGAGGTATTGCAGGGACAGGATTATTGGAAAACATTACCCGATCCTTTCCCCGCATGGACCCAAGGGCATGCTCACTAAGGATAGGGGTTAATCATGAATGTAATTTCACCATTAATAACAATCGCCGATGATTGGGCAATCGATCAAGATGCCTCTGTGCTGGCGCGTATTTATGATGATGCCGTCAGTATCGCGATTTGGCAGCGGCATTTGCAGCAGGAAGTTCAAGCTTACTTAAATGAACTCCTGTGTAAATCCAACACCATTGCGCTTAAATTATCGGGTTCACCGGAACAACTGGTGGAGGAAATTCAGCGCGTATTTCCGTCGGCATTAATCAGCGAGCAAAGCTCCTGCATCAGTGCCGCTGCATTTTATGCTGACGTTCATCAAGTACTTGAGATGTTTACCTGCCTGTTCGATGCAAAAATTCTCGGCCTGCGCATTAACACCCTTGAGCATGCCATGTGCCCGCGCTTCCATACCGATAATGTCGCTATTCGATTAATTACCAGCTATTACGGTTTAGCCACCGAATGGCTGCCAGCTCAACTGGCCGATCGCTCGGCATTAGCCACAGTGCGCGCCAGTCAAATCGGCAAGCCCGGCGCAATCACTGCCAGTGAGCATCATATTCAGCGTATGGGTATTGGCGACGTCGCTCTCTTCAAGGGCGAGCTATGGGTAGGCAATGAAGGTCGCGGCATCATCCACCGCTCACCAGCCCCAACTATCGAACAACCCAAGCGCTTGGTGCTGACTTGCGATTTGATTGAGCATGCTTAGTGAGTGATTGCAAATATTGCGGCTCGCAATTAAAAGCGGCAGTACCCCACATCAAGCGCGCCCCGCGTTCCAAAAACGGAAACTAAACTTTTTTCTGGTCGAGATATCGCTTAGAGATAACGTTATCGATTGTTAATTTAAGAACTCCGGCTCTTCTGGTTCTTCATAGCGAGTGAGTTTGACGTTGCGCATAGAGTAAGACGATAGCCCCAATTCATTTTCCTGAGTTTCCAATGCTAGCGTGCCTTCAACCCAAAAGGGCGTATAAAGGTCTGGTAGCTGAAAACCTTTGGGGTGTTTCACATAAATTAATTGGTTAGGTGGCGGCGGTGGAACATGGATGCAGGCGCCGAAGTATGGCACCAGAAAAAATTCGGTGATGATTTGTTTCTCGTCGTATTCAATCGGCACTATATAACCGGCAATGCGAATGCGTTTATTGTTAAATTCGGGGCGCACATTGGTTGATTTCAGTGCGTCGCGCCAGTCGCGGCCGGATTTTTTTTCATCGGCGAGCATATGTTTTGATTCGGCAATCGCATTGGCAATTTGATTTTCAAATGCCGAGGTGTCGGCATTAAAGCCATCGGCTGGTAAGTCCTGCGCTAGCTCGTCTGCACTTAGGGATTCGTGATCGACCTGCGGGATGGATTCCAACAAGCGTAAATCTTCATCGGGTAATAATTCTATCCACTCGATAGTCACTGCTGGGCGCATTAGATTTTCGGGCACTGCGTGAGCTGCACTGGCGAGAACCAAGAGCAAACATAAGGGCGCAAAAAAAGTGGCTGAAAAAAAACAAAGTACGTTAGAGTAAGGCACAAAAACGTAACGCGCTAAAAAATTACATTGCATTGAATAGATTCCGTCATTAGTTGTCTCAAATTGCCTGCGTGCTTACGGTGCCTGAATTAATCACCCAATCATACAAGCCTTTCTTATGAATGACAGCATGAGTAACAACATGAGCAATAACATAAGTAGCAATGCGATTAACCACAGCGATATGGCGGATGCCAGTGCGATTTCAGTGCAGTCTGTGCAATACGCTTGGAATAAACAGCATGCGCCTCTGTTGGTAATTGATGACTTGCGTATCGCCCTCGGGGAAAAAGTGTTTTTATACGGTGCTTCGGGTTCTGGCAAGAGTACGCTGCTGAATTTGATGGCTGGGGTAGTGTCGCCGCGCACGGGAAGCATCAAATTATTGGGCACAGATATAGTCGGTTTAAGCAATCGCCAGCGCGACCAATTTCGCGCGCATCATATGGGTATTATTTTTCAGCAGTTCAATTTAATTCCCTACTTGAATTGTGTCGATAATTTACGCATGCGCATCGAGTTTTTGCCGCGCGCGCAACAAGCCAGTGCCAAGGCACAAATTCCATTATTGCTAGAGCGTTTGGGTGTCGCCGCTGTGGCGCAGCAGCCGGCTCATCAGCTCAGTGTGGGGCAGCAGCAGCGTGTTGCTCTGGCGCGTGCTCTGCTGGGTAGCCCGCGCATTATTATCGCCGATGAGCCAACTTCCGCATTAGATGCAGATATGCGTGAAGCGTTTATGACGTTGCTATTTGAATTGCTGGATCAAAAAACCTGTTTGGTATTTGTAAGTCACGATAAGACATTGGTGTCGCGTTTTGATCGTGTGCTCAATATGCAAGATTTTCGTACAAAAGCAATTGCTGCATCGAATCAGAATGAGGTGCAAGCATGATGCGTATACGCCTTGCTGGTAAGAGTTTACTGAATCGCCGCGTCACTGTTTTGCTTACTATTCTTTCGCTCACGATTGGTATTTTGTTGGTACTTGGTGTTAGTCATTTGCGCACGCAAGTGAAAGAGAGCTTTAGCAATACGCTATCGGGAACTGATTTGATTGTGGGCGCGCGCGGAGGCGCATTAAATTTATTGTTGTATTCCGTATTTCATATGGGCAGCAGCACGCACAATATTCGCTGGCAAACCTATGAAGAATTGGCCAAGCACAGTCAGGTGAAATGGCTTATTCCGCTGGCTATGGGCGATTCACACAAGGGGCATAGAGTTGTCGCTACTACGCCAGATTTTTTTGCGCACTATGCCTATGGCAAAAAACAACCGCTGGATTTTGCGGCAGGAAAAGCCTTTGCGGGAAAATACGATGTAGTGATTGGTGCGGCGGTGGCGCGAAAATTACAATATCAAGTGGGCGATAAAATCGTATTGGCGCACGGCATCGCTGAGGTATCGCTTGCCAAACACGACGACTCGCCTTTTATTGTCGCCGGTATACTTGCTCCTACCGGGACGCCTGTCGATAAAAGCTTATATATCTCCCTTGCCGGAATGGCTGCCATTCATGATGAATGGCAAACAGGTGTGCACATTCCTTCCACGCAAAAATCAGCCGCCCACAAATCCGATTCTCATGCCCATCACCAGCATAGCGATGAAGAACATGTTCATCATGATGAAGAACCAAATCATGTCGATGAAAATGATCACGCTCATGAGCAAGCATTGACGGCAATTCTTGTTGGATTGAATACACGCGCGTCAACCTTTGCGGTACAGCGACAAATTAATCAGTACACCGGTGAGCCGCTGCAAGCCATTATCCCCGGCCTTGCATTGACCGAGTTATGGCAGCTGGTTGGTTCGGTAGAAGCTGCTTTCAATTTGATTGCGTGGTTGGTGCTATTGGCGAGTTTGCTGGGCATGACAACCAGTTTGCTTGCGGCGCTGAACGAGCGTCATCGGGAATTTGCCATACTGCGAGCATTAGGCGCTGGGCCTGTGTATCTGTTTATGTTGATTGTCAGTGAAGTATTTCTGATGTGTCTGGTGTCGGTGGCATCGGCGCAGTTGTTGTTAATCGTCGGGATTAAACTCCTGCAACCCTGGCTCATCAGCGAGTGGGGCTTGCATATCGCAGCAAGTGTTTTGACGATCCAACAACTGCAGTATTTACTGGCAGTATTTGTCATAGCCTTGGTGCTGGCGGTTATCCCATCCTTAATAGCATCATGGCGCAGCCTTGCGAATGGTTTAACGGTTCGTCATTAGGGGGCGTGATGGCTCTTGGGTGTGCATCTTCAATGGCATTCTGAGAGTTGTGCACCAAAAATGACCCATCGTTTGCACTATGTGTTTGCGTGGTGCGACTTTGTCCTGCTTTTTTCGTAGCTTTATTTGTATCTATCTGAATAATAATTAAAAAATAAATATGGTTTGTTTTTTGCTGTAGTTGGATTCCTTTTGATTACAACCTAAAAATGAGTAAATCGTGCTTTAGATTGGTGCATTGCCAGTTGAGGTTAAAGACCATTTAAACTGATTTCTGCCATTAAGAAATTAACTTTGTATCAAAAGAGAGCAGGCCCTACTGCAGGGGTTGGGTTGTATTGAGAACATCCTATTAACGATAAAGAACCATCATGGGGTTACTATGAAAAAGCTAAATTTCAAACTCGTTGCATTGCTGGGAGGGGTTTTGGCCGTTTTCTGTCAGAGTGCTTTTGCCCAGGAGGCAGCTCTTAATGGCGCCAATACGGCTTGGATTTTGACTTCAACAGCCTTGGTTCTGTTTATGACTCTGCCCGGCTTGGCACTGTTCTACGGTGGCTTGGTTCGAGTTAAAAACATTCTGTCGGTGCTGATGCAATGTTTTGCGATTGCTTGTCTGGTGTCGATTCTATGGTTGATTGCCGGTTATAGCTTGGCGTTTGGAACTGGCAACGCATGGATTGGCGACTTAAGTATGGTGTTTATGGCGAATATTACTGAGGACGCCTTGGCAGGGGATATCCCGCTTAGCCTGCATGCGATGTATCAGATGACGTTTGCCATTATCACCCCCGCGCTGATTGTTGGTGCGTTCGCTGAGCGGATGAAGTTTTCATCAATGCTTATCTTTTCTGCACTTTGGTTGTTTGCGGTTTACATCCCTGTTTGTCACTGGGTGTGGGCTGGTTCAGGTTGGTTGTTTGAGAAAGGCCTGTTGGATTTTGCTGGCGGTACTGTAGTGCACATCACTGCAGGTGTTGCGGCGCTGGTTGCGGCTGTCGTGATTGGTAAACGCAATGGTTTTCCTACCACACCTATGCCTCCGCACAATATGACCATGACGGTAACAGGTGCTGGCATGCTGTGGGTAGGTTGGTTTGGTTTTAATGCGGGTAGTGCGCTGGCAGCCAATGGCAATGCAGCAATGGCGATGTTGGTGACGCATATTTCCGCCGCCGCAGGTGCATTGGCTTGGATGACGATTGAGTGGTTGCGTTTTAGAAAGCCAAGCGTGTTAGGTATTGTTACCGGCATGGTGGCAGGTTTGGGAACAATTACACCGGCATCGGGTTATGTTGGCCCTGGCGGTGCATTAATTATAGGGCTCGTCGCAGGTGTAGTTTGTTTTGTGATGACGCAGCTGGTAAAGCGCGTATGGAAAATTGATGATTCGCTCGATGTATTTCCCGTACATGGTATAGGTGGTGTGTTGGGTACTATTCTTGCCGGTATTTTTGCATCTACTGAGCTAGGCGTGTTCAGTGGTCAAGGGTTTGCCTCTGGCATTACCTCTATGGGCGAGCAGTTGGGTGTGCAATTTTTAGGTGTGGTGGTTACGTTTGTTTATACCGCTGTGGTCACTTATGTTTTGCTGAAACTTACCGGTGTGTTCACTTCAGGTTTACGTGTAACGGCAGAAGAGGAAAGTATCGGCTTGGATTTAAGTCTGCATGAGGAAGACGGTTACAAACTGTAAGTTGAGCTGTTCTGAGTCTAAAAAGAGGGGCAATTGCTCCTCTTTTTTTATGCTTTTTTACGTCTGTTTTTTTTACTTGATGCCTTGAGTTGGGTTATTTAAATGCAATTAATGCGGCAGTAACTGCAACGTTTAATGATTCAACGCCATTGTTCATCGGGATGCAAATTTGCTCGTTACACAACTGGGTTACTTCGCGAGAAACGCCATCCGACTCATTGCCTAAAACATAAATACAAGGTGCGGTAGGGGTAAATTTTTTCAACTCGGTTGAAGCGTGGGATGATAGCGCGCAGACCACTGCTCCCGACTGCTTAAAGTCAGCCAAGGCTTGTGCCAGATCTTTGCAGCGTAATAGGGGTGCGCGAAAAACCGTGCCAGCACTCGCTTTAATTACCAGCGGGTCAATCTGGGCATTGCCTTTTTGCGGTAGCAAAATACCATCAATATTACCTGCGCAAGCTGACCGAATGATCATGCCCAGGTTTTGCGGATTTTGTACGCCATCGAGCGCGAGCAGCGTGTAATTTTTGTTGTTGTTTTCAGCGAGAAATTGATCGTAAAGTTGATAACCGCGCAATTGTAAATCGGCTGCTACACCTTGATCTTGTGATGCATTTTTTGAGATGCGTGATAAGGCTTGTCGTTCGTGATACACAATTTCTGCGCCCTTTGCCTGTGCCAGCGAAATAATTTCATCAAGAATGGTTGCGGATTTATTACTGCTGGCCAAGTGCAAGCGATAAATAAATGTTGCCGGGTCTTGCAGTGCTTCCAATACGGTCTTGCGGCCATAGACAGTCATAAGCGAATCAAAAAAACGCTTTTTTTCCAGGTAGGCTGGACTGTCTTCAATGGGTTTGTTCATGTTGGGCTTCTTGCGCTAGAAAAGTGGATGAGGATTATGCAGTGCAGAGTTTTTTGTATGCGGTTACTGCAGTGGGCATCCCCATCGCAATCGCGTCGACCGTTAATGCATGACCAATTGAAACTTCCAATAGGGATGGCACTTGGCGGAAGTGTGCAAGGTTATCTAAATTTAAATCATGCCCTGCGTTTAAGCCTATCTCTATTTTTTTAGCGTGCTCTGCCGCGTCGAAATAAGTTTTAAACAACGCATGAAATTTTTCATCTTGTTGTTTGTAGGCGTCGGCATAGGGGCCGGTATAGAGTTCAATGCGATCGGCGCCCAATTCTTTGGCGAGACTAATTTGCTCAATATCGGGATCCATAAACAAACTGACGCGTACCCCCAAATCTTGCAGCTCGCGAATGAGCGGGCCTAATTTTTTGCCGGCGATATTTAAATCAAATCCGTGGTCAGAGGTGAGCTGGTCATTGGAGTCGGGCACCAGCGTACATTGATGTGGGCGTACATCCTGCACCAATTTAATAAACCCCGGAAAATCACCGAGTGACTCAGCGTAGGGATTTCCTTCAATATTAAATTCAATACCTTGGTGAGCTTGAACCAGCTCACTGAGTTCGTAAACATCTCTGGGGCGAATGTGGCGCTGATCGGGGCGCGGGTGAACAGTAAGTCCATCTGCGCCTGATTTAATACAGGTCTCACCGTGTGCGACTACGCTGGGGTAATCGCCGGGGCGTGAGTTTCTAAGCAGCGCAATTTTATTTAAATTAACGCTGAGTGCAGTGCTATTGTTGTAATTCATTTATGGGTACCAATGCATCTTTAATGCTGGATGGTTTTGGTGCGTTTTGTGATTCAATAAGTGTACGCAAACCATTTGCATCGGTGCGTGTGGCGCTTAATATACGGATAGCATAATTGGGCGCCTCAGGGAACGCTTTAAACATACCGCGCGGCTCCTGTGCAATCTTCTCAATCACCTCCATTCCTGCGACGACCTTGCCGAATACGGTATAGCCGGGTTTTGTTTCGGTGGCATTTAATCCGGAGTTGTTTTTCAGGTTGATATAAAACTGCGCAGTGGCACTGTCCGGGTTTTGTTGCCTTGCCATAGCGACGCTTTTGTAATCATTTGCCAACCCATTAATAGACTCGTTAGGGATAGCTTTGCGCGTTTCTTTTTCGGCAAAATCAAACGTCATGCCGCCGCCTTGAACAACAAAACCAGGAACGACACGATGAAAAATAGTGCCGTCATAAAATTTTGCATCCACATAGCCAAGAAAATTTTGCACGGTCTGCGGTGCTGCTTTGGGATATGTTTCAATCACGAATGTACCTAGGTCCGTTTTTATGGCGACTAAGGTGTTTTCAGTTGCAAATGTGTACGAGCTAGTAACCAAACTAAAACCTAGCAATAAAGAGGCGAGTTTTTTAAGCATAATATTTCCCCTAACGCCACTCTGATCTGCGCTTGCGGCGGCCAAAGGCCTGCAGAACAAATGATAGAAAAACGCCGCCAAAAACCAGTCCGCCACCATAAACCCAGTGATTAAAACGGTCAGTGTTTTTGAGTTTTTCATTTTCCGCCTTCAGTACATCTGCGTGCGTTTGCAAAAGCTGGTTCTCTTTTAGCATGCGCTGATGTTCTTCTTCCAAGTTAAATGCGGTGGTGGCTGCTTGGCGCATGTCTTCAGTGTCAGCTAACAGCTGTTGATGTTCTTGTTGGGCTTTTGCGAGCTGCTCTTTGAGTTGGGCATTTTCAGTTTGCAGTGCCATCAGATCACGCGATGAGTTAGATAATGCTGCTAGCTGTAAAGCGGCAGTGGGTTTCGCCGTGATATTTTGGCTGCGCACCCAACCTTCGGTACCATCGGGAGTGATGACTAATGACCATTTGTTGTTGTCGGTGCCTGTTTCTTCACGAATAAAATTCAGTTTGGTGCCGCTTGCCAAGCCTTGCTGCAGAATACTTGCTTGTGGGTTTTTGTCGCTGCGCAAGGGAATGTAAATTACGTCAGAAACATATTTATCAGCAGCCATACTGGGGGCGCTAAAGAGCGGCAGTGTAAACATGGATAGCGTACAGCCAAGCAGAAAGGTTTTTTTCACGGTTGTTCAGATCCTTAAAAATGAAAAGTAAAAAGACTTAAGGCAACACTCTTTTAAACGGTTTTACAACTACCTTGGCATAAACACCTGCGCTGACATAGGGATCTGTGTCAGCCCAGGATTGCGCCTGCTCGAGGGAAGCGAACTCTGCAACTACAAGACTACCGGTGAAGCCGGCTGTACCTGGGTCATTATTGTCTATTGCTGGATGCGGGCCTGCGACAAAAAGGCGGCCTTCATCATTTAATTGCTGCAAGCGTGCTATGTGGGCTGGGCGCGCTAACTTGCGCTGTTCCAAACTGTTGTTGATGTCTTCACTAATTATCGCGTAAAGCATGAAGTTTTCTCTTAGATAAAAAGGTGGTGCACTTATTTGGCGATAAAAACGTTGGCTTGCGCTTAATCTTCGCTGCCATCGTTAATAACGTCTTCCAGTGTCAAATGCGTGAGCACGCGAATGCTGCGAAATACGTAAAACAAGGTGCCCATCATGATAATCATCATCGGCAGCGCGATCACTGGGTAGCTCAGTGCGGTCATTTTACCTAATTCAGCGTTGAATGCTGCAGTGCCCGGCTGGCTGACCAAGATAATTTTAGCGAGCACGTAATTTAAAACGGACGATAAGAAGAACGAAGCAGCAATCATCAATGATGCTGTGGTCAGTGTCCGTTCGAACGACTTTTGTGTGCCGTAGTGTTGGAGGGCGGCATCGACTTTATGAATCTTTAGAACTTTATCGTTATAGATAAACGTTTTCACCAATGGATAGCGAGTTCTAATCGATATAAGTGTGACTATGCCAAGAATGCCGGGAATAGCGGCTTCTTTAATTGCAAAATACTTCGGTGCTAGATGTAGGAGGCTTAGTCCACCGGTGAGTAGTACGCTCACAATTCCCAGGGCGGAAAAAACATTAATTTTTTTGTTGATCACAAAATCGCGCACGCCGTAACTGATAGGAAAGGCGAGTGCAACAATTAACCCCCAGGTCGCTCCCAGATATTCATCGTCACTGAGTTTGGTCAAAATCAGTGTGGGAATAACAATGTTCATTAGCAGATTGGCTAAAAAACTTTCTTTTTTGGGTTTTGGTTGCGAATTTACGGGCTCCGCTGGTGGTTTATCGGCTAACATGCTCGCATTCTTTTCAGTGTTGTTGTCGGTCATGACCAATCCTGGTGATGTACTTATTTGGAGTTTGAGTGATATTTGATCTGCACTGCCACACCTATTTTTCTGACGGCATACTTAGCCCTGAGGCGGTAGTTGCGCGAGCCAAAGAGCGTGGTGTGGCGGTGCTGGCGATTACGGATCACGATACCATAGCTGCTATAGCGATTGCACAAAAAGCCGCATCGGATGCAGGGATCTCCTTGATATCTGGCATAGAATTTTCCAGTCAATGGGGTAGGGGTGGCGTACACATTGTTGGGCTGGGGGTTGATATTCACTCTCCCTCGTTGCTTGCCGCGATAGAATTTCAAGAGCAATCACGCAATGCGCGCGCGCTGGCAATTGGCGATCGTTTATCAAGGGCGGGATTTCCCGGTGCCTTAGCGGGTGCTCAGGCCCTTGCGGGTAGCGGAACCTTGGGGCGACCGCATTTCGCGCAATATTTAGTTTCCATAGGCGCAGTTAAAAATATCAATGCCGCCTTTAAAAAGTATTTGGGTGCTGGTAAACCAGCTGATGTGAAATACCAATGGCCCTTGATGGATCAGGTTATTGGTTGGATTCATGCCGCAGGTGGGGTGGCGGTGTTAGCGCATCCTGCCAAATACGAATTAACGCGAACCAAAATGTGTGCACTGGCCGATTCGTTTGTTGCTGCAGGTGGCGATGCAATAGAGGTGATTAGTGGCTTGCAGCCAGCAGCGCAGACGGAAGATTTATTGCGGATCGCGAATGAGCGATCACTCTATGCATCCTGTGGTTCCGATTTTCATATCCCTGATCAGCCCTGGCAGGAATTGGGCAGCTTTGGGCGTTTGCCTGCCCATGCCAAACCAGTTTGGGAATTATTAGGCTATAACCAACATTAGTTATTAACATTATTTTCGCAGACCGATACGCCGATATCGGTAGGTGTGCCGTAAAAGGAGTCATCACAATGGCCCAGTTTTTTCAGATCCATGCCGAAAATCCGCAGCACCGTTTGATCGTTCAGGCGGCCGATATTATCCGCAAAGGCGGCTTGGTGGTTTATCCAACAGATTCCGCTTACGCATTAGGCTGCCATATTGGTGATAAAGATGCCTTGGAGCGCATTCGCACCCTGCGTAAACTGGATAAAAACCATAATTTTACCTTGATGTGCCGCGATTTATCCGAAATCGCGACCTATGCACGCGTTAACAATCAGGCGTTCCGGTTGATTAAAAACCACACTCCGGGGGCTTATACTTTTATCCTTGAGGCGACTGCCGATGTGCCGCGTCGCTTGATGCACCCGAAGCGCAAGACGATTGGTTTGCGTGTACCAGATAATCCAATTGCCTTGGCATTGCTGGAGGAGTTGGGTGAGCCGTTGATGACCAGCAGCTTGCTCATGCCGGGAGAAGAGTTTCCCATGACGGACCCTTACGATATTCGCGATACACTTGAGCACTTCGTCGAATTGGTAATTGATGGTGGTTATTGCGGCTTGGAGCCGACCACGGTGATTGATTTAACCGAAGACTTGCCACAACTCGTGCGCCAAGGGAAAGGTGACTTCTCACCTTTTGAATCTAACTAATTGATCTATAAAGAAGTTGTTTGTAAGGCGTTCGCGCTGTCCGGCGCCTCCTGAAATGGCTATAATGCCGCCCTTGTTATCCGGCTTACACTAAAGCCGCTGATTTAATTGGCCAACCTGTGAGTTACCTTGCGTGAGTGAAACCCTCGACAACACGACCTCTTCGGCAGCATCTTCGGATGTTGTTGCCGCTGCGCAAGCGGCTCGCGAAGAAACAGCGAGTGCAAATGCCACTGCGGTGGCCGAGGGGCAAACTGCAGCGCAACAAGGACCGCAGCAAGGGGAGATGCCCTTTGCGATGGTTCATGGCAAGGCCTACACCCAGCTGCCACAAGATTTATATATCCCGCCCGATGCACTGGAAGTCTTTCTGGAAGCGTTTGAAGGGCCGCTGGATTTATTGCTGTACCTGATTCGCCGTCAAAATATCGATATTCTCGATATTAATGTCTCGGAAATTACCTCGCAGTACATGGCTTATGTCGACTTGATGGAAACTCATCAATTCGAGTTGGCGGCAGAATATTTGGTGATGGCAGCTATGCTCGCCGAGATCAAATCGCGCATGTTATTGCCTCGCTCATCCGAAGAGCACGAAGAAGAGGAAGATCCGCGGGCATCACTTATTCGTCGCTTGCAGGAATATGAGCGCTTTAAGCAGGCCGCTGTGGATTTGGATCATGTGCCGCGAGTCGCTCGCGATGTGTTTCCAGTTACAGCCGCAGGCCCTGATCGCAGTTTGACGCGGCTTGATCCAGACGTAGAGTTGCAAGAATTATTGTTGGCCTTGTCAGAAGTATTGCGCCGCGCCGATATGTTTGAAAGCCATCATGTATCCAAAGAAAAATTGTCTACCCGCGAGCGTATGGCGCAGGTGTTGGATACGCTGGCACATCAACATTTTGTTCCCTTTGTCAGCCTGTTCAAGGTAGAAGAGGGGCGTCTTGGAGTTGTCGTCACCTTTCTTGCGGTGATGGAATTGATTAAAGAGTCGCTGGTGGAAATTGTCCAAAGTGAATCCTTTGCACCCATTCATGTAAAAGCCAGAACACAATGACAAACGAAATTGATATCACAGAAGATACTCTTGATGAGGATCGGGATACATCAATAGAAATTGGTGAAGAATCCCGCCTATCACACGAGGAGTCTGACACTGAAGAATCGGCAACTGTACCCGTTACCCAAATGCCGGTTGATGCTGAATTGCTGCGCAAAATTATTGAAGGCGCAATCCTCGCCGCTGGCCAGCCGATGACTATTGCCCGCTTGCTGGATTTATTTGATGCCGAAGTAGCACCGAGTAAAGAAGAGATTGCTGCCGCATTAGCAGACATTCAAGCCGCCAGTGCCGAGCGCGGCTTTGAATTGAAAGAAGTGGCTTCCGGTTGGCGTTTTCAGGTGCGCGATAATCTTGCGCCTTGGGTGAACCGCCTGTGGGAAGAGAAACCGCAAAAATATTCCCGCGCATTACTCGAAACACTGGCACTGGTGGCTTATCGCCAACCGATTACCCGCGGTGATATTGAAGAAATTCGCGGCGTAGCAGTTAGCTCGCACATTATGAAAACCCTGTTGGAGCGCGATTGGGTGAAAGTCGTTGGGCATCGCGATGTTCCCGGTCGCCCTTCGCTGTTTGCTACCACGCGCCAGTTTTTGGACTATTTCAATTTAAAAAGTTTGGATGAATTGCCTTCACTCAGTGAAATTCGCGATTTGGATGAATTAAATCCAGTGCTGGATTTGGGTGAGGCCGGTTTAGGTGAAAAAGATACAGATGCTCCTATTCCAGATACTCCGACTTTAGATGCGACCCCTCCTGTTGCTATCCCTGACGGTGATGCTGAACCGATAGATGCACAAAGTGTTGTTTACGAAGAAGGTTTTGTAGATGGCGAAGAGGCATTTGTCGATGCAGATCAAGATACTGCGCCTGCAAATACGGAAGCTGCAACAGATAATGAAGAAGAGCCCCGCAGTGAATAACTGCTTAATAACCTATGGTGAAGAAAATCAACCAAGATAAACCCGAAAAACCTACCAAGGCTGTGAAGCCAGTAGTTGCAGGAAAAGCGAAATCTGCCGATAAAAAAGCAGCTACAGCAAAACCTGCAAAAAGTAATGTAGCGCATAAACGTGATGCATCCGAACGCCCTGCGAAATCGGCAGCAGGTAAACCTGCACAGTCTTCTAGAGCCTCATCCAAACCAAAAGCAACACCGGCCGCCAGTGAAAAAACCTTGGCACCTGCCGCGCCTGGCGATGAAAAATTACAGAAAGTACTTGCCCGTGCTGGCATGGGTTCGCGCCGTGAAATGGAGCGAGCGATTGAAGCGGGGCAGGTTAAGGTGAATGACAAAATCGCCAAATTGGGCGATAGAGTTCTGCCGCAAGATAAAATTTTTGTAAACGGTCAGCGAGTGGTATTGCGCAGTGAATTAACGCGTCGCCGTGTGATTCTCTACAACAAGCCCGAAGGTGAAATTTGCTCGCGCTCTGACCCGGAAGGTCGCCCGACTGTTTACGATCACTTGCCGGCATTAAAAGGTGAGCGTTGGATTTCAGTTGGCCGTTTGGATTTTAATACCAGCGGGCTGTTGCTGTTTACCAATGACGGTGAATTGGCGAACAAACTTATGCATCCATCGTCGGTGATTGATCGTGAATACCTTGTTCGTATTCAAGGTGAAGTAACCGATGAAATGCGTGCAAGTCTATTAAAAGGTGTTGCGCTGGATGATGGTGTTGCCCGTTTTACCGATATAGTTGACGGTGCTGGTGAGGGTAAAAACCGCTGGTTCTATTGTGTGGTAATGGAAGGCCGCAATCGCGAAGTGCGTCGCTTGTGGGAATCACAAGGGGTAAAAGTGAGCCGCTTGAAGCGGGTTCGCTACGCTAATATTTTTATTCCCTCCCATGTACGGGTTGGCCAGTGGGTAGATCTTACCGAGCGAGAAATTCAGGATCTGTGTATGACAGCAGGTTTTGATAGTTCAACCTACACGCGCATGATGGAACCCACCCGCGATGAAGCGGCACAGCGTGAACGTCACGACAAAAAATTACGCGCCGCCTCAGCTGCACCACGTCGCCCCAAAGTGCCGCCGCGTAAGCGCCCGCCGATTGTGGAGTAGACAAACAAGTCTTTTATTTACTCTAAAAAAATCCCCGCATTGATGTTTTTCAATGCGGGGATTTTTGTTTAAGGCTTGCGCCTTATTTTTACAACTTATACAGCAACAGTTTGAATTTCTACCGCTGCAATACGCTTGCCTTCGTTGGCGGCGTTTTGGTAGCTCTCAATTTCATTGAAATTGAGGTAGCGATAAATATCAGCAGACATGCTGTTGATCTTGCTGGCGTATTCTTGGTATTCCGCGGGTGTTGGCAGTTTGCCGATAATTGCAGAAATTGCGGCTAATTCAGCTGATGCCAAATACACGTTAGCGCCTTCACCTAAACGGTTCGGGAAGTTACGGGTAGAGGTAGATACCACAGTCGACCTCGGAGCCACGCGCGCTTGGTTACCCATGCACAGTGAACAGCCAGGCATTTCGGTGCGGGCACCTTTAACGCCGTAAATGCTGTAGTAACCTTCTTCCATCAATTGATGCTCATCCATTTTGGTTGGCGGAGCGATCCATAGGCGAGTAGTCAATTCTTCTTTGGTAGAAGCCAACAACTTACCGGCAGCGCGGAAGTGACCAATGTTGGTCATGCACGAACCGATAAAGACTTCGTCAATCTTCACGCCTTGGACGTCAGACAATACTTTCACATCATCCGGATCGTTAGGGCAGGCAAGGATTGGTTCTTTGATGTCGGCCAGATCGATATCGATAACCGCGGCGTATTCTGCATCGGCATCTGCTTCCATCAACTCTGGGTTAGCAATCCACTCTTCCATTTTCTGTGCACGGCGCTCAAGGGTGCGGATATCGCCGTAACCTTGTTCGATCATCCAGCGCAGCATGGTGATGTTAGAGGTCATGTATTCAATGATGGGCGCTTTGTCTAACTTGATGGTGCAGCCAGCCGCTGAACGCTCAGCCGATGCGTCAGAGATTTCAAACGCTTGTTCTACTTTCAGGTTGGGCAAACCTTCTACTTCGAGAATACGGCCAGAGAAGATGTTCTTCTTGCCCTTCTTCTCTACGGTCAACAAACCGGCTTTGATTGCATACAAAGGAATTGCGTTAACCAAGTCACGCAGGGTGATGCCCGGTTGCAATTCACCTTTAAAGCGAACCAATACAGATTCAGGCATATCCAATGGCATAACACCGGTCGCTGCGGCAAATGCCACCAAGCCAGAACCCGCTGGAAAGGAGATGCCGATTGGGAAGCGGGTATGTGAATCGCCACCAGTACCTACGGTGTCAGGCAGCAGCATACGGTTCAACCATGAGTGGATGATACCGTCGCCTGGGCGCAGGGAAACGCCGCCACGAGTCATAATGAAGTCGGGCAAGGTGTGCTGGGTTTGGATATCCACTGGCTTAGGATAAGCGGCAGTGTGGCAGAAGGACTGCATGGTCAGGTCGGCAGAGAAACCCAAACAAGCCAAGTCTTTCAGCTCGTCGCGGGTCATTGGGCCGGTGGTGTCCTGTGAACCTACAGTGGTCATGTAGGGTTCGCAGTAAGTGCCAGGGCGAATGCCGGTAGTGCCGCAAGCTTTGCCTACCATTTTTTGTGCGAGGGTGAAGCCTTTGCCGCTGTCAGCTGGTGCTTCTGGCAAGCGGAACAATGTGCTTGCAGGCAAGCCCAGTGATGCGCGTGCTTTCGTGGTCAGGCCGCGACCGATAATCAACGGGATACGGCCGCCGGCTTGAACTTCATCTAACAACACTTCTGACTTGAGGCTGAATTCAGAGATCACAGCGCCAGTGTCAGCATTGAGGATTTTGCCTTCGTACGGACGAATCTCAATCACATCGCCCATATTTAGGTCGTCTACCGGTGCTTCAAATACCAATGCACCTGCGTCTTCCATGGTGTTGTAGAAAATCGGCGCGACTTTGCTGCCGATACATACACCGCCGGTACGCTTGTTAGGTACACCGGGAATATCTTCACCGATGAACCACAATACTGAATTGGTAGCCGATTTACGTGAAGAACCGGTGCCCACAACATCGCCCACAAATACCAATGGGAAACCTTTGGTTTTCAATGCTTCGATTTGTTTGATCGGGCCGATTTTGCCTGGCTCGTCAGGGGTGATGCCATCGCGTGCCATTTTGAACATGGCCAATGCGTGCAATGGGATATCTGGGCGTGACCAGGCATCAGGTGCTGGCGACAGGTCATCGGTATTGGTTTCGCCGGTGACTTTAAATACGGTGAGCTTGGTGCTCTCAGGCACTTTTGGCTTGCTGGTGAACCACTCGGCGTCTGCCCAAGATTGCATCAGTTCTTTAGCGTGCGGGTTGCCCGCTTTTACTTTCTCTTCTACATCGTGGAATGCATCAAACATCAACAATGTGTGCTTGAGTTCTTTGGTGGCCAAGGGCGCCAGAGTTGCATCGTCGAGCAGGTTAACCAGAGTTTCGATGTTGTAACCGCCGAGCATCATACCGAGCAGTTTAATCGCGAGAGGCTTATCGATCAGGGGGGAAGAGGCTTCGTCTTTCAAAATCGCGCTTAGGAAAGCGGCTTTAACATAGGCGGCTTCATCAACGCCGGGCGGAACGCGGTTGGTGATCAAATCCAGTAATACTTCAGCTTCACCAGCGGGGGGATTCTTTAGTAATTCAACCAATCCAGCGACTTCTTCGGGGCTTAATGGTTTTGGTGGAATACCTTCTGCGGCGCGTTCTGCGACCTGTTTACGATAGGCTTCAAGCACGGTTTTATCCTCATTAGTGTGGGGGTTACTCCCTCGGCAGGATCTCTGCCTCAAGAGACTATCCATGGCCTTCATGGATGACTAAGCGCGATCAAGAATTGTTCGAACTTAAACTGCTCATAAGTGAGCAGCAAATCGGGGGCAGAGTATACCTGAAGCTATGCTAGCTGTTAATGCGTGGGCTGTAGTTTGTCGGCAGTTGTGTTGTGAGTGAGCATCGGTATTTAAGGGTGATTGTGATAAGGTGTCGAGCGTATTTGGCGACCCCAAATGAATCTCGGCAACGATAAAAATGGCTCTGACTAATAAAAATGAGGACTCTATGACAACGACAAAGAAAGCGACACAAAAAAGCCTATTCATATCCAGCCTGATGGTTGGTTTGCTTGCCACTTTGGCAGGTTGCGAAAAAAAACCAGGAGACACTTCGGTTGCCAATGACGCTGCCACCTCATCAATAGCAGCAGAAATTTCTGTTGCTGCACCTGTTGCTGCTTGTGATGGCACTGCACCAGCAGGTGATTTGACGCCGGTGCGCATCGAAGCGGCGAACACTACCCGCACAGAGCCTGGCTTATTTGAAGGTCCGGTCTGGATCAATGATTCGCTGTATTTTTCTGATTTTATCTTCACCGATGGATTTGCTTCGCGGATTCAAAAGCTGGGGGCAGATGGCACAGTTACAACGGCCATCGAAGACTCGGGCAGTAATGGTCTCGCAGTTGATAACAAAGGTTTGTTAGTTGCCGGTACACACAAGTATAAAGGGCTGTCGCTGTTTAACCCTGCAACAGGTGAGCGAACTCTGATTGTTGATCAATTTAATGGCAATCCGTTTAATTCGCCGAACGATATCGCTATCGCCAAAGACGGCACAATTTATTTTACTGATCCAGCATTCCAGCGCGATGCAGCGCCAGGCGGTCAAGAAAAAACCGGTGTGTATCGCGTCGCAACCGATGGCACAGTGACTTTGGTTGATGACACGATTAGCAATCCAAATGGAATTGCGTTATCGCCAGAAGAAGATGTGCTCTATGTAAACGGCGGCGGCGAACAAGGTTTGTTGCGTGCTTACCCAATTGTGGATGGTATGCCGCAAGCAGGTAAGGATTTGGTTACGGGTATCAGTATCCCGGATGGTATGGCGATCGATTGTTTGGGCAATATTTATTTGACTGAACACATCGCGCGTCAATTGCGTGTGTACACCCCGGCGGGTGAGCAAATTGCGCAAGCCACTACCGATGCCAATCTCACCAATGCTGCCTTTGGCGGTGCGGAGGGGAAAACCCTGTTTCTAACTGGTGCCGGTTCACTGTGGAAAATTGAACTGGATATTACTGGTTCATCGTATTAATCAGGAAATAACTTTTTACTTATAATATGCGTGCCATTGCAATTAATGTTAGTAATGGCGCGCTTCAAAAAATCGATTTTATGCTTGTATTAAAACCTGTAAAAACACCCTGCGTGGGAATCTGCTCTACCGGCATTGGCGATAGCGTCTGCCGTGGCTGCAAACGTTTTGGTCATGAAGTGATTGACTGGAATAGTTATACTCATGAACAGCGCTTATTGATTGCGCAGCGGCTGGAAAATTTTCTCGCGCAGATTGTGCAGAACATGATTCAAGTCAATGACGAAAAGTTATTGCTCACGCAAATTAAACACCAGCAGATTCAATTCAAGCCTGAGCAAAATCCTTACTGCTGGGTTTTTGATTTGCTGCGCGCAGGTGCAAGCCAAATTCAGGATTTATCCCAGTACGGACTTGCGCTGCAAAGGCAATGGGTGGGCACACCTTTAACCGTCATTCGTGACAATATCGACAAAGATTTTTACGCGCTCTCCTGCGCGCATTACGAGCGTTATATATCACCCTGTTTTGTCACCGCTGAAACTCTCGCACAACACAAGTAGTTTTTACTCTATGAATGCTCTCACCAAAATTCAGCAATTCCTGCACTGCGAAACCCCCGATGCTTGGGTAAAAAATGCGCTGGATAATCAAGCGTTATTATTGCTAGACCACGCTAATTGCGAAAAAAAAGCCGCATCTACCGCCATTAATTTAATGTTTCGCTATGTCGGCGATTTCGACATGATGAACAAAATGTCGCGCCTTGCACGTGAAGAGTTGCGCCACTACGAACAAGTCATGGCGATCATGGAGGCGAGGGGGGTAGCGTACGATCAAATCACCCCTGGTCGCTATGCGGGCGAACTGCGCAAGCCTGTACGCACTTCAGAGCCGGGGCGTTATGTTGATACCTTAATCGTCGGCGCCATTATCGAAGCTCGTTCCTGCGAACGCTTCGCCAAACTCGCACCGCATCTCGATGAAGAGCTACAAAAATTCTATCTCTCACTCCTCAGATCAGAAGCTCGTCACTACGAAGATTATTTAACCCTCGCCCAGCGCGCGGCCGAAGGTGCTGATATTTCTGCGCGTGTGCAGGAGTTTTTAGTGTTGGAAAAAACGTTGATTGAAGGTGGCGATGAGGAGTTTCGGTTTCATTCGGGAGTTGTTGTTTAACGCGCTTGTGATTCAATAAAGGGGGTGCGTTATGAGTGGGGTTGCGGACCAAACATTGGAGCTTTGGACTAAGCAAAAGTATGAATACTATGTTGCTGCACGTACTCTATGGCAAAATAATCAAATGCAAATGGCTGCTCTCATGTATGCATATGCAATTGAGTCTCAAATAAAAAGCGCATTCAGTCTGTTTCGCAATAATTGCCCAATCAGAGAGTTAAATAAACACAATGTTCCTTTGTTGTTTGCTCGGGCGAAGTCTGGTGGAATTTTTTCTGATGTAAATGTCTCAGATGATTTCTTGGAGTTTGTCATGGATAATTTTGAAAGAAGGTATCCTAAACAAACACGAGATCGCCTCAGCGTGATTCGATCTAAAGGACGGGCTTTTACTCTTATTTGTGACTTAGATCTTTACTACGACCAATTTATAATGGATCTCGATTCTTCAATCTGTAAAAAAGGTAATGATTCCCGAAGCTCTATTTTATTTTTGGCTAAACGTGATTTGGAAACTATGGGCGGAAAGTACTTTTTTCAATTAAATCCAGCGGCTTTGTCACGTCTTGATGAGCCCATAAAATGGATTAGAGATGAATTGGCAGAGTATGAGAATAATCCGGAGTTTATGGCTAGCTATCCACTTCATGCCTTGGCTCGTAAACGAGACTTGGAAATTTTAGAGCAGATGAATCTTGAGTGGCAAAGTAGAGATCAAAACGCTTTCAGTACCTTAAATAAAGTTGTGCTGCCTTCCAAATTCAAACATCCTTAATATTGTGAACGCTTTTTCACTTACTCAAAATTAAGCGGTTATTATCTATCATGTTAGCGGAGTTGTTTTTGAGACGGTTTCGCCGACAATACCGATATCGATTTAATTCAGTTGTCGGCAGCTGCAAAAATCAATCTTCGTATACGTCTTTGCGGTGGCCGACACGAAGTACAAGCACAGTTAGCTTCTGGTCTTCAATGTTGCAAATAATGCGGTAGTTCTGAATGCGGTAACGCCACAATCCCGCGAATTCACGGGATAGGGCTTTACCAAAACGGCGGGGGTCTTCATCGGTGGCAATGCGTTCGCGAAGGTAACGCAAAATCTCTTGCTGGGCCTGACGGTTGAGCTTGCGAAGCTCCTTGCGGGCAGCATCATCAAACTCAACTATCCAGGTCACTGTCTTGCTCCAAATCATTCAAAGTCCAGCGCTTGCCGGGGTTCTCTAAGCGGTTAATGGCCAGATACTTGTCTTCAATATCGTCCAGATGTTCAAGGATGGCTTCCTTAACATAGAAGGTCTTTGTGCGTCCGGTCTTGGCGGCGAGTGAAGCCAAACGGTTCTCAACATCTTCGGGTAATCGGATAGCAAGCATGATAAACCTCGGTGCTATATGTGTATGACGTGTATAGCATAGCAGGGTAAACCGGTTAAGTAGAAGTGTTTGTTGGCATGGTAAGGTTGCCGGGATTGTATGTGCCGGCAGATGAGGGGGGTCTGGCTTGATTGATCCTTAGTCAATAGGTGGTGGCCCTTGCTGCAAGCATTAAATGGTTCGGTTGCTCAGCTCAATGAATTGCCCCTAACCAATAACGACAAAGGCCAGCAATTTGCTGGCCTTTGTCGTTTTAAATTAAGGGTGCGGACATTAGCTCTTGTTGCGCTTGCGTATGATGCACAAACCGAGCAAGCCCAAGCCAAATAATACCAATGACGATGATTCTGGTACTTTCACGGGGGGCGCGTACTTACCAAATTCGGTTACATGGCTGATTGTCATGCTCTTTAGGTCTGGCAACTTGAATCCTTTATCTAGCAACGCAAAGTCCACAACTCCCCAATTGCTATTAGCGTTGTTTAGCAGCAAAGCCCACCATTTGGAGTTCTTTATCAAAAAATACCCCGGCTCACTCTGAAGCTGAAATGCGAATACAGTCGCAGACTCGGTTGCATAGTAGGTGACCGAGTTTGTCTTGGATGCATAGGTGGTGTCTGGATCTAATATGCTATTGACCCAATTGGTTTCGGTGACCGGATTGCTGTTCGATAAGCCAGTGGTTTGTGCCAGCAAAGTGTCAAGATTTCCGACATCTGTACCATCAAAGCTTGACCCCTGAATGATATAAGCTGAAGCCGATGCGCTCCAGATGAAGCTGAAGAGCAATATAAATGAAGAAACGACTTTGTTCATGAGCACTTCCTGTATTAATAACTGCATATTTCTCAAAATGTTTGTTTGCAACTGGTGTGGCACCAAAATCATTATTCAATAAGCAAAATTGATGCCAAAAAGTCGATAATCCAGAATCTCCATATGGCCCGAAGGGTTGAGTTTAATATTTGTGATAGGTGTCGCACAATATTGCTTTGGTACGTAAAAAAATCGACACATTTGTTGGGGTTGATGCGCTAGAAGGGTAATTATCAATCTTAAAGTGGCAGAGCCGAGGACTGGAGCGCTGGTGGGGGGGGCAATATATCCTTCTCGCCGATAACAGCTGATTTAACTCCCCACGAACAACATTTATTTGGAGCACCTTTTAATATCAAGCTAGGTTATGTGTGCTCAGTAACCGACAATAACGATGCTGTAGATGATGATCGATAATTTAGCCATTAGATTACGTGGAGGTACGTTATGAAGAGGCGCGCGCAACTCTATCGAATGGTCACTGATCAGCATATTTGCCCTTTTGGTTTGAAATCTAAGGATCTGCTTGAGCGAAAAGATTTTCAGGTTGAGGATCTCAAGCTAACCTCACGTCAAGAAACCGAGGAGTTCAAAGAAAAGCATCAGGTGAAAACTACGCCGCAAACTTTTATTGACGAACAGCGTATTGGGGGATATGACGATTTGCGGGCCTATTTTGGCATGGAAGCGTCGGCTTCAGATGATGTCACTTATACACCTGTGATCGCTATTTTCTTGACGGCATTATTGATGTCTATTGCGATTGTTTGGCAATTTGGCGCGGCTTTCAGTGTTGTATCTGCGGCTGAAACGTTTGTCGCTGTTAGCATGTGTATTTTGGCAATTCAAAAGCTGCAAGATTTAACCTCGTTTTCGAACCAATTCCTCACTTATGATTTGCTCGCCAGAAAAGTAGTTCGCTATGCGTATGTCTATCCCTTTGCCGAAGTGTTCGCAGGGCTTGGCATGCTTGCGGGGCTGTCTGCATGGTTGGTGTCACCGGTTGCGTTATTTATTGGCGGTGTGGGAGCGATTTCTGTAATCAAGGCTGTTTATATGGATAAGCGCGAACTCAAATGCGCTTGCGTAGGTGGAAATAGCAATGTGCCTCTAGGGTTTATATCACTGACGGAAAATATCTTTATGATAGGCGCTGCTATTTGGATGTGGATTAAATAGTAGAAAGCCAGCCTGCTTACTTGAGGAAAGTTTTATGAGAATTCCGCTGCAATTTGCCTGTAAACATATTTTGACTCTGGCCATTTTTGCGATCTTCTCTATTTCTTGCTCTTTTTATGCGATGGCAAATGTAGATGTTGCTATAGCGACAGAAGGCGAAAATAAATCAACTGTGCCTGCTGAAGAAAATGTGGTTGAGCGAGAATCGCCTGAAATTGAAATAGTAGAGCGGGTTATCTCGCTTGATGAGCAGCAGGCCGATAGTAAAATTCAGCAGCGCCTGGAGAAGATCTTGGTGGCATCCAATAAGTATCCCGACCTTATTGTTCAGGTGAACGACGGTGTCGTGGAGCTGACGGGTACTGCTACTGAAAAAAAATATATTGAGTGGGCCTCGGATATTACAAAAAATGTCGAGGGAGTTGTTGCACTGATCAATAATATTCAGGCACAGCGAAGCAGTAATTTTACCGCCGCATACCTTAAAGCTGAGGTTTACCACATTTGGCTGTCTGTGCTGGATTTGGTACCGAGGGTTATTATCGGTTTTCTGGTTCTGTTGTTTTTCTCATTGATTTCTTCACCCTTGTCCTCTTGGTTAATGACGCCCTTAAACCGAAAAAATAGCAGCCATTTAATTCATCTAGTTTTGCGCCGCGCAATCTCACTTTTTCTCATGTTAATCGGTGTTTATTTCTTCCTGCGCATTGCAGGATTGACCCAATTTGCCTTGGCGATTATCAGTGGTACTGGTGTTATAGGGTTAATACTTGGGTTTGCCTTTCGCGATATAGCAGAAAATTTTATTGCTAGTTTATTGATCAGTGTGCAGCGCCCGTTTCGGTTGGGTGATGTAATAGAAGTGCAGGGTCATTTAGGTGTGGTGCAGAAGGTGACTGCGCGTGGCACTACACTGGTAGATTACGATGGGAATCACATTCAAATTCCTAACGCAATTGTTTATAAAAATATTATCCAAAATTTATCGGCCAATCCTCGCTTGCGCGGAAAATTTATTATCGGTATTGGTTACGATGCCAGTATCAAACTGGCTCAGGATTTGGGTGTAAAACTAATGCAGGATCATCATGCTGTATTGAATGACCCAGAGCCTCAGGTGTTGGTGGACTCTTTAGGTCCGTCCACAATTGTCTTGAAAGTCTATTTTTGGGTGAACAGTGAAACACATTCTGTGCTTAAGGTTTCATCAATATTGATGCGATTAATTATGCGTGAATATGAAAAAAATGGCATAACCATGCCTGATGATGCACGTGAAATTATTTTCCCGCAGGGAGTGCCGCTTGTTGCAGAGGCGCAGGCTCAAATAGAAAATTCGCCGGAGCATGTAGTAGCGGATAACAATTCTTTGGGCAAATCATCGAGTTCGAGTGATGCGCTCAAAGAAAAACAATCCGTTAAGGTGATCGAGCAGGATTCAATACATGGCATTGCCAGCGATGATCTTAGCAGTGATACAGATAATATCCGGGATCAAGCGACACAGGCGAGGGCGCCGGAAGAAGGTAAAAATATTTTGTGAGTGTCGGTGTCTGAACCAAAGCTTGGTGCGATAAAATTTAATTTATTGTCAGGTTTTGCAGCAGTGATCTAACCAAGCCTCACTGCTGCGACTTTTATTATTTTGCTTTGCGTTTGCTCCGACGAATTCCGGCAAGCATAAATACACTCAAAAATGCCAGACCTAAGGTGCCAGGCTCGGCAACTGAAGCGCTAGTGCGATTGAGGGTGATATTCAGTGTTTCCATTCCGGCCAACGATAGTTGATTAAACTCCCACGACCAATCACTGTTTAATCCATTCACCATAAATTTAGAATAATCCACACCATTAAAGCCGACAGCTGTTAACACGTTGAATACTTGGCCGCTGGTAAAGTCAGTGCCGAAGAAATTTAACTGCAGCAGGCTGGAATCCAAAAAGCTGAAGGTGTTGTGGATATTAAGCGTGTCTTGGTTGCCGCCGGCAAAAAAATCCAGATTGGCGGTGCCGGCAAAATTAGTCGCGGCAAAAATATCCAGTTGCGCTGTTTCGCCATCATTCAGCCCCACAGTTAATTGTGAGCCAGATTCAAGTGTGAGCTGGTCGGTGTGTAAGCCGCCAAATCCGATAAGGTTGCTGAGCGATTGCGCGCTACCGAGCGTCCAGTCGCCACCTTCAATTTGTAGTGATTGAAAGCCTTGTACTGAGCTGAGATTGGCCGTTCCTGTGCCTGTCAGTTTCAAGAGGTTTTGACCAGTGCCACCGTCGATAGAACCTTGAATAGTTGAGCTGCTGTGCAATTCAAGGGTGTCATTACCGCCACCCATATCTATAGCAACACCATTGCAGCGGCTGATAATGGCACCGCTGTTGATGATGTGATCATCCCAATTACCTTGCAGAGTTACACCGCTAGTTTGCGCATCGATAGTGCCATGGTTGGTAAGTGTGGTTGCGCCAAACGCTGCATCGCCTTCACTGTCATCGATCAAAATACCGCGATCGCTACTGTAAATCGTTGCACCTGCGTAGTTGTTGATCACGCCGCCGCCCATAGCGATGCCATCGGCGCGGTTGAAATCGGTGGGGCTGTCTTTTACGCCGCCAGCGCCATTAGCTTCGATGCGGCCGTAGTTGTCGATGCTGCCAACTTGATCAATATCCACACCATCGCCGTCGCCATTGATGAGTGTCGCATCAAAGTTACCGGACACTGTGCCGTAATTAATCAGGCTGCCGGTGCCATCCAAGTTGAGACCGGAACCATTGTGGCCGCGAATAACGCCTCCGGCGGCATTGGTTACATTAACGACGCCGTCGCCAGTAATGCCGTGGCGCGCACCCTCAATAAAACCGGTCGCTTCATTGTGAACCGTACCGCCAAAATCCTGAAAATCGATGGCTTCGCTGGACAGGTTAGTCGCACCAGCAACTAAGCCAGCACCGCCACCAATAATGCGGCCATGATTGACCACCACGCCGTTATTGCCGGGGCGAATACCGTCCGCATCGAAGGTGCTAATAACGCCGGTCGTTTGGTTAGTGATAAGCACAGAGCTGGCATTTTCGATCGCATTGAAATCCAATGCTTGGCCGCTGGTGGAATAAATTCTGCCGGCGTTATCAACGCTGACGGTGCCGACAGTACCGGATGAAAAGTTAATGCGTACCGCATCATTGCCGCCAATAATTTGCGCACCTTCGGCATTGCGCAAGACAAGGTTGCGGCCAGCACCGCCGCTACTGCTGGTATCTATCGCACGACCGGAGCCAGTTGCCTGCACAGTGCCGCGGTTATCAATAGTGACTGTACCTGTAGTTGCACCAGACCAAGTAATGGTTTTGTCGGTATGGGTCAGGCTCGCGCCTTGATTTATTTTGCCTGTTTCGCTTGCTGTCACGGTGCGCACGCCAGTGGCATTAACGCCTGTGGAAATCTCAAACGGAGTGGCGAGCGTAATCGCTGACAAGCCAGTCAGCACGAGAAATAATGCTGTGTGAATATGTCGGTAACTGTGTTTTTTGTAGCGCTGTTGGGCACTTGTTTCTGTAATGAAAGAAATAGTTTGCATAGCGATTCCTAAGGCAAAGGGGAGGAGATATCAGGGTGTTTAAAACGCCATAGAATCGTCAATATTTGTTACAAATCGGTGACTGGATGCCTATCCGTCTGTAAATAGTCGCGGTAGCAGGGGTATTTAAAATAGGGGGGTTATTAAGTGTAAATCTTGTATACCAGCATGTTATGTGCAAATAGACTATAAGTCTGTGTTAATAATAATCTGGAGATACACATGGCATATCAACTTGGTCAATGGCGCGGCTTGCTCGCTGTTTTATTGGTTTCTCTCACTCTGCCTGTTCAGGCTAAAGACGATCTCACTCTTAATGATAAAGACTACTTTGAAAAACCCGGTCTGAATGTGCTGGTGTTTAGCAATTGGTATGACGGGCTTTTTAGTGACTCCAAAACCAGCGGGGTGGAATTAATTCATCACGGTGAGCGCACGGTTACTAATGGTGATGTGCGTTTGAATGCGACGCCAGAGCAGTGGGATATGACGCCCATGTTTAAGGAGCGAAAAATAAATCGCGCGGAGCAATCCATAGAAGCTTTTCTGCATTATCCCGATGAGCAATTTGATTTTTCGATTAAGGTCACTAAAAACGCAGCAGGTGTGCGTTTAACGGTTAATTTGCCAAAACCGCTGCCAAAATCCCTTGAAGGCAAAGCCGGTTTTAACTTGGAGTTCTTGCCCGCCGCTTATTTTCATAAATCGTTTTTGATGGATGATCAGGCGGGTGGTTTTCCGGTTTATCCAACCGGTTTAAAAGAAATCAATGGCAAAGCCAATCCTGTTGCGCTCGCTCAAGGGCAGCAACTGGTGCTTGCACCAGAGGATGTTGAGCATCGAATTAGCATTCAATCCTCCAGCACACCACTAGAGCTTTACGATGGTCGGGGCAAAGCACAGAACGGCTGGTTTGTTGTGCGCAGCAAAATTCCGGCGAATAAAACCGGTGCGGTTATCGAGTGGCAAATTGATGCGGCGACAGTAAAAAATTGGATTCGCAAACCTATGATTGCTCACTCGCAAGTGGGCTACCATCCGGCGCAGAAAAAAGTCGCCGTAATTGAGCTGGATGCGCGCGATAAAAAAATCCATACAGCAAGTTTGGTGAAAATTAATGCCGATGGAACTCGTAAAACTGTATTGAGTGAAAAGCCAAAAAGTTGGGGTAAGTATTTGCGTTATGAATATCGCCAATTTGATTTTAGTAAAATTCAAGCGCCAGGTTTATATGCAATAACTTACGGCGGTCAGGAAACCCATACTTTCCGTATTGATAAAGCTGTTTACCAAGCTGCATGGCACCCCACACTGGATATGTATATGCCGGTGCAAATGGATCATATGACGATCAATGAATCCTATCGTATATGGCATGGTGCCTCACATTTGGATGATGCCCTGCAAGCGCCGGTAAATATCGAACATTTTGATTTATATGCGCAGGGGCCGACTACCGATACCAAATTCAAACCCGGTGAACATATCCCAGGATTAAATATTGGCGGTTGGTATGACGCGGGCGATTACGATATTCGCACTCAAACGCAATACGATGTGGTGAATACACTTGTCACCGCGTGGGAAACCTTCAAATTGAAACGCGACACTACCAGTGTGGATTACGCGAGAAAATTTGTTGACTTGCACACTGCTGACGGCAAACCAGATTTGTTGCAACAAATTGAACACGGCACGCTTGCATTAATCGCGCAGCACCGCGCTATAGGTCATGCCATTCCTGGTATTGTTGAAGCGCACATTGATCAGTATCACCACTTAGGTGACGGCATCACTAAAACCGATAATTTAATTTATGATCCCAAAATGGGCGAGCTTGAGACTGACGGTTTTAAAAGTGGTAAATTTGATGATCGCTGGGCGTTTACCAGTAAATCTTCGTCATTGAGTTACGGTTCTGCAGCTGCCTTAGCGGCGGCGAGCAGGGCGTTAACCGGGTTTAACGATGAGCTGGCCAAAGAATGTTTGGCAACCGCGAAAAAAGTCTGGGCCGATGAGGCCGCAAAAGCTCAGCCGGACTCCTTTAAACATGGTAATACCACCGGTGGAAAACTAGAGCACGAGCAGCTCAAAGCGGCGACTGAGTTGTTGATCACCACTGGTGAAAAACAATATGCGCAAGCGGTTAAAAAGCTGGCGGCTGAAGTGGATTTTGGAATCAACGCATCCTGGTTTATTCGTACAATTCCTTATATGGATGCTGATTTTAAACAGCAGCTAAAAAATAAGGCGCAAATTTATCGAATTGAACTTGCCGCGACTCAAGCAAAAAATCCTTTTGGCGTTCCCATTACTGAAGGTGGGTGGGCCGGCAGTGGTTGGGTGATTCGCCACGCAACCAACAACTACTATATTCACAAGGCATTTCCGGAATTGGTTGATCGCGAATCTGTGTTGCAAGGTTTGAACTTCCTATATGGCACTCACCCTGCACACAATTTGTCGTTGGTATCCAATGTAGGGACTCGCTCTAAAGAAGTGGCTTATGGCATGAATCGCGCTGACTTCTCGTTTATTTCTGGCGGTATTGTGCCCGGTATTTTAGTGTTGAAGCCTGACTATCCCGAGAATCACGAAGATTGGCCGTTCTTCTGGGGCCAAAATGAATATGTGGTAAATGTGGCGGCGAGCTATATCTTTTTGGTGAATGCGGCGGAGGATGTGCTGAAGAATTAAGGATTCCTTCCGGTAATGTCTGAATAGAGCAAAAGCCTCACTTCATTGTGGGGCTTTTTGTTTTTGATGTGCTCGATTGCACAGATCGCTGGCGGGGTGTGTGAATCCAAATTCTGGTTTATGATGTCTAAACAGCACACTAATCAATATGGAGTTTGTTATGGCCACCCCTGATGATAATAATTTGCCACAGAGTCCAGCCCCTGCACCGGCTAAGGATACCAAGCCTGCTATGAGTAACTGGCCGTTAGGTTTGGCGATTGTGGTTATCGGTGGTTTATTGCTGGCGCGCAATCTGGGTTTTGAATTATTTTTTTTGGATTTTCACAACTGGTGGGCATTTTTTATTTTGTTGGCGGCAATCGGTCCTTTGCAGCAGGCGTTTAGTTTTTATCGCAAAGAGGGTTTGGGGGCTGCAGTTGCCAATTCATTGGTGTCTGCTGGCGCAATCATTTTTATCGCGCTCATGTTTTTGCTCGATATGTCATTTGGCACCTGGTGGCCAATTTTTGTGATGATTGGTGGGCTCTATATGATGACGAGTCGCAACCGCGCTTAACTACTGAGTCTATAGGTTTTTCGCTTAACCCCGCAGCGCAATCTGCGGGGTTAAATTTTCCAATCGATTAATGCAATGTTGTTTTGATCCGCTTTAATACACCAGCCTGAATCATGCCAGTCACCTAGCACGATACGCTCAGCGGGTTTGCCTGCGACAACTATTTGATGGCGAGCGGGGCGATGGGTGTGGCCGTGAATAAGTCGTGTGACTTTTGCAGCTGCCATTTGTGCGATCACTTCAGCTGGCGATACATCGAGAATATCTTCCGCTTTTAAGCTGTTCATGCTTTGGCTTTTTTCGCGTAGTTGTGCAGCGAGTGCGCGGCGTGCAGGAAGTGGTTGCGCAAGAATTTGTTGCTGCCATTGTGGGCTGCGCACCATGGCGCGGAATTGTTGGTATTCGGTATCGTCGGTACACAAGCTGTCGCCGTGCATTAGCAGGGTAGGTGTGCCGTATAAATCGATCAGGCTGCCATCGGCAATTAATGTCATGCCTGCTTTTTTGGCGTAGGCGTCGCCCAATAAAAAATCGCGATTGCCATGCATAAAATAAATCGCAACGCCCAGCTCGTTGAGTTTATGCAATCCGCTTGCAACATCTTGCACCAGTTCTGCATCGTCATCATCGCCAATCCAGGCATCAAAAAAATCGCCGAGAATATAAAGTGCTTCGGCGTGGATTGCCTGGGTGTGCAAAAACTGAAAAAACGCCCGCGTGATCTGCGGGCGTGATTCGTGGAGATGTAGATCCGAAATAAAGAGCGAGTGCATATTATTCCGCGATGATTGCGTTTTGAATGATCACAGCTTCTTTAGGTACATCTTGATGGAAACCTTTGCTGCCGGTTTTTACACCTTTGATTTTGTTTACTACGTCCATACCCTCAACAACTTTACCGAATACACAGTAGCCCCAGCCAGATGCATTTTTACCTGTGTGGTTGAGGAAACTGTTGTCTTTTACGTTGATAAAAAACTGTGCGGTGGCGCTGTGTGGGTCATTGGTGCGCGCCATGGCCAAGGTGCCAGTCAGGTTTTGCAAACCATTGTCTGCTTCATTTTGGATCATTTCGCGGGTTTCTTTTTGCTCGAAATCTTCGGTGAAACCACCGCCTTGAATCATGAAGCCATCGATGACGCGGTGAAAAATAGTGCCGTTATAAAAACCCTCTTCAACATATTGTTTGAAGTTGGCAGCGGTCTTGGGCGCCTTATCAAAATCCAGTTCAATAACTATATCGCCGTAGTTGGTTTGTAATGTGATCATGGTGAATCTCCCTTGAGATTTAGAGGGTGGTGCGGGAAAAAGCCGGTATGATACGCGCTCCCCCAAGGGGAAGGAATGCGTAAATTGTTAATTTTGATAAGTAGAGAGAATTATGCGGCGCGGTAAATTTCTGACAATTGAGGGCACCGAAGGTGTCGGAAAGAGCACAAATTTGGCTTTTGTGGCCGATTGGCTGCGCGCGCGCGGCATCGAGGTAGTGGTTACCCGCGAGCCGGGCGGCACGCCATTGGCAGAGGAAATTCGCAGCCTGTTGCTCAGTAAACGCGATGAATCGGTCGATGAAACGGCGGAGCTGCTGCTGGTGTTTGCTGCGCGTGCGCAACATTTGGCGCGAGTGATTAATCCGGCGTTGGCGCGCGGCGCCTGGGTATTGAGTGATCGTTTTACCGATGCCACCTTTGCCTATCAGGGCGGTGGGCGCGGTTTGAGTAAGGCGACTATAGAGCAGCTCGAACAATTAGTGCAGGGCGATGTACGGCCGGATCTGACCTTAATCCTTGATATCGATGTCGAACTTGGATTGAATCGCGCCCGTCAGCGCGGTGAGCTGGATCGTTTTGAAAGTGAGGCGGTGGTGTTCTTTGAACGAGTGCGCGCGGCTTATCGCCAACGCGCCGAGGCAGCTCCCAGCCGTTATGCGTTGGTTGATGCGGGTAAAACGCTGGCAGAGGTGCAAGTGGCGATAGATCAGGTGTTGACGCGCTTATTGGATTAAACGTTTAAAAATCCGGTGCGGCCTGTACTCGTACTTCAACGCCGGTGATAGGGTGGTTCAGCCAAAGCTCTTGCGCGTGCAGCAGTAAACGCGGGGCTTTGGCGAGTACATCTTCAGGCGCATATAAACCATCGCCCAGCATTGGGTGGCCGAGGCTGAGCATATGCACACGCAGCTGATGGGTGCGGCCACTGACCGGCTCCAGCAATACTCGGGTTGTCTTTGTATCTAGATGTCGTTCCAGTACGCGATAACGCGTATGTGCGGCTTTGCCACTTTCAAAACACACTTTTTGCAGTGGGCGATTGGGCCAGTCGCAAATCAGTGGCAGTTTGACTTCACCTTCATCTTTGGCGATTAAGCCATCGACTACCGCGACATAGCGCTTATGAATTTCGCGCGCCTCGAATTTGTGGGTGAGGTTTTTCAGTGTCAGGTAATTCAGCGGAAACATCACAATGCCTGAGGTGCCTTGGTCAAGGCGATGTACTACGCGGGCATTGGGGTTAAATTTCAGCACGCGGTTTGACAGGCAATCCTGTTTATCCGGGCCCTTGCCGGGTACACAGAGCAGCCCCGCCGGTTTGTTGGCGATGAGCAAATCCTCGTCGAGGTACAAAATGTCGAGCTGGGAATCGGTCATCGGTAAGCCTGAAGCTGAATTAAGCGGGCGCGGATTATCGCAAATTTGCTAAGCTTGCCCAATCTTTTATTCCGCACCCCGTATTTGAGTGGTTTCATGAGCGACTTTCCCCTTCATCCTTACCCTTGGCAGCTCAGCGAATGGCAGCAGTTGACCCAGCTTATCACCGCCCAAAAATTGCCCCACGCGATGATGATCGCGGGCCCCAAGGGGATAGGTAAGCGCCATTTGGCCGATGCCTTGGCGCAGTTTCTGTTGTGCCAATCGCCGATTGAAGGCACACCGTGCGGGAAATGCCGTGGCTGCGAATTGAACAAATCCCAAACCCATCCCGATCTGGTGTGGCTGGTGCCTGAAGAAGAGGGCAAGGCAATCAAAGTAGATCAGGTGCGTGAGCTGACCGAATCGCTCAGTAAAACCGCGCAGCAGGGCGGCTATAAGGTGGTGATTATTGAACCAGCCGAGGCGATGAACGGTAACTCCGCCAATGCGCTGCTTAAATCCTTGGAAGAGCCAGCGGCCAACACCTTATTGGTATTGGTTACTCACAGCCCCAGCTCGGTATTGCCCACCATTCGCAGCCGCTGCCAACTGCGCAAATTTCCTATGCCGCGCACGGAACAGGTGTTGCACTGGTTGTCGCCACTGTTGATCGGCAGTAATGCAAAGGCGGAAACCTTACTCGTTGCGGCGCGTGGTGCGCCGCTGAGTGCACTAGCCTTGTTACAGGGGGATGCGCTAGAGCAGCGCGAACATGTATTGCAGCAGTTTGTGCGTTTAAGCCTTGGGCAGATATCGGCGATAGAACTGGCAGCGCAATGGCACAACGGCGATGTGCATGGGTTTATGGAGTGGTTTCTCGGCTTGTTGCATAGCATTGCCCGCTGGCGTGTCGGGGCGGATGATTTGCAAATGGAGCATACCCCAGTGGAATGGCGCGATCGTCTAAGTCATCTTAATTTGCCGCTGTTGCATCGCTACATTGAAAAAATCTTGCTCTCTAAAAAACAACTATTGAGTGGAGCAAACCCCAATAAGCAATTGTTATTAGAGGAATTATTGCTCGATTGGGGCGCTTTGTTGCGCGCTAGCACGAATCGCGCTGTGGCGTCTGGACACTAGTGAGCTAATCTATTAGTGTTCTGTCCTTGGCGTTATATCTTCGGCATGAGTTGATGATACAGGCCACATAAAATCAACAAGCAGGATCTGTTATGCAACCCATTGGTGGCGGTGCCCGCAACGGCATACTTTCTCTTACGATTAAAGACAAAGCTGTACTCTACGCAGCCTATATGCCCTTTGTGAAAAATGGTGGCATGTTTATTCCCACCAGCAAAAGCTACAAGCTGGGTGATGAAGTATTTATGCTGTTGAGTTTGATGGATGAAGCAGAAAAAATTCCAGTTGCCGGTAAAGTCGTCTGGGTTACCCCCAAGGGTGCGCAGGGTAACCGCGCGGCAGGGATAGGTGTACAGTTTAGCGATCAGGATAATACCGCCATCAATAAAATTGAAACCTATTTGGCGGGCATGCTCAACTCCGACAAGCCTACCCATACCATGTAGCGGTTCCTGCAGGTAAAATCGCTCACCACTGAGTTTCTGCGAAGCCAGGTAATGCCTGGCTTTGTTGTTTTTGCTGCTTGTATTTTTGTTTATTTGCGTCTCTTGTTATTGGAAATGCCCATGTTAATTGATTCCCACTGCCATCTTGATCGGCTCAAACTTGACCCCTACGGCGGCGATTTAAGCGCTGCCATCGCTGCCGCTCATGAGCGCGGCATTCAGCAAATGCTGTGTATCGGCATTAGTTTGGAGAATATTCAAACCGTTATTGATATTGCCCAAACCCATCCGAGTGTAGTGGCCTCGGTTGGTGTACATCCGTGTGATGTAAAAGAGGGCGCAGCAACCGCTGAACAATTAATCAATTGGGCATCGCAACCCAAAGTCGTCGCTCTGGGCGAAACCGGTTTGGACTACCATTACGAAACCGAAAGCAAGGCCATCCAACACGACAGCTTTGCGCTGCATTTACGTGTGGGTAAACAAATTGGTTTGCCGGTAGTAGTGCATACCCGCGAAGCCAAAACCGATACGCTGGCGTTGATCAAAGAACACGGCAGCCTTGAAAGTAGCGGCGTATTGCATTGTTTTACTGAAGACTGGGATATGGCCAAAGCCGCGCTGGATTTGAATTACTATATTTCTATTTCCGGCATAGTCACCTTTAAAACCGCCGAGCAGATTCGCGATGTGGTGCGCAACATGCCGTTGGATCGTTTATTGGTAGAAACTGATTCGCCATATCTCGCGCCGATTCCGTATCGCGGCAAACCGAACGAACCGAAATACGTGCGTGAAGTCGCGCAATTTGTGGCCGATGTGCGCGGCATTCCGCTCGAAGAACTTGCTGAAAAAACCACTGAAAATTTTTATCGTTTGTTTCGCAAAGCCAAACAACATCTACCAACCTAAACCTAGGGGCGCTGCTTGCTGCGCCCAAAACAAATCCAACGTAGGGGCGCCGCTTGCCGCGCCCATAAAATTAAACAAAACAGGGCGCAGCAAGCAGCGCCCCAACAAGTAAGGCCATAACATGAATGACCAACAAATAAAAATTATGCTCGAACTGCAAGATGCGATGAACACTAAAGTCAATGCCAATTGGCAACAGCAGGGCTACGAATGGTATCGCGCCATCTGGGTTGAGTGTGCAGAGTTGATGGATCATTACGGTTGGAAGTGGTGGAAAAAACAAGCACCGGATACCGAACAAGTCGCACTTGAATTAATCGATATTTGGCATTTTGGTTTGAGCATTCAACTGCAATCAGGTGCCGCGTTGAATGACATTATTGCGAAAATTGAGAAAGAGTTGGTTATCGCCACCGACGAAAAAGATTTCCGTCTCGATTTGGAAAAATTTGTCGCCGCGACCTTAGGTGATCGTCAATTTCATATAGGTTTATTTGCCCGCTTGATGGCCGGTGTGGATATGAGTTTTGAACAGCTCTACCGCGGTTATGTAGGCAAAAATGTATTGAATTTTTTCCGCCAAGATCACGGCTACAAAGACGGCAGCTACCGCAAACACTGGCACGATGGTCGTGAAGATAACGAACACTTGGTTGAAGCCGTACAGAGCCTGGATACCACCAAGCCAGAATTTAAAGATGAGTTATACCAAGCTTTGGTGGAGCGGTATCAAATGGTGTGATTGTATGTGCGATCTCGCACCGATAGATTTGAGTTAATGTCACTAAGATAGTCAGTGCTTTTTCCCTGTCGAGGATTAGATGAAAACACGTCAAGTCGAAATAGCCATAATTGGGGCGGGCACGGCGGGCTTAAGTGCCTACCGTGAAGCGCGAAAATACACTGATAATCTCGTTCTCATAGAAGGCGGTCACCACGGGACTACGTGCGCGCGTGTAGGTTGTATGCCCAGTAAATTGCTGATCGCCGCTGCCGAGCATGCGCATCGCATTCAGCATAATGGCGTGTTTGGTGTGGATTATCAGCCACCGGCGATTGATGGCGCTGCAGTGTTAAAACGAGTTCGCGATGAACGCGATCGCTTCGTTAGTTTTGTTATCGACTCTGTTAACGAATTTCCCGTCGAACATAAACTTCACGGATGCGCAAAATTTATTTCGCGCAACGAATTAGAAGTAACTACAACAGAGGGTGTTAGCTCTCGCGTGCAAGCCGAGCGAATTATTATCGCAACTGGCTCTTCATCTTTTGTTCCCGATACTCTCAAAGAGGCTGGCCAACGATTGTTGATTAGCGATGATATTTTTGAGTTGGAAACCTTGCCTAAATCAGTAGCGGTATTTGGCCCAGGGGTGATCGGCCTTGAATTGGGGCAAGCACTGAGCCGGTTAGGTGTTCGGGTGACGGTATTTGGTAGAAGTGGTCAACTTGCTTTTATTAAAGATCCTGTAATTTGTGAATATGCCGATGCTGAATTTAATCGTGAGTTCTATTTGGATTTGAAAGCGGATGTGAATAGGGTTTACGCAAGCAAAGATTCGGTGGTGGTTGAGTATCGTCATCGCCAAAAGGGAATGATTGAGGAACATTTTGATTACGTGCTTGCAGCCACAGGGCGACGCCCTAATGTGGGGGAATTGGCGCTGGAGAAAGCCAATCTGGAATTGGACGATAAAGGCATTCCGTTGCATGACCGCTACACAGGGCAGTGTGGTTCCTCATCAATTTATATAGCGGGTGATGTATCCAACGATATTCCGCTGTTGCATGAGGCTGCGGATGAAGGGCGTATAGCCGGTGGTAATGCGGGGCGCTCTTTGCACAATTCGGATGAGGTGCGCGCGGGTTTGCGCAGAACACCGTTAAGTGTTGTGTTTACTGATCCGCAAATCGCTAGTGTTGGGCTAAGTCTGGCCGACATCCGCAAAAATTGCAGTGATTGTTATGCCATTGGTGAAGTGAGTTTCGAGAATCAAGGCCGGGCGCGGGTGATGAATATCAACCGTGGCTTGTTGCGTGTGTATGGCGAAAAAGGCACGGGCTTATTATTAGGCGCTGAAATGTTTGGCCCCGCAGCAGAGCATATTGCCCATCAGTTGGCGTGGGTTATACAGCTTCGCCTGACGGTATCGCAAATATTGGATTTACCGTTTTATCACCCAGTGCTCGAAGAGGGGGTGCGCACTGCATTGCGCGATCTGAATCATAACCTACTCAAAGGACCGCAAATGCCAAGCGGATGTTTGGACTGCGGCCCTGGCGCTTAGTTAGGTAGATTAATGTTTGGCGGCAGTGTTGTGGTCTCAGACACCAGCAGTATTTCAGGTGCCAAAGGAATAATGTTTATTGGGATTGGCGCATCTACTGCGGGTAAGCCAAATACCGCTCTGGCGCGAGTGCAAGCTTCATTGACACTACCATCCGCATTCCACATTTCAAACTCCCGGCAAGTGCTGGAGCGCTGTTCATAAATGCTGCAGCTAACGTGCTCGCCAGGGGTGCCAACCAAGGCTACGCAACGTACGGGAGTTTTATCCGTCCCTTTCATACAGGCGTGATGGGGGCTGACTTGCAGTGTCAGTTCATCGGGAATAGTTCCGCCTGCGCTTTGGCATTCGCCCCAATAGAAAGACACACGGAAGTTCGCGCAGCAGGCGCCGCACGTAAGGCAAGGGGATTCGGATGGCATAGGGTCTCAGAACGAGGAAGAAGGTGGTTGATGATGTTGGTTTGGAGTTGCGCGATTCTGCGCTTTCCATGGCAAATTTCAAGATGGCGCCGCAAATATAAGTATCCGGATGGGGCCCACCAACATAAATAAGCAGTCAATTCTGCGAACCTCTCTCATTTAGTGTCATTCTTGGGGTGAATTTTCTGCCCAAATGCCTATAATGCTCGCCCGTCTGAGCAGTAAACCCTGGCACACAATGCCGAACTTTCGTTTTCTTCCAATATCACCCGAATAAATGGAGTCTCATCGTGAAAGCACCCGTAAGAGTTACCGTCACTGGCGCAGCTGGCCAAATCAGCTATTCCCTGTTGTTCCGCATTGCTGCTGGCGACATGCTGGGTAAAGATCAACCAGTTATCCTGCAGTTGTTGGAAATCACTCCAGCGTTGAAAGCCCTGCAAGGCGTGGCGATGGAATTGGACGATTGTGCATTCCCATTGTTGGCTGGCATTGTGACTACCGATGACCCTGCTGTAGCGTTCAAAGATACTGATTACGCATTGTTGGTTGGTGCTCGTCCACGTGGCCCAGGTATGGAGCGCAAAGACTTGTTGGCTGCTAACGCCGCGATTTTCTCTGTACAAGGTAAAGCAATTGATGACTACGCTTCACGCGATATCAAAGTATTGGTTGTTGGCAACCCAGCAAACACCAACGCACTGATCGCCCAGCGCAACGCACCAAACATCAACCCACGTCAATTCACTGCAATGACTCGTTTGGATCACAACCGCGCGCTGTCACAGTTGGCGACCAAAACCGGCACTAGCATCAATAACATCACCAAAGCATTGATCTGGGGTAACCACTCATCTACCCAATACCCCGATCTGCACAACACTCTGGTTGATGGCAAGCCAGCATTGAGCTTGGTTGATCAAGCTTGGTATGAAGCGGATTACATCCCAACCGTACAACAACGCGGTGCTGCAATCATCGCTGCCCGCGGTGCTTCTTCTGCAGCTTCTGCTGCTAACGCTGCATTGAACCACATGCGCGATTGGGCACTGGGCACTCCAGCAAACGATTGGACCAGCATGGGCGTTTACAGCGATGGCTCATACGGCATCGAAAAAGGCCTGATCTACTCTTTCCCATGCGTGTGCAAGAATGGCGATTGGGAAATCGTTCAAGGTGTAGAGATCAATGAATTCTCACGTGCACGTATGCAAGCGACCGAGAAAGAATTGCAAGAAGAGCGCGATGCAGTAGCTGAATTGCTGCCAGCGTAATAGGCAATAGCCTGATGTAAAAATGCCGCTGCTTTGCAAAAAGCAGCGGCATTTTTGTTTGTGTTTTATTTGTGTCTGGTTGAGATTTGTTTGAAGTTTAGTGTGACTTCAATTTTAGATTTGTTTGAATTCCATCCATGCACTTTTGCTTGTGCCTGCTGGCAAATGCCATTGCTCGCTAAGTACCGCACCGCGTTCTACACAAATATAAAACTGCTCCTGACCGTCGCCGATATCGGCAATGCCTCTTGCGGCTTCAGCTCCAGGGTTCCAGGTGACAACACTTGGGCAATTGCTATGGGTGATCTCAATTGATGGTGAGCCTTTGATCGTGACGGGATTTTGAATATCAGGGAAGACGCGGTCGACCGGGCCGGGAAAATTCAAGTCGCCTGCTTGATGTTTTTCGGCGTGACCTTCAAAGTTATCGAGATATTTCCGCTCGGCCAAACCCAGTACACGCACATCGGTTAACGAGCTGACGCGATGGTAATTGTGCATCGCCCAGCTGCAATCAAAATCTTCAGTGTCGGTGTTGTTGATGGTCAGCTCTAGCTTCGCGCTATTGCCTAATACCATGCGCAATTCCGCCGAAAAATCGAACGGGAACAGGTCATTTGCATCGCTGACAAATACAAATTCCAGTGCAACAGAACCATCGGTGAGCTGCCGAGCTTCGCCCAACTCCCAGAAATTATTGCGTGCAAAACCGTGTTTGGGTTTGCTTGCATCGGATTGATTAACACCAAACCAAGGCAGGCAGAGTGGTACGCCACCGCGCAAGGCTGTGCCGGCTGAGAAGTCACAATTTGGGCTGAGCCACAGCAGTGGATCACCACTGGTGGTTTTGAATTCCAAGAGATGCGCACCCTGCAGTGAGATGACTGCGCTACACAAATCAGTTTCTACAATTAAAAGCGGTAAACCGGTGCCGGGAGCTGAGGGATACTGCTCTCTACTGTTGGTAAGGCGCAGAAAACTGGACTTGGCTACCAGCTGCTCAAGGTGAAGTGTGCTTTGTGCATCGAGGGTATTGATATGCATGGTGGCATCCATTTATGTGATTAATGGACTCGATTCTATAGAAAAGCTGGCAAGCTAACAGCCAAATTTTTTGGTTTTGTGGGCTCTAAAACAGTATCATGCGCGCCTTTTAGACAATTCCGATAAATGGGCAAGCAGGTATTTGAGTGAGTAAGTCGCAATTAGCAGGTGGTTTTGTTATTGGTCAGCGCTGGATTAGTGAGTCTGAAGCAGATTTAGGGTTGGGAATTGTGTTGGATGTGGCGAACCGCCGCTTGACCTTGAGTTTCCCCGCCGCAGGTGAGCGTCGCACCTACGCGATGGATAATGCGCCGGTAAGCCGGGTGAAGTATGAGATAGGCGATAAGGTTCGCCATCAAGATGGAACCAAAATTCAGATCACCAGTATTGTTGAGCAAGCGGGCTGTTTAATGTATGTCGGCCTGACCAAAGACAACGAAGAGTTGGGCATTCCCGAGTTTGAGCTGGATAGCTTTGTGCAATTCAGCACCCCGCGCGACCGCTTGTTTGCCGGTCAAATCGATAAACACAATCACTTCACCTTGCGTTATCAAACGCTGCATTATCAAAACCTGCACCGTCAATCGCCCATGTTCGGTTTGGCGGGCCCGCGTGTGCAATTGCTGCCGCACCAGTTGTATATCGCCAGCGAAGTCTCCCAGCGCCATGCGCCGCGTGTATTGCTGGCCGACGAAGTAGGTTTGGGTAAAACCATCGAAGCCGGTTTGATTTTGCATCAACAATTAATGAGTGGCCGCGTGCAGCGCGCCTTAATTGTGGTGCCCGCGAGTTTGCAGCATCAGTGGCTGGTGGAAATGCTGCGCCGTTTTAATCTCGCCTTTACCTTGCTCGATGAAGCGCGCTGCAATGCCTTGGTTGGGTTGGATAGTGTTGAAGAGTCGGTTGATTACGTCGATGACTTTGAAGATGATTTTAAAGAAACTGTCGAGCCGTCAAACGATACCAATAACCCATTTGAAACAGCACAATTAATTATTTGTTCGCTCGATTTTCTCACCAAAAATAATTACCGCTACGAGCAAGCCGTAGCTGCCGAGTGGGATTTATTGTTGGTGGATGAAGCACACCATTTGCAGTGGAGCGAAAAGAAACCGAGCAAGGCCTATACCTGCATTGAAGGTTTGGCGAAAAAATCCAAGGGTCTGTTGCTGTTGACCGCAACACCGGAACAGCTGGGTATTGAGAGCCATTTTGCTCGTCTGCGTTTGCTCGACCCGGATCGCTATTACGATTTGGAAAAATTTGTCGCTGAACAAAAAGCTTATCAGCCGCTCAACGAGTTAGTGCAAGAGTTACTAAAAGTCCATAGCGATGAAGCCGCCAAAATGCCTGCGGCTCTGGTTAAAGCGCTGGGTGCTTATTTGCCCGCTGACACCATCAAGGAATTACAAACTCAAGCGGAACAACAGGGCTTGGGTGATGCAATCGATAATGCGATTCATACACTGTTGGATCGTCACGGTACTGGCCGTGTATTGTTCCGCAATACGCGCAATTCGGTCAGCGGTTTCCCCGAGCGGAAATTGCAAGCTCATGAGTTGGAGCTGGATGATGAAGATCTGATTACATTGCTTGAGCAGCCACTCGCAACACAAATTTGTGCTGAGCAGTATTGGCAACAAAAAACCGAATCCGATTGGTGGTTGCAAGATCCACGGGTGATTTGGCTCGCCGAATGGCTGCGCCAACACCGCCGCAAAAAAGTATTGGTCATCTGCGCCAATGCGGATTCTGCGCAATCGCTTGAAGAATACTTACGTCTGCGCAAAGGCTTAACCACAGCAGTGTTCCATGAAGGTTTAAATCTGATTGAACGCGACCGCGCCGCCGCTTATTTTGCCGAAGTGGAAGATGGTGCGCAGGTATTGATCTGTTCTGAAATTGGCAGCGAAGGGCGCAACTTCCAATTTGCGCAAGACTTGGTGTTGTTCGACTTGCCTACCAACCCGGATTTGTTAGAGCAGCGTATTGGCCGGTTGGATCGTATCGGCCAAACGGCGACTGTTAATATCCATGTGCCTTATTACGCCGATACCGCACAGCAAAAATTGTTGGATTGGTATCACCGAGGTTTAAATGCCTTTGAGAAAACCTGTGCGATAGGGCAGGCCGCCTATGTGAAGTTTGCCGAAGCGTTGTTGCCTGCGCTGATCAATAACGACGATGAAACCTTTATCAATTTGTTAGAGCAAACCCGTGAGTTTTCCGCTGAATTGGTTGCCCAGTTGCAACAGGGGCGCGACCGTTTATTGGAATTAAACTCCTGTAAGCCAGCGCAAGCAGAGGCATTAGTTGATGCCTTGGCTGAAAACGATGTGAGCAGCGTGCTGCCGATTTATATGGAGCAGGTGTTTGATAGTTTTGGTATCGACTATGAAAAACACAGCGAAAAAAGTTTGGTACTGCACCCTAGCGACCATATGCGCATCGAACAATTTCCCGGGTTGCCGGAAGATGGTTTAACCATCACCTATGATCGCCAGCAGGCTTTATCGCGTGAAGATATGCAGTTCGTCACCTGGGAACACCCATTAGTGCGCGGCGCACAGGATCTAATTGGCTTAAGTGAGTTCGGCAATACCGCATTCTGCACCTTAAAATTACCTCCGCTAAAACCGGGCAATTTATTGCTGGAAGCATTGTTTGTATTGCATTGCCCAGCACCGGCAGAATTGCAGTTGTTCCGCTATATGCCGCAATCGCTCTTGCGCGTATTGCTGGACGATAAAGGTAAAGACTTGTCCGCAGTACTCGGCATTAATCAACTGAGCAAACTGCTGCAAAAAGTACCACGCAATAATGCGCAGGATCTGGTGCGTCACGCTCGCCCGACACTGACCACTATGGTGCAAAAAGCAGAAGAAATTACCGCCGCAAAACAAGAAGAATTAATTGCTGAGGCGCAAGCCAAAGTAAGCGAGCAATTAAATGGTGAGCTGGCGCGTATGAAGGCACTCAAAGACGTGAACCCAAATGTGCGTCAGGAAGAAATTGATTATTTGCAGCAGCGTTTAGCCGCAAGCCAACACTTTTTGTCCCAAGCCCAAATTCGTTTAGATGCACTACGTGTGGTGATGACGATTTGATTCTTAGCTACAGATCGGCGCCCTCTGGTTCTGTATGGGGCGCCTGATAAATCCCTATTGTGTATTGCAGGTTATTACCTGAATCAACATGAGAAAAACATTATGTACATCTTCTCCGCCAATGGCCGCGCTAAAAAATCCTTCGACGATATTAAAGAAGGCCAAATGGTGCCTTTTATTGTTTACATCAATTTCAAAGATTTATTCGGTGCCGAGCATTTGTGCAAGCTCTATTTAATGCGCGCGGGTTTTGTGGAAATCCAAATTGAAAACCGCAAATTGGTGCCAAGTAATCTGACCAGTGATCCACGTGTGGTTGCGGCCGATAAAGCCATGGCAGAGGCGTTGAAAGATGGTTATATGATTCAGATGTTTGATGAGTAAAGTGATCGATAGAATGTAGCAAGCTGCTTACAGTAAGTGTTACAAGTTACGGTAAGCAGCGGCTGGATTTTTGCCTTTATTGGCTTTTCCTTTGGTTGATTACCACTCGAACATCAATCCAAGAATAGGTAAGGGTTCACCATTTTCTATTTCCTCTGTTCCATTGCGTTCATTAAACTCTGAATGTCCGGGGTTATCTGACCCCAGTAAATTGATTACATCAATAAAGGCAATCACATTAGTGCTGCCAAATGTGCGGATATAGTCAGCGCGAAAGTTTAACGAGTTGTAGTCGCCATACCTGTTGGTGTTTATCCCAACAGTTTCTCGTGAATAGCGCAGTGGCTGTCCGTTGCCCAGCACATTATTGTGAATTACATATACGTCCTTCGGTTTACCTGACGCCCATTTCCAGCGCGATGATAACTTCCATTGTTGGTTAACTTCCCAGACACCACCGATACTAAAAATATGTGGGCGATTAAAATCAGCATTGTATTCGATGCTTTCAGGGTTGGCCTGTATACGTGCGTCGTTGTATGAATAGTTGATGCTGGCCGACCAACCGTTGTCGAACTGCCGCGTGAGCGCGGTATCAACACCAAAGGATTTTCCTTTGCCTTGATTGCTCAATGTTTTGTTGACGCTGTCTTCTTGCATTACCAGATTGTTCATATCCTGATAGTAAGGCTCGACCAATAATTCCAGGTTGGTATTAAAGCGGTAAGAAAAACCAATACTCACTTGATCGATGACTTCATTTTCAAGATGGATGTTACCTGCATCACTGGCGCGATCATTAAAACGCGGTGCTTGATAATAGCGCCCAGCAGTAGCAGTCATTCGCAAATTATTGGTGATTGGCCAAGTAGCGCCCAAACGTGGCGATAGTAAATTTTCTTCAGAGAAATTATCCCGTTCATAGCGAGCGCCAGCACGAAAACTCCAGTCGTCCAGCATGAAGTCCTGATTTAAAAACATTGCATAATTTGTTTCTTTCTGCTGAAAGTGATTGTCGATGCTGCCAGGAGTGAGGAGGATATATTGTTGCTCTGGTATTGGGCGATAATCATTTTGGTCGTACGTGTAGCGAATCCAGTCATCATGCAAACGTAAATCAAAAGTCAGATCAGTTTGAGTGATTTGTAAACCAGTGGTAAATCGTCCCAATGGGTTGCCTATCTGGAATTCATTCTGCAGCCCCAATTCGCTTTCTTTTCTCTGCGATTGAACAATTTTTTCACGTAACGGGATGTTTTCGGGCGCTGTTTCCGGTGGAACTAAATCGGGATAGGCTTCACCTTGGTGTCCCGTTTCTTCGTATTCGCGCAAATAGAGCTGGGTGCTTAGTTTTCCATCGTTACCGACTAAACGTGCCCAGGTAGCAGCAAATAAGCTGTTGTCGGTTTTATTGGAAATTAATTCAACATCACTATAATTACCGGGTTCATCTTCATCTGATGCCAATACATTGTTGATGTCGCGTTGATACTCTTCAGGCGCATAGACGACAAGGAAGTTTAAATGATCCGTATCGCCCAATTCCGTGGAGGATTTAAAAATTACATCCGTCAACTTTGGAGTCCCTATGTCATCCAGACCAATGGTATTGAATAACCGACCAAAATCATAATCGCGAGCAGAGAATAAAATAGAAGTCTGATCGTGAATCACGCTAGGGCCGTCATATCCGATTTCGACACCGGCAATATCCAGACGCGCACGATACGAAGATGTTTCAGGGTTGCCTTCAGCAACTTCCAGTTTTAATAGCGAGCCTGCTTTCCCGCCGTATGCAGGGTTCCACCCGCCGGGTTGGAATTCGGCAGTGGCGATAGTGTTCGGCGCAAATACTGAATAACGACCGCCGCCTTCAATCTCTTCTTGTTCACCAAAACTATCGCTAAAGTGCACGACATTGTCGAAGGGTATTCCATCTACAAGGATTAAATTGTCGCGTGGGCCGTTACCGCGTACGGTAAAGCTGGAAAACTCCCCATCGCCAAACAAACCCGGTAAGCCGTCCAGAGAGCGCAGTACATCGCTACCGCTACCGGCCGCGCTGTTCAGTGCTTCCCGATCAATAAAGCGAGTGCCAGCCGGATTCAGTGGGTTACCACTCGCGGCTTTGCCAAGCACAATTACCTCTTCAACTCCACTAATGGCTGACCCGAGTTTGGTATTAATGGGGGTAGTTTTGTCATCTTGAACTCTTATTCTGGGCAGGCGCGCGCCTTGGTAGTCTGGATGAGCAATAACAAGGGTGTAGAGTCCGGGGTTTAAGGACTCAATTTGTGCCAGTCCCTGTTGGTTAGTGCTGCTTTTGGTGGTGGTTCCATCGCGTGCGACTAGGGTGATAGTGGCGTTGACGATAGGTCTTTGCGTGTTGGCGTCAATGGCTGCTAGACGGATTTTTCCGGTATCGGCGTAGACATCAGATATAGCGCAGGCAAGAAATAGTAAAAGAAATCTTTGTGTGAGGCGATACAATTGTTTGGTGAACAGGTGGCGGAACATAGCGGGGTTACTCCTTGAGTTTAAATACTCTGTTGTTAGAGCGGTGATATCGATCTGCCCGACTATACCTAGCCGATCCTATTTAATTTAATGAGCTTGTATGGAGTGCGAATATTTTTCATGAATGGCCGAATTGAAATCCGCGTTTTTGATGAATCCAGCTGATCAGGGGCGGGGATTGGTGCTACGAAATATTGAAACGCGATAACTGCTGATGAAAAAATCCTACCGTTGATACAAATATCCATGCGAAACCAAAAGGACAGTACACAATGAGCGATAAACAAATGGGAGATTACAAAGTGTTAGTTAATGGAACTGTGCTGGGCGTCGCCCCACTCAAGACCAGTATGTTATTGGTTGCCGCGCTACTCAGTATTCTATTTACGTTAGTCAAGCCTGAAGTGTCGTCAGGATTAGGCCTGTTGGCGCGATTCAGTTTTTGGGTGCTGCATATTGGAATAGGATTGTTAGCCATTTTACTGGCTAGTTATTGTTTGTGTTTTTGGCGTTTGGCTCAGCTACCTACCGCTGTTTCTCTGGGTGTTACTGGCATTATAGGTGCTGCCTTTGCTGCACCACTTTTTTGTGTGGTGGAGTTAATTTATCCCGTGGAGCCAATTACAGATAGCTTGGATGAATTTGCTTCTCAGGGATGGTGGCAGTCGATTCTGGCAGAATTTTTTGATGTGATGCCGATAATGCTGATGAGCTGGTACGCGGTTAATTTCCCTTTTCTATTGAATAAACCCGTGTTGACAAACCCTACGGAAGCAGAGGCCCCGGACGATAGTTTTGATGAAACTGATGCGGATAAGCGGGAGCTTGAACAGCGGGTGGAGCATTTGTATCAGCGTCTACCGGAGGTGCTTGGCAGAGAGATTGTTGCTATTTCTTCTGATTTACACTATCTCAATGTCTACACCACGCTAGGTAAAACGTTGCTTCTAGGCAGCCTCAAATATTATGCTGAAGCTTTAGTTGATTCCGGGATGCAGGTTCATCGTTCTAATTGGGTTGCCAAAAAATATATCGTAAAAGTTCATATAACCAGTACAGATGCTTACTGCTTAATGACAAATGGTTTGAAGGTGCCGATCAGCCGGAATAAGCGTAAAGAGGTAAAAAATTATTTTGGTCAGTCTGTTCGCGACACACTGGTTGTAGCGCCGACTCCTTTGCGCGGTGTTAAGTAAGTTTGGAATAGTCAGTCTGGAATAAGTCTCGAACTTTTAATGCGATAGTGGGTCTAGAGATAACTTTTATCACTGGCGCTACAAGTATGTTGGTTACTCTGCCTGATTTCAGGGACATGGATTTTTCCCATCTCCAACTTTCCGATTCCAGTCCGGGATCAGCCGAGTCAGTGTCTAAGCGGTCATCCCAGTTGCTGTGGATTGCACTCGTCTTGTCCCTAATGCTGCATTTATCTTTGCTGTTGTTTGAATTCAGTGCAAAACAGTTTCATCAGCAACAGATAGCAAGGCAAACACTTCATATAAGTTTGCAGCGCGCGCCAACAACACCGAATGCACTCCCCGATGTTGTTGCGGAAGGGGTTGTTCAGCCTGCGCCTGCTCCACGCGATATAAAAGAAATAATTACCGCTCCGGTTATTACAGAAGTAGTCGCGCCGAAAGAAAAGCCATCTAAGGTGCCGCCTGCCACTCGCGTGGTGATAGAGCCATTGACTGCGCAAGAGTTGGCTGAGATTACCGATAATCACAACTCGACAACAGCTCATCAAGATTCTGCCTCAATCGCAGAAAATGTATTTCATCCTGGCTTGCGTGCGCAACTCACTACAGAGGCAAATAAACCCAAGCTTGCGCGAGCTGAAGAATCAGCATTGCAAACCTATACCGATCCGGCAGGAGCAGAGGTCATGAAGATATCTGATAAAGGGTGCATGCGTTCTCCTAGTGATACCAAAGTTGGTGCGCCTAAAAATTGGTATTTCGCAGGATGTGGCGGGCAATCGGAAAGCGAAAAAATGATGGAGCGAGTGAATGGCGAGGTAAAGAAAAAGTTTCGTTTTGAGCAATAAAAAAATCGCCATGAACATTTGCATGTTATGACGATAAAGGAGTTTAAGTAACCGAATGATTTATTCAGTTACTTAACAAGAAAACGAATTGTTAATGGCTAAACAATGTTAATTAGTCGCTTTTCTTTGGGCGAAAGCTGGTTTTTTTGCCATCGCGCTCACCGAAGCGGGGCTTGTCACGGCCACCCTCACGTGGAGCACCGTCTCTCGGACCAAAGTCGCGTTTTGGTTTACGGCTAAAGTCATCGCCGCCGCGTGGGCCGGTATCCAAAGAAATTTCCAATGGGCGATTGCGCACGCGCACTTTTTTCAATTTGGCGAGCGCTTCTTTTGAAATGCCGGTTGGCAGATCAACGGTAGAAAACTCATCGTGTAATTTAATGTGACCAATAAAGCGGCTCTCAATGCCGGCTTCGTTGGCGATTGCACCAACTATATCGCCAGGGCGCGCTTCGTGATTGCGACCTACTTCAATGCGGTAGCGATCCATGTTCTCATCGTTGCGTTCACGGCGTGGACGATCTTCACGTGAACCGCGATCGCGGCCACCGTCACGGCCACCGCGGTCATCCCGATCACGACCGCCACGATCATCACGACTGCTGCGCTCGCGCTCAGGTTTTACATCGGTAAATTTCACTTGCAATGGGCGCTCGCGCTGTAACAGATAGGCGAGGGCAGAGGCAATTTGCTCTGGTGATACATCATTTTTGTGGCTGTATTCAGCCAGCAAATCATTGAAGAAACTCAGGTCAGATTGCGCTGCCAAGGTATCGGTAATTTGTTGCGTAAATTGGTCGATACGGTGTTTGGTAACGGTGGCGCCGCTCGGCAATTCCATCAAGGTGATAGGTTTTTTGGTCGCTTTTTCGATGGTGTAAAGCAAACGCTTTTCACGCGGAGCAACAAACAGGATGGCTTTACCGCTGCGGCCGGCACGGCCAGTACGGCCGATACGGTGCACATAAGCTTCGCTATCGTAAGGAATATCGTAGTTCACTACGTGGCTTACACGCTCAACGTCGATACCGCGTGCGGCAACGTCGGTGGCAATAACAATATCCAATTTGCCCGTTTTTAAACGTTCAATCGCGCGCTCACGCAATTGTTGGTTCATGTCGCCATTGAGTGCAGAGGCAGAATAACCGCGCGCTTCTAATTTTTCAGCGAGTTCAACGGTTGCAGTTTTGGTGCGCACGAAAATAATCATGCCGTCGAAGGGTTCAACTTCCAGAATGCGGGTTAACGCATCCAGTTTGTTGGTGCCGCTTACCATCCAATAAACCTGTTCGATATTCGCATCGGTAGATTGAGTGCTGGCAATTTTAATTTCGGTAGCGTTATTCAAATAGTTGTTGCACACATGGCGAATTTCTTTCGGCATGGTGGCAGAAAACAAGGCAGTTTGACGGGTCTTGGGAGTGTGCTCAAGAATCCATTCAACGTCATCAATGAAGCCCATGCGTAACATTTCGTCGGCTTCGTCGAGCACCAGTGCTTTCAGATTGTTCAAATTCAAGCTGCCGCGACGCAGGTGATCCATCACACGACCCGGTGTACCAACAACAACGTGCGCGCCGCGTTTTAAAGAACGCAACTGGCTGGTCATGTCCTGGCCGCCGTAAATCGGCAGCACATGGAAGCCAGGAATTTCACTGGCGTATTTTTGGAAAGCTTCAGCAACCTGAATAGCGAGTTCACGCGTGGGTGCTAAAACCAAAATTTGTGGCTCTGCTTGTTTGGTGTCGATACGCGACAACAAAGGCAGTGCAAATGCCGCCGTTTTACCGGTGCCGGTCTGCGCCATGCCGAGAATATCGCCACCGGCAAGCAACACGGGAATCGCCGCTGCTTGAATGGGGGATGGTTGCTCGTAGCCAACTTTTTGGATGGCGCGCATAACGGGTTCAGAAAGGGCTAAATCGGAAAACATAATAGGGTCAGACATGTATTAACCTGTGTTTAAACATAAAAATCTCGCGCAAAAAATAACAAGACCGCAGCAAAATGCCGCATCTGTTGTTTCTACGGTTAGATTCTTATTGGTTTTTTAATGGGTGTTTGCAAAAGTATCGCCCAATAAAAAAGGCAACAGTGAATGGGCAAACACAATAAAGTGGGGGCGATGATTGGATCGCAACGCGTATGAGCTACATACAAGATTCGGCTGCGTGTGAAAATAACTCGATGAGTCAGGGCACAAATGCAGTCGTAAAGGGCGATTAAATCAACGAAGTCCCGTGTCAATCTGCCAGGCAGATTCTGTTGCAATCCGCGAATAGAATATTCGCATGACCGATTGCATATCAGCATCACCCCAAGGCTAGACATTCACGATCAAGAGAGGGGTCACTGAAAGTGCGCGGAGTATAGACACTTGTAGCTTTTAAGGCCAGTGAAATTTGAAATGCATCGCAAATAAGTGCTAAAGCGAGTCAATCTTGGTCACAGATTTGCATAAACGCCGATAGTGCGACAGTGCCGACAGTAGCGATGGCAGTGATCGAGAGACTATTCGACGCGCATGGCTGGGTTTACACTCACAGCCTTAATAAGGATTCTGGTATGGCTGAACGACACATCTCCACAACTGCACTGGCGCGGTTGATTAATAAAGAAAGCAAAGAATTATTTATCCTGCTTACCACGGGCGGCTGGATCGTAAAGGTCGATAACCATTGGCAGCTTACCGAGAAGGGTAAATTTGAAGGCGGCATTTACGTTAATCACCCCAAATACGGTGAATACATCGCCTGGCCTGAGTCTATTCAACAGCACCCTTTATTAAAGCTGTTGCCAGAAGCCCCGCTCAGTGCCACCAATCTGGCGCACAAGTGGGATATACCCGCGCGCCTGGTGAATTTACTGCTGGCAGAAAAAGGGCTGATTAAAAAACATATTCGCGGCTGGTTGTTGTCGCCCAAAGGTAAGGCGATAGGCGGGCAGCAGCAAGAAGCGGAGTCGGGTATTCCGTTTGTGACTTGGCCGGAAACTATATTGGATGAGCCAGAGCTGATTTCATCACTCTTGCAAATAAAGGGCGATGAAGGATTGCTTGGTCAGCTGACACTAGACGGACACAGTGTCAATAACGCCATGCAGCGCCGAATCGATAATTGGCTTTATCTCACCCGGCTGATTCATGCGCGGGACTATGAATTGTTGTGGGATCTGGATTCGGCGACTGCCGATTTTTATCTGCCCGAAGTAGAGCTATGCATCGAGTGCTGGGCGGATGAGCTCGCTGTAGAGCATAATCGCGCGGCAGTGATCAGCGGTGAGCTCGAAAAAAATCAGGCATACAAAAAACATAAGGTCGCGTACATAGAGTTTCGCGATGAAACGATTTATCAAGTCGATGAAATGCTCGCCCGCGAATTGCTGCGGCGCGGTATTGCTGTTTATTAACATTCTTTAGGAGGTAGTTATGGCAAGTGTTTTCACAATGATTATGGAAGGCAAAATTCCCGGCAACTTTGTGTGGAAGGATGATAAAGCAGTTGCATTTCTGACTATCCAGCCAATTCGCCAAGGTCATGTATTAGTGGTTCCGCGCGAAGAAATTGATCAGTGGAGCGATTTGCCGCTGGAACTCGCTGCGCATCTCATGCAAGTCAGCCACAAAATCGCCAATGCAATAAAAATTGCTTATCCCGCTACCCGTGTGGGCTTGATGATCGCCGGCCTCGAAGTGCCGCACACCCATATTCACTTGGTGCCGATGGATTCAATGAACGATTTAAGTTTTGATTTTGCCAAAAATGCCGATGGCGAAGAATTAAAACAAACCGCAGAAAAAATTCGCGGTGTATTACAAGGGCAGGGCTTTGCCGAGGCTTTGGTGTAAAACAGAGTTGCGTTCGGTTGTTGCGGGCGCACTCGAGCTGACGTTATGAATTTGCTCCTCCCTCCTGACCAATTATTGTTTTGGTTAAGCCTTGGTATTGCAATTCCAATTTTGGGTTTAGCAATTCGCCACGCGCCGTGGCGACAACTACTGGTTAGTCAGCCCCGGCAGCACGCATTGTTTGCAACGATTCTTGCATTGGCTTTATTGTGGCTGCTGCAAGTTTCCGTGCGCGATACCTTGGCCATCCACCCATTATTGATGACAGTCACCACTATGATTTTTGGTTGGAGTCTGGCGGTTTTAATTGGTGCCGCTGCATTAATTGCATTGGAAATTTACCAAGTGCCACTGCATGCGCTTCGTTTGGATTGGGATGTTGCCGTCGCACAATTTGATTTAAGCACCTTTCCGGTGGATTTTTGTTTGAGCGTTGTTGTACCGGTAAGTTGGGCTTGGTGTGTGCTCTGGCTGGTGGATCGCTGGAAATTTAAAAATCCCTTCACCTACTTTTGGGGCGTTGGATTTTTTGGCGCGATGCTGAGCTGTATCTGGCTCGGCCTAGTCGCCATGCTGTTATTTGCTATCACCGGCAGTGAAGTTCAACTCGCCACTACCCAAGAGCATTTTATTATTTTTGTGTTGATGACTTTTCCAGAAGGTTTTGTGAACGGCCTTATCGCTACCGTGATGACGGTGTTGTATCCCGATATGGTAAAAACCTATCGGGATGATTGGTATTTAGGGCAAAAATAAATGGATTGTAATGTGCAGTTGCATGACGCCGCTCCGGAGAAGCTGGAGCAATTAAATTATCAAATCGGCTTGATTGATGGTTGGTTGACAAGTCCCGCTGTATTTTTAGATGGTGCTATTGCAGGGTGTATCGATAGCGCCGGTTTGGCTTTGTATAGCTATCCAGAGATCTCGGGCTACTATCTTTCTTACCTGTCTTATCGTTTCAATACAGATGGTGTTACCGAACAACTGCTAGAAAAAGCGAAAAATATTCTGGAGTATCAGAAATTAATTTGGAGCGAATCCACTCCTCCCGCTACGCGCTTATATTTAAACCCTAGCGCAAATGCGCAGGAAGACTGGCGCAATCAGGGATTGTTTATCTTTGATATTGCAATGCTGGCGCGCGGCATTACCGATATCTCCCAGTATGTTGATTCGGGTATCTGGTCGCATCAGGTATTGTTTCCCCATATTGATACTTTTTGGGAGTCCGGCCAATTAAGCCCGGTGCGTTGGTTTGCTGGGCGCCCAACTGCCGCGCCGGATCGGTGGTCTACCCGTTTTGGTGTCTACCAGTTAAAGGTGCTTGCTGCTCTGCAGCGAGCAGCCATTGTCTGGAATAATGCTGGCCTGCAAGAAAAAATAGCACGGGTAAAGCCGAAGTTAATATTACGTTTTAATAAAGGAGATTTTGCTACACATAACCCTCATAGTATTGCCTATGCGATGGAAGGCGCTATGTTGTTGGGGGAGAACTGTATCGATTGGGGGGAGGCAGACAATTGGCTACAATCCTTTGCTCTCATGACGGATGCAAATGCGCAAAGTGACATTGACTATCGCCGTGCTGACGTGATCGCGCAACTATTGCGGTTAAGTTGTTTTGAACCTTTCTTTAATTTTGCACGGGCTAACAAACTCTATTGCCTGCTGGTTTCAGTATTAAACGAGGACGGCAGCTTTCAATTTACCCTAGGCCCTTCCAGTGCGACTTATAAAAATACCTGGACTGCAATGTTTGCTCGCCAAGCACTCGATTATTATCGTGACATCTGCATTACCGGAAGGCCACTAACAATCAAGGATGCATTATGTCTATTTTAGGGAAGTGGATGAATCGTTTTGCAGCGTTTTCGTCAGCCACAATACCCATAGCGGAGATATCCGCTCTAAAAACCCGTCCATTGCCTGAAGAGTTTTGGATTGAACTGACATCGAAATGTCCCTTCGACTGCGTGTTCTGCTCTCGTGCCGCCATAAGAGGAAAAGGTGAGCACATGGATTTTGAGCTCTATCAGAAGTTAATTGCCCAAATGCGCAACCCCAGAGTTATCCGCTTGAATTATTCAGGTGAATCAATTCACTACCCTCATTTGGGTGAAGCAATTTCGCTTGCCAAGTCTACTGGAGCACGCGTCGAATTGGTCACTGTACTTAGCTCCGCCAAGCCCAAGATTATCGAGTCGCTTGTGCGCGAAAAACTCGACCGTTTAACCATCTCTATTCACGCATTGAGTGAACCTTTGTATGAGCAGATCTATGGGCATTCGAGTGTTGCAAGTTTGCGTGAAAGTTTGGCGCTTTTGCAAACATTGAAACGAAATTTCAACTCTCATCTTCCTGTTATTGACTTTGCATTTGTCGCTATGGAGCGAAATATCGCGGAGCTTCCTTTGGTGGTTGATCTGGCCCACTCTTCAGGTGTAGAGCAAATTGATATTCATCCCGTCATCAGGCGGGATGAAATTGTAGAAACCTTCACGCAAGAATTAATTGCCGGGCGCCTAACCAATAACTTTCGTGCCCAGTTGACGGACGTTGTTGCCAATTTAGCGCTTGCCTATCCACATGTTGCGCTGAATAGTTCTAATAAGGAGCTTGAGCAATCTGCTTGTTTGGGGGCTCATCCAGTGGCCTTTCCGCCAGTGCTTCCAAGCGGGGCTAAAATATATTCCTGCGAACAAAACCCTTGGGATACAGTGCATATTTTGGCAAACGGAGATCTGGTCAGCTGCGAGGTGCGGGACCAAATTCCTATGGGTAATTTGAATCAGTCGGACTTGTACAGTATTTGGCAGGGTGAAACCTATCAACATTTTCGTCGTAGTTATGTGGACGGGATGGATGAAAAATGCCGCCACTGTATTTATAAACTGGCTTACCTTTCCGATTCTGCGGTGAATGTAAAATCCTATTTTCTGCCGTCTGAATGTCAGCAACAGCTGCTGGCAGGGTGGCACTTGGCAGAGATTCTCCATGTGTGGTCTTCAGCGAGGGAGTCCAGATTGGTGTTAGCAAAATCGGTTAATGCCACAGGTGTGAAGATCAACGGAGTATTGCCTTCAACAGCAGAACCTGGCGGAAATTCGCTGACAATAAACATGGCGGGTGCAGAGCACAGAATAGAAAACTTGGGCGATAAATCGCTTCCGTTTAATGTGCATATTCCATTGCCTCGGGGTGTAGAACAACTAATTACAATCGATTTCAGCATTGCTCATGTGTTCTGTCCACAACAGCTAAATATTGGTGCTGATGGGCGACAACTCGGGTTTTTATTGTCGGAAATAAAATGTCTATAAAAAAACGTATTTCTTACTGCTTTAGTTATTCGATAGGACTTTTTTTCTATTGGTTATGTCGAGTTGCATCCCGGGTTGGTACTTATCTAAATGCAATCCGACGAAAACAACGATTTTTAACCCCTGATTCCAAACCTGGTATTTCAGTGATTATCCCTGAGCGGGACAATCCGGCTATTTTAAAAACCTGTTTGGAGTCCTTGGCTAAATCGCTTAAAAAAATTCAAGATCCTAGTCAGATAATTGTTGTCGTCAATGGTGCTTTGGCAGAAAGCTATCAACAGCTAAAAGAACAATTTCCGGCAATTAAGTGGCTTTTTGTTGACAGACCCTTAGGTTTTTCCAGTGCGGTGCAGTTGGGCTTGCAGCAGGCAGAGTTCGATTGGGTGTTTCTTTTAAATAATGACATGCGTCTCGATCCTGATTGTTTGCAGGAACTCATGTCATATCGCGCGGATGATGTTTTTTCCATTGCCAGTCAAATTTTCTTTGAAGATCCAACTCGCCGAAGAGAAGAGACGGGCTTAACCGGTATTCGAGTTGAATACGACGATGTTCATTTATTTGACAGGAATGTGGATTCCGCCGAGGTAGTCGATCATTTGTACTCGGGTGGTGGAGCATCGCTATTCAGAGTTCATTTGCTCAAACGTTATATTAAATTGGCTCACAGCTATGATCCCTTTTATTGGGAAGATGTTGATTGGGGGAGCAGGGCCTTGCAGGAACACTATCGCAATCTATTTGTGCCCTCAGCTAAGGTCTGGCATTTGCATCGTGCTACGGTTAGCCGTTTTTATACATCGGAACAAGTGAATCGTATTTTTGAGCGAAATAAATGGATTTTTTATCTCAGATTTGGTTTGCGGGGAGTGCACCCATTTTGGCTGGGGAGAAAGCTGCGTGACTCGGGTTGCGTAAATGTAACAGTCCTGACGGAGCTGTTTTTTGCTTGCGTAAAAATTGGTTCAATCAGCGTAAAGGTAAATGTAAGTGCAGAAGAAATTACTGTGGAAAAAAAGTCCTCGCAAATCCCAATGGTTAAATCAGATCTGCCGTGGATGTTGTTAGTTATTCCATTTGCGCTATATCCAAGAGCGCACGGCGCTGCGATTCGGCAACATAATCTTTATCAAAAACTGTCTTGCTATTTTAATATTTGGTTAATTTCGGATGAAGGCAATGAGTACGATGGGATTTCATGGCAAGATTCTTTGACTTTTGCACGGGTTAGCCTGCTCAAAACTCCTAGGCAGGAAACAACTCGCTTGCGCAGTGCTCGAATGGAAACTCATGCGCGTGAGCAATTGCGACAGCTAATTGTTGGTGCGGTAGATCGGGTATCCCCACAGATTATTCAAATCGAACACGAAGAGTTATGTGAGCTAATCGATATTCGGCAAAAAAATACTCGCTGGGCTATTACATTGCACGACGTGTATATAGGGCTCGGTGAGGATGCAGAGCAAGCGGACTTACGCTTATTAAAAGCGCTTTCCAGATATGACGCGATCTTTACGGTGAGTGAGGAAGACTCGCGCCTGCTGCCAACAACTAATCATTGCGTTGAGAATGGTGTTGATCCGGAAAAATTTTATCCGGTTTCAATCTCATCGGGTATGAGATTGGTTTTTGTTGGCCCCTTTCGTTATCAGCCTAATCGTGATGCGATGGAGTTTTTTATCCGTAATTTATGGCAGCCGTTGCGGGCTAAATATCCCGAAATTCGATTGCAAATACTGGCAGGGCTGGATAATTCAATTTCCTTTGTTGAAACCAATCCTGTTTTCCAACAGCATGGAATTGAATTTGTGGATGTGACTCATCGGGTAAACGATTATTTGAATTCTGCTACATTAGTGATTAATCCGTTGCAGGGTGTGCGTGGTTCCTGTTTGAAAACCATTGAGGCTTTGGCCGCTGGTCGTATTTGTATTTCAACACGGGATGCGGCACGGGGGCTGGAGGCCTACGCATTTAAAAATTTAAAAATTGCAGAAAACTGGGAGGAGTTTGTTGTATTAATTCAACGTTATCTGAATGACGATAGTTTGCGCATTGCGGAGGAGCGTTTAACATCTGATAGATTGATACCCTTTTACTGGGAGTCAAGGGCTCAGCAGCAATATACGGTTTATCAACAATTAACAAGTCCTCCAGCAACAGGTATTCAGTTATGAAATCATCCGCCTGTAAAAACTATGATCGAATTGCGTCTATTTATGATCATGACATGGCGCTTAATATGCGCTTCAATGATATGGGGTTTTATGTTGATAGGGTTGTAGGTAAAAGTTCGGTATTGGAGGTTGGCTGCGGCAATGGCCGAATTGCAATACCGGTTAGCAAGGTGTGTAAAGAGTTTGTTGGAGTGGATTTGTCCTTGCCAATGCTAACAGGGTTTCAGCAGAAAATAGTTGAATCGGATTATCACAACATACAACTTGCATTAATGGACGCGCGATGTTTGGCATTCAAACAAGAGTTTGATTACGTTTTCTTTGGCTTTTCCGGTATTAATTATTTGACTCAACCTGACGATGTCATCTTGTTTATCCGATCGGTAAAATCAATCCTGGCGATAAATGGGCGCATACTATTGGATGTTTTTGTCCCCAAATCAATTCCAAACTTGCCAACTGACTGGACGACAGACTATGTAAGGCAATTGCCCTCGGGAGGAAAGCTTAAGCGCTCCAAGCAAATTATTCCGCAAGGATCTGTAAATCTCATCAACCGGTGCTATGAGCAATACTCTGCGACGGGTGTTCTGGAGCGCACGATTAACACTGAAAGCATTATTTGCCCTTATCGCCCCGAAGAGATAATGCAGATGCTTGTGCATAGCGGGTTTAGCATTTGCAATGAGTGGTGGGATTACGGTTCCAGCAGTGGCGAGGACGATGCACAATTTTTTTCAGTAGAAGCTTGCGTGTCGTGATACAAATTGCGGATTCACCGAACGATATGGATGCTATATGAGAGTAAAAGTATTAACTGTGTTTGGTACGCGGCCTGAGGCGATAAAGCTTGTTCCGGTGATTCGCATATTTAACCTCGATGATAAAATAGATTCGCGAATCTGTGTAACATTTCAACATCGCGAAATGCTGATGCAAGTCTTGGATTTGTTCGACATCAAGGTCGATGAGCAGCTTGAAAATTATTCTGCTGATCAATCAGTGGGAAATGGTTTATCCCATTCGTTGGCGCGTATGGTTGACGGGCTGGGCAGAGTTATGTTGCGACTAAAGCCGGATGTTGTTGTGGTGCACGGCGATACTTCCAGTTGCCTCGCTGGCGCATTGGCGGCGTTTTATCATCAAATTCCCGTGGTACATATTGAAGCCGGTTTGCGCACCGGCAATCTGGCTGCGCCTTTTCCGGAAGAGGCGCATCGCCAAATGGTCGCTCGAATCGCCAGTTTACACCTGGTGCCTACTGAACGGGCGAGGGCACATATGCTCGCAGAAAATATAAAATCAGATTCTATATACGTCACGGGTAATACTATTGTTGATGCAGTGGCTATAGCTATGCAACAAATAAAAAAGCAGCCGCAGAGCTACTTTGAGCATGAGTTGCAGCAGCAAGCGGGAATGGAAAATTTCGATTTCAATCGGTCACTGGTATTAATTACTCTGCACAGGCGTGAGTCGCAGGGAAAAACGTTTACGGGCTTATGTAGAGCGATACTACAGTTAGCCAGAGATAATCCTGATCGAGCATTTGTATTTCCTCTACATTTAAATTTGGCTGTGAGTGAGCCGGCGCGGAGCATTTTAGGTGATACCTCGAATATTTTTTTGATTCCGCCGCAAGAATATCTCAGGTTTCTCTGGTTACTTAATCGAGCTGAATTAGTAATTACGGATTCGGGAGGTGTGCAAGAGGAGGCGGATGTGCTCGGAAAACCATTATTTATCGTGCGTGATATAAGCGATAGGGTTGAATCTTTGGGGCACTCTCAAGCAACTTTGATTGGAGCTTCACCCTCTGAGCTTATTGCGCAAGCCAGTTATTTTTTTAGCGGATCCAGAGAGTTTTCCGGTTTACACTTTGAAGACGGCAAAAAGTCGCCCTCGGTATTTGGAGATGGTCATGCAGCCCAACGTATTGCTGAGCTTATCAAACGAAAATATGGCGATCCGCAGAGTGTTAACAATATAGCTCCTGATACCTGCTCAGACTCGATGTTAGATTAGATTCAATTCATCCCCAGCAAGGTTGCAACCCCCAACCCAATAAACAAAACACAAGCCGCTTTGTGTGCAAAGCCGAGCGGCAATTTATCCATTAACCATTTCCCGGCAAAAATAACGGGCACGTTTGCCAGTAGCATCCCGAAGGTGGTGCCTGCAATCACCGCGAGTGTCATCCACATATCGGCACTGAATTTCGCCGCGAGAATGACGGTGGCAATTTGGGTTTTATCGCCAATCTCCGCCAGAAAAAATAACACCAGTGTTGTGACAAAAGGGCCGTAGTTAGCAAAGCGCCCCATTTCATCATCTTCCTTGTCGGGAATTAGTAACCACAGGCCGATGGCGATAAAGCTGCCGCCAATTATCCATTTAATCCACTCGGCTGGAATGACATCCGCTAAGACAGCACCAAGCCATGCCGACAGGGCGTGATTCACCAAAGTAGCGACCAATACCCCGAGGCTGATGATGTAAGGGCGGCCATAGCGGGCGGCGAGGAAGAGTGCGAGCAATTGGGTTTTATCGCCAATTTCGGCGATGGCGACAGCGAAAGTTGAGCTAAAAAAGGCTTCCATTAATGGACCCGGTACATAGATAAATGAGGTGGCGAATTATAGGGAGAGTGCTCTGCATCAACAATGCTTCAGCCAAATGTTTGACTTTGTGTTTGTGGTTATATTTATAAGCTATTGATAAGTAAAGATAAAATGAATTGGCACTAGGCTTGCAATTACTCCCCTAAAGGTGTGTTTTTTAATTATTGCTGTTGGTTTATTGACGGTGATCAAATGAAAAACAGCGTGAATTGAATATTCGGGGTTTTTATGACGCAAGCGGTTTCCAATGTAATTAAGGTCGGCGGTGCTATTAAGGCGCGCTCCGGTCTTTTGGCTGCCAGCTCAGCTGAGCCCTTGCTGGCGCCCTTGCCGCTGGATAAGGCGATCAGTGAAAAAGGTCAGGATTTAAAACACGCGTTTGAATTGTTCAATCAAATGTCTGAGCAGCTTGCCGACTCGTATCACTTATTGGAAAACCGCGTTGCTGAATTAAATGAAGAACTCTCCAGCCTCAGCGATCGTCGCTTGCAGGAGCTAGCGGAGAAAGAAAAATTAGCTAATCGCCTAGAAAGTCTGCTCAATTTTTTACCCGGTGGGGTGGTGGTGCTGGATTCCTCCGGGCGCGTTTCCGAATCCAATCCCGCCGCGATTGAATTATTAGGTGAGCCTCTGCAGGGTGAATTGTGGCGCGAGGTTATTGCGCGCTGTTTTGCGCCGCGTCAAGACGACGGCCACGAAGTTTCACTGCGCGATGGCCGTTTAATCAGCATCCAAACTCGCAACCTGGGTGCAGATGGTCAAATTATTTTACTCACCGATCAAACCGAAACCCGTCGTTTGCAGGGCGAATTAAGTCGCCATGAACGCTTATCTGCGTTGGGCAAAATGATGGGTGCGCTCGCGCATCAAATTCGCACGCCTCTATCGTCTGCCATGTTGTACGCCGGTCATTTGTGCAGTGGCAAGTTAGATGATGACCGTCGCCAACAATTCTCCGAAAAAATTCTCGGCCGTTTGAATAATATCGAGCGCCAAGTGCAAGACATGCTGTTTTACGTTAAAGGCGAACTCGCATTGAATGATGTGATTAGCGTAGCTGAGTTGCAGACCGATTTAGCCGAGGCAATGGAAGTGCCGTTAATGACCAGCGAATCTACCTGCGAGTGGGTGATCAATTGTCGCGAACAATATATTCAATGCAATCGCGACGCGTTAATCGGCGCACTATTAAATTTAGTCAATAACGCGATTCAAGCGGTAGATCGCAAAGCCGCATTGCGTGTGGAATTTAATGTGTATCCGCAAATTCCTAATGATGCAACCGCGAATACATCGCTCAACACAGAAGAGCAGCGTTTATGGATTCGTGTGTGCGACAAAGGGCCAGGCATGCCGGCTGAATTACTGGCATCGGTAGGGGATTTATTTGTCACCACCAAAGCGCAGGGCACAGGTTTGGGTTTAAGTGTTGTTAAAGCTGTCGCGCGGGCACACCACGGAAAATTTTTATTGCAATCAACCTTGGGCAAGGGGACTTGTGCAAGTTTGCTGTTGCCTTTCGCGACTTTTACATCTTAGGAGAATAATCATGGCGTTAGCATTGCAACAAGCTGCATTTGAAAATGCGATTAAAATTTTGGTTGTTGAAGATGACAATAATCTTCGCGAAGCATTAACAGATACGCTGCAACTAGCAGATTATTCGGTGATTGCCGTCAATAGTGGCGAAGCGGCACTGCATGAGTTAGCGCGCTACAGCGATATCCGCATGATTGTGTCTGATGTCAACATGGGCGCAATGAGTGGTCATGATTTATTGCGTAGCGTAAAACAAGAATACCCACAAATTCCGATGATGTTAATTACTGCCTACGCCAGCATTGCTGAATCGGTCGATGCAATGAAACAGGGCGCAGTGGATTATTTAGTGAAACCCTTTGCGCCGCAAACACTCGTGGAAACTGTTGCGCGTCATTTAGGTGTGGCACAAATCGAAGGTGATGAACCCGTTGCCATGGCGCCATCCAGCAAACAATTATTGCAACTCGCCCGCCGCGTAGCCCAATCCGATTCCACTGTATTAGTCGTCGGTGAATCCGGCACCGGTAAAGAAGTGCTCGCGCGTTATATTCACGATCATTCCTCCCGTCGCAATCAACCGTTTATCGCCATTAACTGCGCAGCGATTCCCGAGAACATGTTAGAAGCCATGTTGTTCGGTCATGAAAAAGGCGCCTATACCGGCGCGCACACCAGCAGCCCCGGTAAGTTTGAGCAAGCCAATGGCGGCACTTTATTGCTCGATGAAATTTCAGAAATGGATATTGGTTTGCAAGCGAAATTATTGCGTGTATTGCAAGAGCGCGAAGTAGAGCGCTTGGGTGGCCGCAAAACCATCAAATTAAATGTGCGTGTCATCGCCACCTCCAACCGCAATATGCGCAGCGATGTTGTCGCCGGAAAATTCCGCGAAGACTTGTACTACCGCTTGAGTGTATTGCCTTTGCAGTGGGCGCCATTGCGCGACCGCATTGAAGACATCATCCCGCTTGCAGAAAAGATTTTGCAAAAACACGCGCAAAAACAAAACCGTCGCGGCGTCAGCTTATCGGCATCAGCGCAACAAATGTTATTGGCCTACCCATGGCCGGGCAATGTGCGCGAGTTGGATAACATCATGCAGCGCGCATTAATTTTGCAGGAAGGTAAATCCATTCAAGCCGATGATCTGGGTTTGGGCGCAAACGGCCCTTACTCACAAAGCCCAAGCAATTACAGCCAAAAACCAAACCTGTTAGAAGCTGCACAAGCGATTAACTCAAGCGTAGATTTTGATCCCGCTGGCGATTCCACTTTCGCTGCCCAAGCCTACGCCCGCGCTAGCCAATTTCCGGTCGGCGGCATCGCGGATAATATCGCGTTGGTCAGCAACCAACCTGTGCATCATTCATCGCTGAATAACCCGGCGTTGGGTAATGACCTTAAACAACGCGAATACGAAATCATCATGAACACCCTGCGCAACGAACGCGGCAGCCGCAAAAACACCGCCGAGCGTTTAGGCATTAGCGCGCGCACCCTGCGTTATAAAATCGCGCGCTTGCGTGAAGAGGGGTATGAGATTACCGAGTAATACGCTCGTAAGTTTTTCGTGTAATACGCTGTAATATTCCTCACCACCGCAAGTCGCATAGTCTTACCTGTTCAGTCAAAGGATTGACCACGGCATCACCAGCAGGGCATGGCTGCACTATTAAAACCCGAATCAACCCTGCTTGGATGCGGTGAAATTATGGATAAAAACACTTCGTTTTCTTCTCTCGTTCATCCCTAATCTGATATTTCTGCAGTTTCTGCGATATATTTGGCCACCCATCGCCAATGACTGTGGTATTCGATCACGAGGTGTTGGGAGCGTAAACCTTTAGTAACATTGGCAATGTGCTTGCGGGTCTGGGGGCGCTGTGTAGACTGGTTTTGCCCAAAGCCTTCCTTAAGGAGCGCAGTTCGTAAGAATACTTTCACCCGTAAAGCGGACATTCGCGCGAAATAAATACCGCCATTTAATTCGCTAAGAGTCCACCTCAAATTTCTGTCTGCTCGGAAATTTCCAGCGCATCATCCACATCAATACCTAAATAGCGCACCGTACTTTCCAGCTTGGTATGCCCCAGCAGAATTTGCACAGCGCGTAAATTTTTGGTTCGCTTGTAAATTAATGATGCCTTGGTGCGGCGGAGGGAATGCGTGCCGTAGGCGGAAGCATCCAAACCAATGTCACTAATCCAACGGTGAACAATTCGAGCATATTGCCGCGTTGTAATGTGTGGGGATTCGCGCACGCGGCTGGGGAACAGGTAGTTGTCACTGCGCAGATTGCCTTTGGCTAGCCAAGACTCAACGGCCTGTCGCGTTAACGAAGTAATCTCGAATTGAACAGGTTGATGGGTTTTCTGCTGCATTACGGTGGCGCGGTGCAAGAGCTGCGTGCCGTGGCAGATAACGCGGACTTTTAACTTAACCAAGTCACAGGCGCGAAGCTTGCTATCAATGACGAGGTTAAACATCGCCAGCTCACGGATTCGATGAGTGATCCGCAAGCGCACGCGAATGGCCCAAATATCACACGCTTTTAATGGGGTGAAACCAATGCTATGTTGTTTTAAGTGCCAAAGGTTATTAAAAAGTTGAAATTAGAACTTTTCGTAATTAATATTGGTGCTAATTTGATCATTGGTTGGAATGGAATAAACACATGGACACGGGTTTACAGTGCTTGGTAGCACTCGCAGGGTTCCACCAGTTGCCCGCTGATGCGGCACAAATCTCCCACCAATTCGCAATCCCCGGCCAACCGCTTGGCAATACCGAAATACTCCGCGCCGCTAAAGCGCTCACCTTTAAAGCTAAACTTTTCACCTTTCCGCTCGCCAAATTAATCGGTTCCAGCTTACCCGCTATCGCTAAAACCAAAGACGGCGATTACATCATTCTCGCGCGTATTGCCGAAGAAGATGGAGTGCCGACGAAAGTATTGGTGCAGGATTTACGCGAGCAAACGCCCAAGACATTAAGCGCAGATGAGTTTATTTCTCTCTGGTCAGGCGAAGTAATTTTTCTCAGCCGCCGCCTCGGTATCCGTGAAAGCCTGCAACAAAAGTTCGATATCAGCTGGTTTATTCCTTCACTGATTAAATACCGCAAGTTATTTGGCGAAGTGCTGATTGCTTCCTTCTTCTTGCAATTGTTTGGCTTGATTACACCGCTGTTATTTCAGGTGGTGATGGATAAAGTACTAGTGCATCGCGGTTTCAGTACGCTCGATGTGATCGCCTTTGCTTTTTTTGCAATTGCGATTTTTGAAGCACTGCTTGGCGGTATCCGCAGCTACACCATGTCTCATACCACCAGCCGTGTCGATGTGGAATTGGGTTCGCGGTTATTTCAGCATTTAATGGCTTTGCCCATGGGCTATTTTGAGGCGCGGCAAGTTGGGCAAAATGTGGCGCGAGTGCATGAGTTGGATACCATCCGCAATTTTATTACCGGCAGTGCGCTCACGCTGATTCTCGACTTGGGCTTTACCATCGTGTTCCTGTTGGTCATGTGGTACTACAGTTCTACCTTGTTTTTTGTTGTGGCCGCTACGATCCCTTGTTACATAATCTTGTCTGTTTTTATTACGCCCATTCTTCGTCATCGCCTGAATGAGAAATTCAAATACGGCGCAGCCAATACCGCGTTTCTTACGGAATCGGTTACTGGTGTACAAACCGTAAAAGCCATGGCGGTTGAACCGCAAATGCAACGCAAGTGGGAAGACCAGTTAGCCAACTATGTGAGCGCGTCTTTTCGCAGCCAAAACCTCGGCAATGTTGCCAACCAAATCGCGGGCTTGATTAATAAATTGATGACCCTCGGCATTATTTGGTGGGGTGCTCATCTGGTAATTGGTGGTGAACTCACCGTGGGTGAATTGATTGCCTTTAATATGCTGGCCGGTCGCGTCAGCGGTCCTATTTTAAAACTGGTGCAACTCTGGCAAGACTTCCAGCAAGCGGGCATTTCCATCGAGCGTTTGGGCGACATCCTCAACACCCCGCGTGAGCCCGGCTATAACCCTAATCGTTCTACTTTGCCATCGATTGCCGGTGATGTGAGTTTTGAGCACGTACGCTTTCGTTACCGCCACGATGGCCCGGTCATTCTTGATAGTTTTAACCTGCAAGTAAAACCCGGCGAGATTATCGGTATTGTCGGCCGCTCCGGCTCCGGCAAAAGTACGCTCACCAAATTAATTCAGCGGTTGTATTTACCAGAATCCGGTCGTGTATTGGTGGATGGGGTTGATCTGGCGATGGTGGATACCGCTTGGCTGCGGCGCAATATCGGTGTGGTGTTACAAGAAAACTTTTTGTTTAACCAAACCGTGCGGGAAAATATTGCACTCACCAACCCTGCTGCACCCATGGAACAAATTGTTGCCGTTGCCAAGCTTGCCGGTGCCCATGAGTTTATTGTTGATCTCCCTGAAGCCTACGACACTATGGTGGGTGAGCAAGGCAGCAATCTCTCCGGCGGTCAGCGCCAGCGTTTGGCTATTGCACGCGCACTTTTAACTAATCCACGCATCCTGATTTTTGACGAAGCCACCAGTGCGTTGGATTATGAATCGGAACGGATTATTCAAGACAACATGACGGAGATCTGTAAAGGCCGCACGGTGTTTATCATTGCTCACCGGTTAAGTACCGTACGAATTTGCAACCGTATTATTGTGATGAACAAAGGCCAGATCGTAGAACAAGGCCCGCATGACGAATTACTGCACCAGCAAGGCTATTACGCGCAGTTACATGGTTACCAGCAACACACTCCAAATCCTAAAAGCAATCCAGCGCATTCGCACACAAGCCCAAAGCTGGAGGTAGTCCATGACTAATTTCTTCCAGCAACTGCTTGATGCCTGGCGTGAGCGCGGCAAACTCGGTGATGGTTCCAAACACCAAAACCTTTCGGAATTTATGCCTGCCGCGCTGGAGTTGCAGGAGTCGCCACCCAATCCTTTAGTTCGCTGGCTTGCATGGGTATTGATTGCGTTATTTGTACTGACGCTTATTTGGGCCTGTATTGGCAAAGTCGATGTCGTCTCCAGTGCAGAAGGCAAAATTATTCCCGGCGGCCGCGTTAAACAAATTCAGCCGCTTAGCAAAGGTTTTGTCAAAGCGATCCATGTAAAAGAAGGCCAGTTTGTCAATCAAGGCGATGCGCTGATTGCACTAGATCGCACCAGTACGGCGGCCGATCAAGCGCGCATGCAGCAAGAATTGCACAATGCCAGTCTTAACCTTGCGGGTGCAGAAGCCTTGCAAACGTTTTTGGTTAATACATCGGATTCACAAACTGGTACACATACCAATACAAATAAGCATGTCAACACAGATAAAATTACCAACAAACATAAAAATAATAAAACTCAACCGCGCATGGCGACTGAGATCGCATTAAACGTTCATGCAGCGATCAAGCCCTCGGAAACCGAAATACTGTTACATCAACAAAAAACCTGGGAGCAGTGGCAACAATATCAAGCGCAATTGAGTAGTTTGTACAGCGGGCTTATAAAAGTGCAGAGCGAAAAAATTGGCAATCAGGAAACCATTAAAAAGCTCCAGCAAACCCTGCCGATGATTACCAAGCGGGCACAGGCACTGGAAAGTCTCTATGCCAAAAACATGGCATCAGAAGCCGAATATCTGGAGCTAGAACAACAGCGTATCGAACGTGTGCAAGACCTTGCTACGCAACAGCAAATGCAGCAGCAATTAAACGCTGCCATTAACGAGGCCCAACAACAAATCAACGCACTCAAAGCCGATACCCTTGGCAAGCTGCTCACCCAAATCGCCGACAGCCGTAACCAAATCGCCACCATCAGTGAGGAGCTGGTGAAGGTTACGGATATGAATGACAAACAAATCCTCTACGCTCCCGTATCCGGTTATGTGCAGCAACTCGCTATTAACACCATTGGCGGTATCGTCACTGAAGCGCAACAACTGATGATCATCGTGCCCGAAGAAGAAAGCTTGGAAGTGCAAGTGATGTTGGGCAATCAGGATATTGGCTTCGTGCAAAAAGACATGGCTGCTGAAATAAAAATCCACACCTTTCCGTTTACCAAATACGGTTTAATCGATGCCACCGTTACCCACATTTCCGATGACGCCATCATCGATGAAAAGCTCGGGCTGGTGTACACCATGCATTTGAAAATGCACAAGAACACCATTCGTGTCGAAGCAAAAGACGTAAAACTGATTCCAGGTATGGCAGTAACGGCAGAAGTGAAAACAACACAGCGCAGAGTGATTGAGTATTTTCTATCGCCATTGCTGAGGTACAAACAGGAAAGTATTCGTGAGCGCTAGTCAGACTCCGAAAAATACACCTCACGTCATACCCGCGAACGCGGGTATCCATAACAATTAACTTTTGTAGTAAGCACTAAGGAATCAGTTGTTGCTATGAACGTATTATTTATCCACCAAAACTTCCCCGCCCAGTTTGTGCACCTGGCACCAGCCTTGGCAGCAGATCCTAAAAATGATATTCGTGCGCTCACGCCCAGTAACCGCCCATGCCCAGCGGGTGTAAAGCTACACACCTATAACATCAAGCGTTCGAGCAGCAAAAAAATTCACCCATGGCTATCTGACATGGAAACCAAAACCATTCGTGCGGAAGCCGCGTTTTGGGGTGCAATGCAATTAAAAAAAGAAGGCTTCATACCCGATTTAATAATTGCCCACCCCGGTTGGGGTGAGAGCCTGTTTTTAAAAGATGTATGGCCGCATGCAAAGCTCGCGCTTTATTGCGAGTTTTATTATCAGGCGGTGGGTGGTGATGTCAGTTTTGATCCGGAATTCTCAACACCGGAATTGGACATAGCCTGCCGCTTACGCCTTAAAAATGCCAACTTTGATTTGCATCTGCTTCAGGCCGATGCTGGCATATCACCCACACATTACCAACGCTCAACGTTCCCCAAACATTTCCAAGACAAAATTTCCGTAATACACGACGGTATAGACACCAATCGCATAAAACCCAACCCACAAGTCACTATGCGGTTAAATGGAATGGAGCTAACGAAGAATGATGAAATCATCACCTTCGTAAACCGCAATCTGGAACCCATGCGCGGTTACCATATTTTTATGCGCGCCTTGCCGAAAATCCTGAAAGATAATCCCAAGGCGAGAGTGATTATTGTGGGTGGTGATGATGTGAGTTACGGCAGTAAGCCGCCAGCTGGTACAACGTGGAAACAATTATTTTTAAATGAAGTCTGTGATCGGCTCGACTTAACCCGCGTCCATTTTGTAGGAAAACTGCCATATCCAGATTTTATCCAGCTACTACAATTGTCCACCGTGCATGTGTACCTGACTTATCCCTTTGTGTTGAGCTGGAGTTTGCTGGAAGCAATGAGCGCAGGTTGTGCGATTGTGGCGAGTGATACGGCGCCGGTGCGGGAGGTGATTAAGCATAATGAAACGGGTCTGTTGGTGGATTTTTTTGATGTGAATACGATTGCCGATCAGATTTCTTATTTGTTAAATAATTTAATCGAACGACAGAGGCTGGGTGAAATGGCAAGGCGACTTATTTTGCAACAGTATGAGCTTGAAAGAGTATGTTTGCAAAAACAGAATTTTTGGGTAAATGCGATTCTCGGTAAAAATTTAAATGAAAACTATTTCATCTAGCTAAAGGTAATCATATGTTCGGATTGGCAATTATATTTTTTGTAGCACTTTATCTTGTGGTCTGGATTTTGGTGGTTTTGTTAGCAGCTTATTTAGGGTGGCGATTTACCAAATCTAAGATGGTTATGTTTTTTTTGGGGGCTATAGCTTTCTTGGTCATGTATTGGCCTGCTTTTGGGGATTTGATACCAACCTTGTGGGCTCATAAACAGTTATGTGAAAAAGAGGCCGGATTTAAAGTGTACGTTACTCCTGAGCAGTGGGAAGAGGAAAATCCTGGAGTTCTTGATGCTCTTTATCCATACGAAAAGTACATTGAGGTTGGCGAAGGCCGACTCGAAAATGATAGATTTATGACATCATTTAAAATTCATGTTTACTTATATCCGCCCATTAAAAAATACACTGACAAAATTTATGATATTGAAACTAATGAGATTTTGGCCGAAAGAATTGATTTCTCAAGAGGATATGGAAATCTTTCCTTAGGGCTCGATAATCGAGCCATTAAAATATGGCTTTCATCGGACTCTTGTTTTAATGAAATTGATAAAGGGGAAATACTTTTTAAGATAAAGGAATACTATTCAAAGTTGAAGATGAAATGGGGTGTTTAGTTTTTGATGGCGTAGAAAATTATGTCCTAATTAAGAATATAGGCTCAAGCCGCCCCATTGTAGAGGGCAATCAATGCACGCTCTAAGAATGTGGATATTTACTGTTGTTTTTAATGGAATTTTTAATAGGGGATTGCTATGAGTATATCGGTTGTAGATTTTTTTGACTTGGCAAGTCTTGCGGAAGCTAGCTATGCCGATTTTTCAAATTTCTCGAAAATGAAGGATGCACTGTTAGCTAGTGGGTTCTCTGAATCGCAAGCTGACCTTATTGTTGCACGATGGTCTGTAAAAGCGCATTTGCCAAATACTTCTACTGGTTTTTCTATGAGCTTATTCGAGGGGGCTGATGAGTTCGTTTTAGCTTTTCGTGGTACTGAGCCAACCAAACAATGGTTTAAAGATATACAAGCTGATGTTGGTGATATTGTTGCTGACGGAGTTGCCCTCGATCAGGCTATCGATTTAGTAAATTATTGGGCATGGATTAAATCTGATGGTGCTTATACCGCTGCGAAGCTAGAGGTACTTGAAGCAGAAACAATTGCACTAAATGCAGCTATTTTGCTTGGCGGGGCCAAACAAGCCATTTATTTCGCAGCTATGTCACTACGTGATGATGTAATTATAGATCTAACCTACGACCCCATTAATGATTCTGTAATCTACCTTGTTAGACGAGTAGTGTGGGAAGACTCCAGTACTGCATTTGACGATCCCAAGTATCAGAACGGGTTAGGATTGGGTGATGATATTGCTGCAAAAGGTTTAACTGTTACGGGACATAGTCTAGGTGGTCATTTGGCATCAGCGTTTACCCGTCTTTTTCCTGAGGCAAATGCCGAGGCATTAACAATAAATGGGGCCGGCTTCGGTATTCTCGGGTTTACTGGGTACGCAGCTAAAAACGTATCTAATCTATTTGAAATGCTTTTTGGTAACCCATCTTTTGGTAGTAGTTCGATTTTAAATCTTTATGGGGATAAGAATCCTGAGTTCGTGACTCAAGATGTGTTGTTAAAGCAGCCTGGTGGGCACTTACCTATATTTATTGAACAGACCAATTTTTATGATCATACTCTTGGTCATGGGACAAAGCCGATAACCGATACCTTGGCTGTGTATGATTTGTTTTTTAAGATGGATAGAAAAGCCTCTCTTGATAATCTTTTGAAGATTTTTAACAGCGCAAGCAATAGTGCGGAAAAATCTTTAGAGAGCATGGTGAGCTATTTGGCTGATCTTTTTAAGGTCGATGTATCCCTTACTACAGATGACAGAGAATCTCTGTACAAAAGCATCAATGCAATTCGCGAGAGCAGCTATTTTATTAATGTGGCCGATCAACTCAAAGTGCTTCCGCATGCTAATGCGGGTTTGGCAAAAACCGACTTTGGTCATTTCCTAAGTTTGTATTTTTCACTTCCTTTTGTTTTACAAGGAGCAGATTCCACCTTGCTTGGGCTTCATGGTGAAATTTATAGCCTTTGGACAGCGGATCAATCTCTCAGTGCAGAAGACCGTAAAAACGGCAAAGCGAATTTTTCTGATGAGTGGTATCAAGACCGCGCAAACTTTTTGTCGCTTTTACTTGAGCGAAATGCAAAAGATATTGATTCAACTGAAAGCGCAAACCCTTCAGGAAAAGATATTTTCTATGTGAATGTAGAGGGTTTCGATAGTGGTAGTGGCCGGATATTTTCCGGTGATGTGAATGCAAGCAGTATAAATCAAGAACCCGCTCCTTCTCGCGTAGTGTTTGGTACTAATACAGACAACACCCCAGCCAATACCGGCGCTGACGGCTTTGTTGGCGGCAACGGCAACGATCGCATTTACGGTTTAGGTGGTGATGACAAACTTAATGGATTAAAAGGCAACGATGTTCTTGATGGTGGAGCTGGTAAAGATCAATTAACCGGCGGCGAAGGCGCTGATCTTTTACTGGGCGGTGCAGGAGACGATATTCTTGATGGTGGCGCAGACAACGATATATTAAAAGGTGGTGCCGATAACGATACTTATAAATTCACTGGAAATTTTGGCCGCGACATTGTTATCGATAATGAAGGTACCGATGTTATAGATATCGACGGCGTTGTTGTCGGCGAATTAAAACAAACCGCGAAAAATAGTATTACCTACACCAACGCTGCTGGAACTGTTGAAGCTGTACTGATTGATAACGGTGGCAGTAAAACCTTACTCATCAGCTCCGCATCAAATCGTAGCAACAGCGTCACAGTCGATAATTGGGTGACAGGCCAGTTTGGCATCACGTTAAAAGACGCCAATGAAGAAAGCTCCACTTTGCCTCATAGCGTTACGGGCGACAGCAACGGCAATCAATTATTCCCTCATGCCGAACCAAACGAACATTATTCGTCTACAGAAATTCACGGTGGGCTCGGCGTTGATTTTATTCACGGCAGCGTTTCAATTGATCGGCTCTACGGCGAAGGTGGTAATGATTGGATTACAGCTGGTGGGAACTATGGAAAAGTCTCAAGCCTAGATAACTCAGTCGTGATAGTTCCCGCAGGCGGTGGTGGTAAAGATTTTATTGATGGTGGCGACGGTGATGATCTTATCTCCGGGCTCGCTGATCAATCTGAATGGTATGGCGGTAAAGGTAATGACATGTTGCTGGGTGGCAGTGTCATGCATATGTTCCAACTATCAATGCCGAAAATCGATGATAGTGTAGACGATCAGTTGCGTGCTGATATCGCATGGCGTGATTTCAGTAGTTTGCTTAAATCTGGTTTTACGATTGATCAAGAAACTAAAGATGGAGCCACAATTTATGGTTATTCCGCTTGGGCCGGAGTCGAACCTGGCACTTATACCGGCAGCTCTGCATTAGGAAACGGTTGGCAATATAGATTTACTTTTAGCGGCAACGCTCAGCTAGAGGATGCGTCAGATAAGAATCGCGGGGTTTCCAGCTACTCATATCTCAATGGCCCGGAAGTGGCTGGGTTAGGTAATATTTCTCTTGAATACAGCCATCCTGATCTCAATGGTGGTGCATTTAGCTCAAGCAATCTATACACCCAATTTCGATTAACACCAAAAGAGTTAGCTTCTGGAGTTACTAAAGAAGACGTCAAAGATCGAGCGAATTTGAGTTTGCATGGTGGCGAAGGTGATGATTTGCTATTGGGTTGGTATGCGCGCGATGAATTGTATGGTGATGAAGATAATGATGCACTTTTTGCAAGTGATGGAAATGATTTACTGGATGGTGGCGAAGGAAATGACACATTAGCGGGTGGCTGGGGCAATGACACCTTACTCGGCGGAGATGGCGATGACTTGCTGATTGGCGATGATATTGGAGCTTCCACGCAAGGCACCGATGATGTTTTATACGGTGGCGCTGGAAAAGATACGCTACATGGTAGTGCCGGTAATGACTACTTGCACGGCGGTTCAGGTGACGATTATCTATCAGGAGGAGACGGCAACGACTACCTTATTGGTGGTGTAGGCAAGGACGAATTATATGGCGGTGATGGCGACGATACGCTTGTAGGTGGCACAGAAGATCGATACATGCACGCTGGAACAGGCAAGAATATTTATATTTTTGACAATATTATCTACGACGAGGCAGATGTAAAAGCTGCCGCGAAAGAGCCGAGTGTAAACGCTCTAGGCTTTACCACAATTTCATCGCAAGTCAGCGCACAAGCGCCTGTATCTCCAGCGCCTTTGCTTACTATCGAAGGCACCGAGGGTACTAATACCTTAGCGTTAGTTGGCGCCTCATCTTTGAATCAGGTTTTCCTAACTTCACAAGATAATGATTTGGTGTTACGTACCGGTAACGCGGCTATCTATATTCGTGAAGGTTTGAACGGTGCAGTTGACCATATTGCATTTGGTAGCAGCGCAGATGATTTTATTGATTCCATTTCATCGACCCAATCTACATCTATAGATGATGTCATGCTGGCCAGATTAACTACGGAAATTACCCGCACGGCACAAACCGCTGGTACGCAATTAGCGGGTGGCTTATCAAATGATACCCTCCTTGCCCATGAGGGTGGTTCGATCCTAATTGGTGGGCAAGGAGATGACACGCTTCTTGGTAATGTGGGTGATGATGTTTATATTATTCGTAGTGAAGATGGTCATGACAGCATCACCGAGCAAGGCGGATTTAATACAATTAAATTTGCGGAAGGTATTGCTCCAGATCAAATTGCTGTGCACAACTCTAATGGCAATTTATTGATAATTATCGCAGGCAGTCAATCTATTGTTGTTAATGGCATGTTTGATATAGCAACTGGAGATCCTATTGCTAACAAAGCAATCCATAAAATTGAATTTAGCAATCGTGAGTTTTGGGATTTAACCCGGTTGTTAGAAGAGTCTGCGAAAGGCGCTACGCTTGTGGGTAGCGTTCACAATGATTTATTGATCGGATATGAAAGTGGTGACACCCTTACTGGTGGCAAAGGTGATGATAAATTGCGTGGAGGCAAAGGCGATGATCATTATCATTTTGCTATTGGCGATGGTGCCGACCAGGTTGACGATAGCCATGGTAATGACCATATTTATTTTGCTGAGGGCATCAGCGAAACAAACGTCAACCTTCGCAAAGACATCAACAACAATCTCGTTATTCGCATTAACAACAATGACAGTATTACCGTACTCAATGCATTCAACGCGTCTGGTGAATTAAGCGCACAAGCAATCGAAAATATACATTTCAATGATACTTCAGTCTGGGATATTGCGCGCATCCAAACCGAGTTGGCAAAAAATCAGCCGTACATTTTTTCGGGTACAACGGGTAATGATAAATTGGTGGGAGATAATGCCAATCAAATTTTTTATGGCGATAAAGGAGATGATCAGCTTGATGGTGGTAGTGCGAGCGATGTTTATCAATACGCATTAGGCGATGGAAAAGATGTTATCAAAGATAGTAACGGCAATGATCGACTGGAGTTACTTTCAGGGGTAAATGAAAGTGAAGTGGTTGCACGCAGCAATGGCGTTGATTTGATTCTCACTTTGAAAGATGGTGGTTCAATTACCGTACAAAATGCCTTTGGTACAAAAGCAGAAAACGTAGTTGACCCTGTCATTACGACGTTGATTGAACAGCTACAAAATAATTGGATGTCGCAAGCAGAGCGCTTGATTGAGCAGCATTATGGTTTAACAGGAAGTGGTGATATTACACTCGGGTTTGAAAGTGATGTGGAGGGAGCAGAAGCAGCTCATGTGGAAGCAACCTATTCAGAGTTAGGTGGAGTAGGCACTAACCTGAAGTTAGTGATAGATCTCAATGATTTTAACAATACCCCTAATGGTGCAGCTCCTTATTATTACGACCGTGTAATCGCACATGAAATGGTTCACGCAGTCATGGCACGCAATATGAACAACTCTCAGTTGCCCGGTTGGTTTACTGAGGGCACTGCGGAATTTATTCATGGGGCAGATGAGCGCGTAAAAGCTGATGCTAACATTATTGGGTTGGAGAGTAATTTTAATCAGTTGTTTAAAACAACTGTTGGCTCACCGTCTACTTCAGCTGGTTATTCTGTTAGCTACATTGCGGTTAAATTACTAGATAAAGAAATTCGCAATCATGGCGGTGCCGGTATTAAAGAAGTATTCGATCAGTTAAAAACCGGAAAAACTTTGGATCAATCTCTTATTACTGTGAGTGCTGCGCACGCTGGTCTGGCAGCAGCTTGGAATAATCTCTCTACCTTCGAAACACATTTTAAATCTGTAGGCTTTGCTCAATACACGCAATTGCTTGCATTAGATGATCTCGATACCGGCTCGATAGCGGGTTCAGACTATGGGTTTTCGTCACTCAATGCCAGTGCAGTTATATCTAACTCTATTAGTGGCCCATCAAGAGCCTTCAATTTAATTATTCCTGATCAATATGTTTCTACACCGGAAATAAATGGTGTATTGGAATCGATTGGATTTAGCTCAGGAGGGGGGTGGGATTATTCTCGCATCACTCAGGAGGTGCTCAAGCCAACAAATGGAGATGATGTTATTCATTCCTTTGACACTGACGATGTTTTAAGTGGCTCTAAAGGCAATGATCAATTATTTGGTTATGCCGGTAATGATGTATATCGGTACGCACTAGGTGACGGAAATGATGTAATTGTTGATAGTGCGGGCACTGATCGGATTGAATTTGGAGAGGGGATTCTTGCTGCTGACATTGAATTAACACGTGATTTATCAAACAACTTAATAGTCACACTAAAGGATGGTTCAACCATCATGGTTAGCAGTGCATTCTCAGAGGATGGAGAGTTAAGTTCTGACAGTATTGAATTCATTAACTTTGTGAGTGGTGACGTATGGAATAGCGAAAAGATATTGCAAGAGGTTGATCGAATTAGTGCAATTCTAGTGCAAGGTACTCACGGAAATGATGTGCTATATGGCTCCGATAATGGAGATATTTTAATAGGTGGTTTGGGAAATGATGTGTTGTACGGTGGTGCTGGTATGGATACTTTGAAAGGAGGTCTAGGCAATGATAACCTGTACGGTGATTCAGGAGCCGACACCTACCTGTTCAACCTAGGAGATGGACAGGACAGCATCACTGATGAAGACGAAACTGCCTACATCAACGACCGTGTAGTATTCGGATCTGGTATTACACGCGACAATATCAGTTTTGCTCGTAGTATCAACGATTTGGTTATGTTCATTGGCAATGGAGGTGATCAGATCACCTTCCGAGCGCATTTCTTCAGTAATGCCTACAAAATTGAGGAAGTGGACATTGCCGGGGAGGTAGTGGCTTTGGACGCCTTGCTTAGCAGTTACAGTGAAGTTGCTGTATTAGGCGCAACGGATGCTAACAATATTTGGCTCTATGGTACTGATAATAAGAACTTTATCGATGGGCTAGGCGGTAACGATTACATCTACGGTTACGGTGGTGATGACACATTGATGGGCGGACTGGGTAAAGATCAGCTCTACGGTGGCAATGACAACGATCAGTTAGACGGTGGTGAGGGTGATGACATCCTCTATGGTGAAACAGGTAACGATACCCTGTTGGGCGGCTTGGGTAACGACCTGCTCTACAGTGGTGACGACAACGACCAGTTGGATGGAGGTAAAGACAACGACACCCTCCATGGCGAACGCGGCAACGATACTTTGCTGGGTGGCTTTGGTAACGATGAGCTCTACGGTGGTGATGACCATGACCAGTTGAGCGGTGGTGAAGGTAATGACACTCTCTATGGTGGAAACAGCTACCAAGATACTGGCAACGATACTTTGTGGGGTGGCCATGGAGCCGACAGACTAGAAGGTGGTGGCGGAGCCGACACCTATATATTCAATTTGGGCGATGGTCGTGATGAGATATGGGACTTCGATGAGACGGCGAATATCAACGACCGCATAGTGTTCGGTGCAGGCATTACCCTCGGCAACATTCGCTTTGCTCGTAATTACCTTGATCTGGTTATGTTCATTGGCGATACAGACGATCAGATTACCGTCATCAATTACTTCAGCGTCAGCGGCAGCAGCGAATGGGTTGAGGAAGTGGAGGTTGCCGGAGAGGTGGTGGTGTTAGACACCTTATTCAGCAGCTACAGCGAGTTTGCTGTAGTGGGTGCAACCGATGGCGTCGATTATTTCCTCTATGGAACTGAGCACAAGAACCTGATCGATGGATTGGGTGGCCACGATTCCCTCTACGGCTTCGGGGGTGATGACACTTTGCTGGGCGGGTCGGGAGACGACATTCTTTGGGGCGGCGACGGCGACGACTTGGTAGTCGGTGGTGAAGGTCACGACGTTCTTTATGGAGGGGGCTTCAGTTTATTAGGTGATGAGCCCGGCAACGATACCTTGTGGGGTGGCCCTGGGAGCGATCGGCTGCTCGGTGCGTTCGGAGCGGACACCTACCTGTTCAACCTAGGCGATGGTCAAGACACAATACGCGACGAAGATAGAGCAGCCAACATCAAAGATCGTCTAGTATTCGGCGCTGGTATTACCCTCAATAGCATTAGCCATGCCCGTACTGGTTCTAGTCTTGTTATATCCTATGGCAATGCCGGCGACCAAGTTACAATCGAATCTTACTTTAGCGGTAGTGAATACAAGATTGAGGAGGTGGAGATTGCTGGAGAAGTGATGATGTTGGATACCTTGCTCAACGGACAAAGCGAGGCTGATGAAATTCCACCCGCGATCCCTACTGCAAGTTTTGACACCGCCGGAAAAGTTATTAGTGGTATCGCCGAAGCAGGCAGTACAGTTAGCGTGAAAAATGCAGCAGGAACAGAATTAAAATCGATTACTGCAAACGAGACCACTGGCGCTTATTCAATTACGTTGACCACAGCGTTAGTTAATAATGAGGTTGTGAATGTTACCGCTAAAGATGCTGCAGGAAATATCTCAGCAATCAAAACTATTGTTGCTCCGGATAAAACAGCCCCCGCTCTTCCTTCCGCGAATTTTGATGGAACAGGCAAAGTGATTAATGGTGTTGCTGAAGCTGGCAGTACGGTTGTTGTTAAAAACGCAAGCAATACAAGTACGCTGGGAACCGTTACAGCTCATGCGGTAACGGGAGTATATTCAATAACGCTGGTGACGGCATTAATCAATAAAGAAACCGTTAACATCACCGCTACAGATGCCGCTGGTAACGTATCGGTTGCGCGTGCACTTATTGCCCCCGATGTCGTTGCGCCTAACCCCACGGCCACCATTATTCAGGCAGAAAACTACACATCCATGAGCGGTGTTTGGAATGAGCCGACGACTGACGTTGGTGGCGGACAAAACACAGGGAATATCAATACTGGCGACTGGATGGCCTACAACAACGTTGCGTTTAATGTTCCAACTGAAGGTCGCTATAAGATCACCTATCGTGTTGCAAGCCTCAATGGCGGTGGACGCTTAGCGTTAAGAGAATTGAGCAATGAAAATACGCTTGGCTCTATTAATATTCCTAAAACAGGCGCATGGCAAAGCTGGGTTGATGTCACTCATGAAATTACGTTAACTGGAGGAGAGCATAACTTTAAGCTTTATGCAGAAAACGGTGGTTTTAACGTTAATTGGTTCAAGTTGGAGCCTCTGGCACCTGTAGCATCTGATACAACGCCGCCAGCGCAACCCACAGCAAATTTTGATACAGCGGGCAAAGTTGTCAGTGGTGTTGCTGAAGCTGGCAGTACGGTTATTGTTAAAAACGCAAGCAATACTATTACATTAGGTACCGTTACTGCTGATGCAGCAACAGGCGCTTACTCAATAACTCTAGGCACCGCTTTAATTAATAGCGAAACCATTAATGTTGCTGCTAAAGATGCCGCAGGAAATATCTCAGCAATCAAAACTATTGTTGCTCCGGATAAAACAGCCCCCGCTCTTCCTTCCGCGAATTTTGATGTAACAGGCAAAGTGATTAATGGTGTTGCTGAAGCTGGCAGTACGGTTGTTGTTAAAAACGCAAGCAATACAAGTACGCTGGGAACCGTTACAGCTCATGCGGTAACGGGAGCATATTCAATAACGCTGGTGACGGCATTAATCAATAAAGAAACCGTTAACATCACCGCTACAGATGCTGCTGGTAACGTATCGATTGCGCGTGCACTTATTGCCCCCGATGTCGCCGCGCCTAACCCCACGGCCACCATTATTCAGGCCGAAAACTACACATCCATGAGCGGTGTTTGGAATGAGCAGACGACTGACGTTGGTGGCGGACAAAACACAGGGAATATCAATACTGGCGACTGGATGGCCTACAACAACGTTGCGTTTAATGTTCCAACTGAAGGTCGCTATAAGATCACCTATCGTGTTGCAAGCCTCAATGGCGGTGGACGCTTAGCGTTAAGAGAATTGAGCAATGAAAATACACTTGGCTCTATTAATATTCCTAAAACAGGCGCATGGCAAAGCTGGGTTGATGTCACTCATGAAATTACGTTAACTGGAGGAGAGCATAACTTTAAGCTTTATGCAGAAAATGGTGGTTTTAACGTTAATTGGTTCAAGTTGGAGCCTCTGGCACCTATAGCATCCGATACAACACCGCCAGCGCAACCCACAGCAAATTTTGATACAGCGGGCAAAGTTGTCAGCGGTGTTGCTGAAGCTGGCAGCACGGTTGTTGTTAAAAACGCAAGCAACACAAGTACGCTGGGAACCGTTACAGCTCATACGGTAACGGGAGCATATTCAATAACGCTGGTGACGGCATTAATCAAAAAAGAAACCGTCAACATCACCGCTACAGATGCTGCTGGTAACGTATCGGTTGCGCGTGCACTTATTGCCCCCGATGTCGCCGCGCCTAACCCCACGGCCACCGTTATTCAGGCAGAAAACTACACATCCATGAGCGGTGTATGGAATGAGCCGACGACTGACGTTGGTGGCGGACAAAACACAGGGAATATTAATACTGGCGACTGGATGGCCTACAACAACGTTGCGTTTAATGTTCCAACTGAAGGTAGCTATAAGATCACCTATCGTGTTGCAAGCCTCAATGGCGGTGGACGCTTAGCGTTAAGAGAATTGAGCAATGAAAATACACTTGGCTCTATTAATATTCCTAAAACAGGCGCATGGCAAAGCTGGGTTGATGTCACTCATGAAATTACGTTAACTGGAGGAGAGCATAACTTTAAGCTTTATGCAGAAAACGGGGGTTTTAACGTTAATTGGTTCAAGTTGGAGCCTCTGGCACCTTTAGCATCCGATACAACGCCGCCAGCGCAACCCACAGCAAATTTTGATACAGCAGGCAAAGTTGTCAGCGGTGTTGCTGAAGCTGGCAGCACGGTTGTTGTTAAAAACGCAAGCAACACAAGTACGCTGGGAACCGTTACTGCTGATGCAGCAACAGGCGCTTACTCAATAACTCTAGGCACTGCTTTAATTAATAATGAAACCATTAATGTTTCTGCCACAGATGCAGCGGGTAATGTGTCTGTAGTGAAAACACTTATCGCACCTGATAAAACTGCACCTACCGCACCTTCTGCTAATTTAGACGTAGCTTCAAAAACAGTGAGTGGTACTGCTGAAATCGGTAGTAGCGTTGTGGTGAAAAATTCAGCTGGGCAAACCCTTGGTATTGTGCAGGCAAATTCAACGACGGGCGCTTATTCAGTATCATTTACTCAAACACTCGTGAATGGGCAGTCTCTTTTCACAACGGCTACAGATACGGCAGGAAATGTTTCTGCGGCCACCACAACGCCAATCGCCATCAATACGGATCCTTTGCCCGCCGTAAATGGATTGCGCGGACGTTACTATGGTTATCATCAACCCGCTAATGGCAATGTGAATCTTACGAATGTTGCGCAAGTAAAAACGTTGGTTTCCAACAAGTCACCCGATGCCTACTTCATCGCCAGAAATTTCCAATACGGCGTGGCAGGAGCTAATGAATTGGGTATGGGAACAACACTACAAACGTTCTTAAGGACAGATGCGGCAACTCTCAATGTTGACCCTGCTAACACCAGTGATGCCATTTTGAGGTTTGATGGAAAAATACAACTGGATGCTGGCTCTTACAATTTCCGCGTTCGTGCTGATGATGGTTACAGCATTATGGTCAACGGTGCTGTTGTTGCCGAGTACAGTGCAAATCAAGCAGCAACCACTCGAACCCACGTTGCATTTGCTATTACGCAATCGGGTTTGCAAGACATTGAAATTGTATATTGGGATGCAGGTGGTGGCGCTTTCTTGAATGTTGAGTTGGCTGATACTGCAACTGGAAATTACGCTTACTTAAATGAAAGTATTTTATTCCAACCCTCGATAGACACATCAGTTGCAATGTTCGCAGAAACTAATAAACCAAGAACTGACTATGAAGGGGTTAATTATTACAGTAGTAATGATGCCTTGATTCAGGCTATGGCGTCGTTTGTTTCTGAGTCTGGTGTAGATACCCGTTATCGAGCTACATATATGGAACAAGGTTCAGTGATGATTGCTGTTGGAGGCTAAGTCTTAGGTACAACTATCCGGCGAAAATATTGTTTACCAATATAAGTAGCCGGATTTCTTTTTTAAAACTGTCTTGTGTAAATGCCCACGCATTTTATAGCTGATAAGTCTTATAAACTTCGATTTTGAACGTCCGCTTTTGGTTTGGGGGGCTTGACCTTGCCAACTTCCGGTATTGGCCGAATGCTGCCCCTCATCATTTACAAACCCAAAGTGATTCTACTTTGAGTTTGTTTTTTCCGTTTATTCCCCAAACCACCAATCCGGCAATAGTTTTTGAATGTTGGGTTGGTGGTAGCGTTCATCTAGCAGCCATACATACCCTTCATCTGTGGTTGTGCGAATTACTCTTCCGGCGGCTTGGATGACTTTTTGAATGCCTGGGTAGGTGTAGGTGAAGTCGTATCCTTGGCCGAATTGATCTTGCATCACCGTGCGTAGGTGTTCATTAATGGGATTGATTTGGGGCAGGCCGAGGGTGGCGATGAAGACGCCTTTTAGTGAGTCTCCTGCCAGATCTATTCCTTCGCTAAATGCGCCGCCTAATACGGCTAAACCTAATAAATTATTTTGCTGATTGAATTGGGTGATAAAAAGCTCCCGGTCTTGTTCGCTCATGCGCCGCGACTGAACCACGAGTTGGATGTTTGAGAGAAGCAGCTGTTTGCGTAGTTCTTTTTCTGCTTGTTGTAAAAATTCATAACTGGAAAAAAAGGCCAAGGCATTGCCGGGTGTTTCATGTAATTGTTGAAGGATAATCTCGCTCAGCGGGCGAATCGCGGTGGCGCGGTCTTTGTAGCGGGTTGATAAGCCGGTGGCGATTTTCACTTCCAGTTGATTGCTGTTAAATGGCGATGGGACTTTTACCTGCACTGTGTTGTCGGGCAGGCCGAGCAAGGTTTGGTAGTATTCGTTTGGGTGCAATGTGGCTGAAAAGAAACAGGCGCAGTGGGCAAAGCTGAGCCGTGCGGCTAATTGATGGGCGGGAATTAAATTGCGTAGAGTGAGTATTTCTTCTTTGCTGCCCAGGCCGTGTAGATCGACACAAAAATCCTGATCAAAAATATCCACAATGCGCTGATAATTTAACGCGGCATAGAAAAACTCTTGCGTCAGACTTTCTTGTATCGGGTGATCCGGGTTTTGTTGCAAAAATTCAATATAACGAGTGCAGAAATCCTCTAATGCCACGCACAGTTTTTCTGGCAATACCTCCAACCTTATGTAGTTATCGGGTGTGGCGGGAATTGTTTTGAGTAACGACAGCCATGCTTTGTTGATTTTATCCAATAGCTTTTTAACGGCAGCGGGCGCAGATTTTTTGGCGATGAGTAAATCGGCGCGATGTAATTCAGCGGTATACATACCCCGGCCGCGATCGATAAGGTTGTGGCTTTCATCGACCAATAGACTGGGCTTCCAATCAAACTCGTTGGTGAGTGCCAGCAGCAGTGGTGTGCCATCGAAATAATAATTCACATCGGCGACAACTATATCTACCCAGCGCGCCATTTCCATTCCCAAATAAAACGGGCAGATGGTAAATTCTTGCGCAAGTTGTTGCAGTGCGTGTTTGTCTAAAATTGGAGCAGCCAAAGCAGCTTGGCGCGCCGCTTGTAATTTGGTGTAGAAATCCAGCGCGTAGAGGCAGGAGTCTCCGCGACATTTTTTATCGGGTTCCAGGCAGGATTTTTCTTGCGCGGTTAATTCCAGCGTGCGCAGCGGCACTGTTTGACTTTTATCACTGGCGATTAATGCAATATTTTCCAACGCTAATTGTTTGCCCGTGGTTTTGGCGGTGAGATAAAAGATTTTATCCACGGGCGTGCGCGGCATGGCTTTAAGTGTTGGAAAAAGCGCAGCAAGTGTTTTTCCGGTGCCGGTGGGTGCCTCTGCCATGACGACACGACCGGTCGCGGCTGCTTTGTATACGGCTTCTGCCATTAGCCGTTGCGCGGCGTGCATATTGCCGTAGGGGAATTGCAACTGTTCCAACCACGCATAGAGTTGGTGTTGGCGCTGCATTAGTTGCTTGTGCCACGCGCAATACTGTTCTGCCAGTTGTTCAAAATAATCTTTGAGTTCGTCTGCTGCCCAGGTTTCCTCCAATGGGTATTCCTGTTCATCTGCCAGCTCAAAATAAATCAGCGCTAAATTGATTTCGTCACAACCGTGTTGTGCGCAATAAAGCCAGCCATAACACTTTGCCTGTGCCCAATGCAGCTCGCGGTGATTATCGGGTATGCGCTCAATATCGCCATAAAAGGTTTTTATTTCTTCAATGCAGTGGCGGTTGGGATCGTATCCATCGGCGCGACCGCGAAAGGTAATGTCTTCATAGGTAAGGCTCAAACTGACTTCTGTTTGATAATCGCTGTGGCGTTTTCCGGTCACTTTTTTGTGGCCTTCAATACCTTCTTGCCCACTCGGTGCTGGCGTAAAATGCCGGTCAAGGCTGCCGCGTTTTGCAGCAAATTCCACTAGCGTCCGTATCGCAACCGTTTTGGGTTTACTGCCAGCTGACATAACAGACCTCGGCCGGAATACCCTGTGCAGCGAAGTAATCCAGCCAGCGTTGTTGATTGTCTTGAATGCGATCCCCTGGGCCTTTTACCTCGATCATGCGATAGTTTTTTTGCGCAGGATAAAACTGAATAAGATCCGGTAGGCCACTGCGGTTATTTTTTATATCAAACAGGAATCGTTTAAAAATCAGCGATAGATGATGTGCCGGAATTGAATGCAGCGCTACATCGAGTAAATCGCTGGTGATAAATGACCAATTAACAAAATGATTGGCGATGCCGTGTTTTTCTTTCCAAATCTGGCGAATGTGATGGCAATATTCATCGCTTTCCAGTGTTGCCCAGAGCGCATTTATAGCTGGGCGCTTAATAACAAAATCTTCTTGATACATATCTAATGGCGCGGCCTGAAATGGATTGGCAAAAGCGCCCTCAGTACTGCGAAACATTTCCGGCCACAGCCACAAACCAAATAATCCGCCGAATAATGCATTTTCGGCATAGAGGCATGGCGCGCTGGCGCTATCGAGCGAGCGGCGTACCACTTCTTCAACACGTATCGCGCCCCCTTGTTCATCGATGAGTTTCGGCAATTGCAGCTGCTGCGTGCGAATACTTGCGGCCGCAGGTTTTATCATCTTGAGGCTGATTTTTTTCGCCAGACGTGGAGCCATGCGCTGCGCTACTTGTAGCTCCTGCTCATCCAATGGTTGCTCAAGTAATTGGGTTAATAGCGTCCAGGCATGGGTGTATTTTTCTTGTTTTTCCAATAAGCGAATTCGCCGCTCCCGTGCCGGCGGCAAATGACTTTGCTCGTAAAGCTGCAAGGCGAGCGTGTATTCATTGTTGCGCTCCAATGCATAGGCCAGTTGATTGCACAATTTGGCGCGTCGCCGCTGCAATTTTTCAGTGTCGCAGTGCGCGGGTATTTGTGCAGCAAGTGCGATCAGGCTTTCGCTGTGTGGTGCTATATCAAGTTGCTCGCGCAATTGCATCAGATGTTGATATTGATCCAACTCAGTGCGGCTTTTGAAGATGCGATGCTGCTGGTCGATAGTGTAATTTTCGTAGCGAAATACCCCTAAATCTTGCAGTACAAATTCAGTCAGATCTTGATAGGGATTGCCAAAAAATAACAACAACAAGGTGCGGATAATCCGCTGGTTATCCAAATACCAGGCAGTGCCAAATTGATTCCGGGTCCAATCCTGCCAGCGGCGCGGTTCAGTAAAGTGGCTGGCAATAGTCTGTATAAGCACATCTTTGCGCGCTTGTTTTAAGCCTGCCAGCTGCTCGCCAAACAGCAACAGTAATTCCGGTTTGGTTAGGCTGTTACACAGCACATCCAGTGCAATGGGGGTTTCTGTTTGTAGCAGCTCTGCGTCAAGTAGTTGTTGTGCAGCCAGATCAAGCGATGCAATCTCGCTGTAGTCTAATTTATCGCGCCGAAATAACGGGCCTTTACGGCTGGATAACCTTACTAACAAGCACTGTGCATCATGGTCGAGCTGATTAAATTGTTGGATGAAATGTTGCTCATCAACATTGAGCAAATCAGCATAGCGCTCATTTACCCAATCCAATAAAAAGCGAAAGTTTTTGAGGTAGTAATCCGGCGCGAGATCGGGGGCTAAATTATTCATTCGCTAATGCATCTAAAAATACGGTATCCGGTTGTGTAGGGTTAAGTTACTACAAGTCCCCCCAATTGAAAGTATTTGGCAGTGGGTGGGCGATGCATTAGCGCAAATTCGTCTAATGCATTTGCTTGACGTCTTATTGGTTGTTGCAAGTATACTGTACGCATAAACAGTATGCGAGCAATAATCTCATCATGAAACTGATACCCACAGATCCCAATGCGACAAGCCTGGAGCAATTGCTTTGCCGGAGCGATATTTGGCGCGGGCAGTCGCATCAGACCCCCTTGCGGTTGGTGGTGGATAGTGGATACCCCCAGCTCAATGAGCGGCTGCTGGGTGGTGGGTGGCCGGTGGCCAGTTTGATTGAGGTTTGCCAGCGCGCAACCAGCCATGCCGAGTGGCAATTGCTAATGCCTGCGCTCCTGGCTAACCAGCGGGGTTTGGTGGTACTGCTTAATCCACCGGCGAACCCCTTTACCCAGGCGTTGCTCAAGGCGGGAATGGATCTTGAGCGATTGTTAATAGTGGAGGCGAAAGACAAGGCGGACTTTCTCTCCAGCTTTATCGAGCTTGCGCGTTCAGATGCCTGCGATGCGGTGATGGCCTGGCAACCCCAGCAGGCATTGAGTTATACCGAGCTGCGCAAATGTGCGCTCGCCGCAACCGAGGGGCAGGGCATTTATGTGCTCTTTCGGCCAGATGCAGTTCGCGATCAAAGTTCACCGGCGGTGGTGCGCCTGAGCCTTCAGTGGCAGTTGGAGCAGTTGTCAGTCAGCATCTTTAAACAAAAAGGAGAATTGGTTGCTGACAAAGGTGCAATTGATTTACCGCTTCCCGCTGCGTGGAATGGGTTGTTGCCGCATCAGCAATTGGATCAGCAGGGCAAAAGCAAACCCAGAATTGCGAGTGTCACGCCAATTCATGGCGGGCGACGCGGTCGTCGTTGATGTGGTGGTTTGTGACCAAATCTACCTCATCTCCCCAAGCTGCCCGGCGGTTGTGGTTGGCATTGCGTCTACCGGATTTACCGGCTCACGCGCTAAATCTGGCTATAGATTCGCCTGAGCCATTGGTGGTGAATGACAAGCGCGGATTGTATTGGATGAATTCTGCCTCTGCAGCGGCAGGTCTTCAGCTTGATATGAATCCTACCACTGCCCAGCTGCTGACGGGTTGTGTGCTGCATGAGCGCGATAACAACAAAGAGCAGATGTGTCTCGCACAGTTAGCAGAGAGTATGTATCAATTCAGCCCCTACATAGAAACCTACAGCAGTAAACATGAGCCGCAGTCTGGTTTGCTGTTGGAAATTGCAAGTTGTTTGCGATTGTTCGGCGGTGCGCAAGCGCTCAGCAATAAAATCGAGCAATTTTTTACCCAACTTTTTACGCAACGAAAGATGACTCTTGCGATGGGATTGGCGCATTCCCAAGCCGCTGCCTGGCTGCTGTCGTTTGTGCATTATCCCATCGACGACAAGAGTGACAGAGCGGATTTTATCGAACGCTTAAAGCGGTTGCCGATTGATTTCCTGCATGATTTTCCCAAGCAAGTGGATGCCTTGGAAAAAACCGGCTTTGTGACCTTGGGCGATATAGCCCGGCACATTGAAGTTCAGAGTATCAGCAGTTTTAAAAAACGGTTTGGCCAGACGTTTGCTGACTACCTGTGTGACCTGTTCGGTATTGATCAGGATTTTCAGCAGCGCTCGCTGTTTGAAAAACCGGTAACTCACTTCAAGCCCAAAGAGTTTTTTACCGAGCAATTGCAATTTGATTATCCACTGCATCTAATTGATCAATTACAGCAGCCCATGGAGTCTCTGCTACAGCAATTGGCCGAGTATTTACAGAAGCGGCAGCTACAAACCCAACACATTGAGTGGACGCTCTCGGATATCTATCGCAATCAAAATACATTGCAAATTTATGCGGACTCACCGCAGAGCCAATGGCAATTGTTATTTGATCTTTCATTGATTCAATTGGAAAACCGCGATCTGCCTTTTGAGGTAGACAGGCTAACACTGTCTTGTCGTGACTCTCTGTCTCTGCAAGGTCGCACTCATGCGCTCGATTTTGAACCTGGGCGAAAAATCAATCGTCAAAGTTTTTCAATCACGGCGGCAAAATTAAAGGCGCGTTTGGGTGATGCTTCTGTCTACAAGCTCAGTTATCAGGATGGATATTTGCCCCGTGATACCAATCAACAAATTTCTCTAACGCAAACCTGCCAACAAGCGCTGCCGGATATTCACCAGCGTGCGCAACGCCCCGCGTGGTTATTGGATGAGCCTGTAATTATTGAAGTGCGCAAGCAGGGTCTTTATTGGCGCGGCGGAATTACGTTAATTGCAGGCCCGGAGCGTATCCAGGGCAATTGGTGGCGCGAGCCCAGTGCGCGGGATTATTTTATTGGGCTGCGACAAGATCAACAGCGGCTGTGGTTATTTTGGGATTTGCACAAACAACAATGGTTTGTGCAGGGCATTTTTTCCTGATTGAAAATGCTAAAAGTAAAACAGAGAAACCCCTATGCGTTACGCTCAATTATTTACCACAACTAATTTTACGTTTTTGACGGGCGCATCACACCCACCGGAAATGGTTTATCAGGCCGCCGAATTGGGTTATGAGGCCATCGCCATTACCGACGAGTGCTCACTTGCCGGTATAGTCAAAGCATTTGTCGCTGCGGAAGAATTGGATTTTAAATTAATCGTCGGCAGTCGCTTTAAACTCACCAATGGCATGCAGCTTATTGCTATTGCACCTAGCCGCACGGCTTACGCGGAACTTTCCGGCTTTATCACGCTGGCCCGGCGGCGCTCACCTAAAGGCGAGTATGAAGCGCATTTTGAGGATTTGCGATTTCGCTTGCAGCACTGCCTCATTATTTGGCTTGGCTATTTGGAAGCCGGTGGTATTGCACCTGACACTGTTATAGATGAATTATCCCAAGCATTCAGGGAGCGCTTGTGGATTGGTATTGATCATCAATGGAGCGGGGGAGAGCAAGAACAATTTTCAATATGGTTGGAGCTGAGCCGTAAAAAAAATATTCCTTTGGTAGCCTGCCCGCAAGCGCTCATGCATGTACGTGAGCGTAAGCCTTTACAAGATGTTCTGACCGCCATTCGCCACTCCATTCCTGTTCATGAATTGGGCACCTTGTTAGAACCCAATGCAGAAGCCTATTTGAAATCCGTTGATCATTTAATGCAGCTCTACCCGGATGTATTGCTTGAGCAAACCACTGAAATTTCTGACTTGTGTCATTTCTCACTCAGTGAATTGCAATATCAATATCCTTTGGAGTTGGTGCCAGAAAACCAAACGCCCATTCAACACCTTCGCACCTTGGTCAATGAAGGAAAACATCAGCGCTGGCCAGAAGGTGCGCCCACTTTTGTCGATGCCTTATTGGAAAAAGAGCTGCTTCTGATTGAAGAGGTGCGCTACGAATATTACTTTCTCACCGTATATGATCTGGTGCGATATGCACGCTCCAAACAGATCTTGTGTCAGGGGCGCGGTTCGGCGGCAAATTCCGTGGTGTGCTATTGCCTGTTCGTCACTGAAATCGCGCCCGGTCAAATCAACGTATTGTTCGAGCGTTTTATTTCGAAGGAGCGCGATGAGCCGCCGGATATTGATATTGATTTTGAACACCAGCGGCGCGAGGAAGTGATTCAGTATATTTATGAAAAATACGGACGCGAGCGCGCGGCTATAGCCGCGACTGTAATTACCTATCGCTCGCGCAGTGCTGTGCGCGATGTAGGTAAAGCATTGGGAATGGATGCCTCGTTGGTCGATCATCTTGCAAAAAATATTGCCTGGTGGGATAGATCAACTGATCTGCCAACGCGAGTTGCATTCGGTGGTCTGCAAACACAACAAAAAACCTTGCAATTATTTTTTAAATTAGTTGAACAGATTTTAGGTTTTCCACGTCATTTGTCGCAACACGCGGGTGGTTTTGTTATATCGCAAAACAAAGTGAGTGACCTGGTGCCCGTTGAAAATGCCAGCATGCCAGATCGCACACTCATTCAATGGGATAAAGAAGATTTGGAATCCATGCGTTTGTTAAAAGTGGATGTACTTGCGCTGGGAATGCTGACGGCTTTACGGAAGATGCTCGATTATATTCACACCTATAATCCAGGTATTAACTCGCTTGCTGATATTCCACGAGAAGATTCCGCGACCTACGAGATGTTGTGTCGCGGCGATAGCCTCGGTGTATTTCAAATCGAATCACGCGCGCAAATGGCAATGCTGCCGCGATTACAGCCGCGCTGTTTTTATGATTTGGTGATCGAGATTGCAATAGTGCGCCCCGGTCCGATTCAGGGCGACATGGTGCATCCCTTTTTGCGCCGCCGCAGTGGTGAGGAACAAGTCACTTACCCGAGTGAAACGATAAGAGCAGTATTGGAACCTACGTTGGGCGTCCCCATTTTTCAGGAGCAAGTCATGCGCCTATCGATGGTGGCCGCTGGCTTTTCGGGTGGTGAGGCTGACCAACTGCGAAGGGCTATGACGAGCTGGGGCAAGAACAGCAAATTATTATTATTCGAACAAAAATTTATTCAAGGCTTATTAAATAACGGCTACAGCGCGGAATTCGCTCACCGCTTATTTGAGCAAGTAAAAGGCTTTGGTGGCTATGGATTTCCAGAGTCCCACTCAGCCAGTTTTGCACTTTTATGTTATGCATCCTCCTGGCTTAAATGTCATCACCCAGCTGCATTTTATTGTGCCTTATTAAATAGCCAGCCCATGGGTTTTTATTCTCCCTCGCAACTTATTCAAGATGCGCGTCGTCATTATGTCCAAGTTATGCCGGTGGACATCAATAAAAGTGTTTATGACAATGCATTGGAATTAGATGCGCGGCAAGACTGGGGAATTCGTTTAGGCTTTCGCGAGGTGAAATCCCTTGATGCCGACAGTGCGCAGCAGATCGAACACTGGCGTAGTAATAACGGATTTACATCGCTCGACGATGTGACGCAGCGAACAGAATTAACCGCTAATGATTTGCAGCTACTGGCATCGGCGGACGCGCTCAAAACCTTAAGTGGAAATCGCCATCAAGCTCGTTGGCGTGCAGCGGCAATTCAACCCTATTCAGAATTGCTCGATAAAAATACCTGCACTGTTGTTGACGATCTATTTACCGAAGCTCCGACGCAAGAGAAAGATATTCTGGATGACTACCGCACGCTTGGATTAACACTGCGCGAACACCCGATGGCTCTTTTGCGCAATCAACCACCTTTTGATAAATGCACACCTTACGCGCATCTCGTTAATTTGCGACATAAAGGTTTTGTGCGTGTTGCAGGTTTGGTTACTGGTCATCAGCGCCCTGGCACTGCCAATGGCACATTGTTTCTGACACTGGAGGATGAGACAGGAAATATCAATGTCATTGTGTGGAAGGGAACCCAGGAAACCTATCGCAAGGTATTGCTCACCTCAACATTATTATTGATCAAAGGAACAGTAGAAATTGCAACTGAGCATGTGGCAGCACCAGTGGTGCATGTTATTGCTGGGCAGTTACATGACTACAGCAATGTGTTGCGCGGCCTATCGGTAAAGGCGAGAAGCTTTAAGTAATTGTGGACAATAGTCTATTAAGACAAGTGTTTGTCATGCGAGGGCATTGATTAACCTTGCTTGTCTTCCCCGCATTTGGCAGATTGGCCACCTAACTATTTGGCTAGGGGGCGGAATGATTTATTTAATTCTTGGGATGGTGTTGCTGTTCACTGTATCTATTTTTTTATTGGGTGCTAAAAGTCACAAGCGTACTGCTTACATAACCGCCTACCAATTTCCACGCTACATACAAGAAAAGCTTGGGCAAAAGCACCCGCATCTTAATCCGACTCAATTATCAGTTGTGCAAAAAGGGATGCGGCAATATTTTTTAATGTGTCTTAATGCCAACAAGCGCATGGTGGCCATGCCATCACAAGTCGTTGACGATTATTGGCATGAATTCATTTTGAATACCAAGGCCTATCGCGAATTTTGCAGAAGCGCTTTCGGGCGTTATTTGGATCATGTGCCTGCAGAAGCCATGAGGAATAAAACGCGTGCGCAGGATGGCATCAAGCGTGCGTGGCGCATGGCTTGCGCGCTGGAGCATATCAATCCCCAAAACCCCACACGATTGCCACTGATTTTTGTGCTGGATTCGCTACTGTCTATTGCTGATGGCTTTCGTTACTCGTTGGATTGCGAGAAAAAAGGTGAGGATTCTGGTGGGGGCTATTGTGCGAGTCACATTGGTTATGGCGGTGGGTGTAGTGGTTCAAGCGGTGGTTGTGGGAGTGATGGAGGAGGTTGTGGCGGAGGCGACTAGGTTAAGCAATAAAATTGTGTTTACGGCTAGAGCTTTTGCTGAATTCTTACAAGTAATGTTTGATTTTAAACGAGAGGATTTTTACAGAAGGGATTGGGGTGGCTGATGGGGCTCGAACCCACGACCACTGGAATCACAATCCAGGGCTCTACCAACTGAGCTACAGCCACCGTAGCGAGAACAAACAACACATCCATATGGCGGGATTAGATCCCAGCAGAAAATAATCAAGTGAAGAGCGGGCGAGTTATTAATTGCCCAAAATGGCGCACCCGGCAGGATTCGAACCTGCGACCACCCGCTTAGAAGGCGGGTGCTCTATCCAGCTGAGCTACGGGCACATACTGGATCAAACCTTCGCAGGTTCGATGAAAAAATGGTCGGAGTGGAGGGATTCGAACCCCCGACATTCTGCTCCCAAAACAGACGCGCTACCGGGCTGCGCTACACTCCGACGACTTAAAACTGACTGCGTTTCAAGTGGTGCGCATATTAACGGTGAGTTGCAGTATCGTCAACGAAAAAAACACAACAAAATAAAATATTTAGCGCATTTAGTTAAATTCTGGCCAGCTTGTGCAAGGGCTGTTCGAGTTGACTGCCAGCGCACCGAATACTGAGAAGACAGTGGCTAAGTCTTTGTTGAGGCTTGTGTGTCGGTCATCAGCTGGTCAGAATAAGCGGCTATCGTTTGGGAGAGTTTATGCAAGACAATAATTTAGCTGTTTCGATGAAGTTGGGAATGCGCCGATTGGCATCTGGTGTGTGTGTGTTATCGACGATGCTACCTGGCAATCAACGTTTTGCTATGACAGTTTCTTCTGTGACTTCTGTGTCTGATTCTCCTGCATCCTTGTTGGTGTGCATTAATCAATTAGTTTCGCAGCAGGGACATTTGGCAACCTTGGGCAGTCAGTTTGCCGTTAATGTCCTTTCTACATCTCATCAGGATGTCTCAAACATTTGCGCTGGGCGCGAGCCCGCTCGAAATCGTTTTGATGTGGGCCATTGGGAAGAGGATGATACAGGCCTGCCTGTTCTCGCTGATGCTCAAGCCGTATTTGTTTGCCAAACCGATCAGGTAACCACCTATGGAACCCATAAAATTATTATCGGGGTTATCCATAAAGTGATTCTCAATGGTTCAGAGGTGGATCCGTTGCTTTATGCCGATGGCAGTTATGGTGCATTTACACGTCAGTAGGCTGAATTTTATTTATCGCATCAGTTGGGATTGTGGCGCGGGGGATAGTCGAGCCTCTGTGTTCAATCCCGTGATTCAAAATGACGCAAACATTTAGTAAAAATTTGCCTTGCAATATGAATGTTTCGTGTCTATCGGCTGTTGAAGGTTAATGATCACTAACTCTTTATGCACACCTCCTGTGCTTATTTGGTCAAGACGTTTATAGCTTGACCAAAAACACGAAAAAATGAGCTTTTGAACTTGTTTTTTTATGTAACATCATGAAATATAAGGAAATTATTTTATTGGTTGTTTTTTAATCAATCTGTTGTTGGTACTGATTTTATAAGCCTTTGAGGCGGTTTCCCAAAAACTATCCACCAAGTTATCCACAGAAAATGTGGACAAAATTTTGATGAAGGTTTTTGTGCAGAAAAGTTACAATTTGTGTGTTTTGTATCTTTTATTCCGTAACAGGTGACGAATTTCAGTGGATTTTTTCTCGGTCAAATCACTGGATTTATTTATGAGTAAACGATTGAAGGTTGCTGTACTCGGTGGTGGTAGTTTTGGTACGGCAATTGCCAATATCATCGCCTGTAACAATCATCAAACTTTTCTTTGGATGCGCTCTTCAGAGCAGGCTGAGGCCTGTGAAATTGCGCGCCAGAATGCTCGCTATCTCCCCGGCTATATGCTGCATGAAGAATTGGTAATAACCGCGGATCTGGAGCAGGCAGTTACTGGGGCCGATTTAGTATTTGTGTCGATTCCAAGTCACTCCTTTCGTGCGGTCACCCAGCAGATGAAGCCTTTGCTGGGTAGCGACACCATGGTGGTTAGTACTGCCAAGGGCATAGAGCCAGAAGGGTTCACACTGATGAGCCAGATTCTGGAGCAGGAGTTGCCGGGGCATCCTATTGGTGTATTAAGCGGCCCCAATTTTGCGAAAGAGATAGTGCAGCAACAGCAGACCGGCACGGTTATCGCCAGCGAATACGAAAATGTTATCAGTTGTGTGCAGGAAACTTTGAAGTCATCCACTTTTCGCGTGTACGCCAATCATGACCGCTATGGTGTAGAGTTAGGCGGCGCGCTGAAAAATATCTACGCAATTATTTGCGGTATGGCAGCGGCGCTAGGTGCTGGTAATAATACCCAGGCGATGCTGCTTACTCGCAGCCTTGCTGAAATGGGGCGTTTTGCGCAGATGATGGGCGCTAATCCTATGACTTTTCTGGGCTTGGCGGGTGTAGGTGATCTGATTCTCACCTGTACTTCAGATTTGAGTCGTAACTATCGCGTTGGTTTTGCGTTAGGGCAGGGTAAGCCTTTGGATGAAATTGTTGCCTCGTTAGGGCAGGTGGCAGAAGGTGTAAATACATTACGTCAGGTAAAACAAAAAGCAGATGAGTTACAAGTGTATATGCCGTTAGTCTCGGGGCTATATGCGGTGCTCTTCGAACAAAAAGCCATTGCAGAAGTTGCGCGTGGTTTAATGGTGGGCGAACAAGCCGATGATGTTGAATATTTAAGGGGAAATTAATGGATAACGAACAATTAAAATCAAATATCACCTCCAGCAAGCACTGGTTACGTTTGGTATTTATGTTGCTGTTTGCTGCGGTATTGCAGCTCGCTAGTTTGGTGATGTGGATATTAGTCGCGGTACAATTTGTGTTTTCACTGATTACCGGTGAAGACAATCAACATCTGCGCCGTTTCGGCCATTCACTCTCTACTTATATTTATGATGTATTAAAGTTTTTGTGCTACAGCAGCGAAGAAAAACCTTTTCCCTTTGCGGATTGGCCAGCGGATTCCGATACAGTTGAGTTACCAGTGCAAGCTAAAGATTTGTCTGATGCGCCCGAAAAAGCGGCTGATTAAATGACAATTTTTATTCTTCGTCATGGTCAGGCAGAAGCTCAGATCACCACAGATGAGGCGCGCCAGCTCACCGATAAAGGCCGTAGCGATACGGCCAGAGTTGTGCAGGCGCGCAGTGCCGATATGAATCCCTTGATGCAAATTTGGGCGAGCCCCTTGGTACGCGCGCAACAAACAGCGGCTATTGCAGCAAGCTATTTTTCCGGCGTATCCATTCAGACTTCAGAATTATTAGTGCCGGAAGCTAATCCACAGGCTCTCATTGAATGGTTGGATGAGCTCAATGCGAAGTCATCCAATCAATCCATATTGCTTGTCAGTCATCAGCCCTTAGTGGGCACTCTGGTCAATATGTTGTGTTGTAAGCCAGAGGATTATTATCCGATGGGTACGAGTTCTCTCGCCGCAATTCGAGCAGAAATCATCGCTGCAGACATGGGCGATTTACTTTGGCTGGATCACGCCTAAAATAAAACAACCTTTAAGTTGTGTTGGATAAGTGTATGGCGCAATCAACCAGTCCGCGCGAGCTGCGTTTTAATGTTAATGGAATGAATTTCGCTGCGCAGGAATGGGGCGAGTCAACGCAAGTACCTGTGCTTGCTTTACATGGTTGGCTGGATAATGCCGCCAGCTTTTTCGCATTAGCTCCTCGCCTGAAAAACTTACATATTGTTGCATTGGATATGGCTGGCCATGGCAGGAGTGAGCATCGCCCCGGTCAAATGGCCTATACCCCCTGGGATGACATCAACGATATTTTTTCCGTTGCCGATTACTTGGGCTGGGATCGCTTTGCGCTCTTGGGGCATTCCCGTGGTGCTATTATCGGTACCTTGGCTGCGGGTGCATTTCCTGAGCGAATTATTGCGTTGGGATTGGTTGAGGGACTGCTACCGGAAGCTGCGCATCCTGAAGACGCGCCTAAGCAACTAGCAAATGCTATTCAGGGGCTGCGTGTTCAACAGCAAAAAAAACGTTCTATCTATCCTGATATCAACCTTGCCATTAAAGCGCGTGAACGCGGTATGTTTCCGCTTGGGTATGCGGCTGCAAAGGCGTTAACTGAGCGTGGTGTGGTAGCGCAAGAAGGAGGGGTTTCGTGGAGTACAGATCCCCGTTTACTGGCGCCTTCGATGATTAAATTATCGCGCGAGCAGCTGCATGCTTTTATTAATCAGGTTAATGCGCCAATAAAATTGTTATTGGCAGAAAATGGTTTACCAAAACTTTATGCTAATTATTTGCATGAGGTAAACCAGTTTCCTCAAGTGGATTACGAGTTGTTGCCCGGCGGGCACCATTTTCATATGGAGCAAGAGGTTGATGTGATTGCCGAAAAGTTAAATGCATTTTTTGCCCGTTTTGCCATGTAATTCAGATTGCTAATTGCAACTATTGTACAGTGAGAGCTTATGCGTTTAATCCGTTTTATGAGTGGTTTGATGTTGGTGTTGGCGGCGGGAGTCCTTTTCGCAGCTGAGCTGCCAATACAAAACTATCACAATGCCCGCGTGATTTTTCAAACTAATGCCGACGTTGATGAATATTTGCTGGCGTTGGGTAGCTATAAAAAAATTGCGGGCAGCTGGCGAGTGGATCGGAAACAGCGTTTAAGTGGACGCCTTGCGCGCTATACGCTGGAGTTGCCGGAGAGGCACAGTGCCAGTAATGGTTTTGATTTTTATTTGGATCAGTTGCAGAATTTTAATTTTCGCGAGTTGTATCACTGCAATGGCCGCGATTGCGGCACCAGTAATTCATGGGCCAATAACCATTTCAAAATTCAATTGCTGTATGGTTTGGATCAATTCCAACAATATGGCGCGTACGAAGTGACTACCGCCGATGAAACACCTTTTTATGTGGCGCTTTACGCAGTGCAACGAGGCAACAAACGTGTGTATCTGCAATTGGATGTACTGCATGTTGATAGCGTTATCGAGTTGGGGATAGCGTCGAGCCCTGAATCAATTATTAAATCGCTGCTTGCCAGCGGTTATTATGTATTTCCCGATTTTGTTGCTGGTGATACAAAAAACAACGCAAACATCAACATTAAGCCCGCACATATTCAGGCTTTAATTGATGTGCTTACACACCAGCCGGATTGGAAGGTGGCACTGGTAGGGCATGATTACGCACCTGTACCACTTGCACAGCAGCAAAAAAATTCACAGCGTTATGCCGAGCAATTAAGCACAGCACTGCAAGAAAAAGGTATAGCTGCTAAACGTGTCGCGGCTTATGGTATTGGCAGTCTTGCACCTGCAGGGCGGGGTGATAGAAGTGCGCGAGTGGAAGTGGTCAAGGTAAGTGATTAATTTTTATTGCGTATAATTTTCTTACAAAAAAAGGCGGCATCACCCGGTGATGCCGCCTTTTTATTGAATGAAAATTAATTTTGTGAAAGTGACTAACGCAGCAGCGATAAAAATTCATTGCGAGTGGCTTGATTGCTACGGAAGGTGCCGCGCATGGCCGAGGTTTTCATTGACGAGTTTTGTTTTTCAACCCCGCGCATCATCATGCACATGTGTTTCGCTTCGATAATTACACCGACACCAGATGCGCCGGTAATCTCTTGAATACATTCCGCGATTTGTACCGTGAGCTGTTCCTGGATTTGCAGGCGGCGGGCAAACATATCAACAATGCGCGCAACTTTGGATAAGCCCAACACCTTTCCCGTGGGAATATAGGCAACATGGGCTTTGCCAATAAAAGGCAGCAAGTGGTGCTCGCAGAGTGAATAGAGTTCGATATCTTTTACAATAATCATCTCATCTGAGTCAGATGGAAAGAGTGCATCGTTGACCACATCTTCAAGGGTTTGGTTGTAGCCGCGAGTTAAAAATTGAAAGGCCTTGGCCGCGCGATCAGGGGTATCCAGCAGGCCAGGGCGGGTTAAATCTTCACCAATACCCGCGATAATGTTCGCAAAATGTTCTCTCATCAGAAACTCCTCTAGCGGCAGCGATGCTCTGCCCATCACAAAACGGCAGTTTACCGCTTTCGACCAATTTCTAGAAAACATAAATCCTGATTTGGCCAATTTATTGGGTAGAATGCCCGCTCTTTGCCCAGTTCGAGGTTATCCATGACTACATCTGTTACCGTTTTTGATCAGGCGCGCGAAGAATTATTTACCATTCGCGATTTTTTACGCTGGGCAGCCAGTGAGTTTATTGCCGCGAAACTCTTTTACGGTCATGGCACCGATAACCCGTGGGACGAAGCCGAGCAGTTGGTGTTGCATGCAGTTCACTTAGCACCGCCGCTGGGCGATGAATGGTTGGATGCGCGCCTAATGCGCAGCGAGCGCGAGCGTGTTGTTGCCAATGTTCAGCGTCGCATCGAAGAGCGTATCCCCGCTGCCTATATTACCGGTCAGGCTTGGTTTGCGGGCTTGCCCTATGTGGTTGATGAGCGTGTGTTGGTGCCGCGCTCGCCCATTGCCGAGCTGATCGAAAAACGGTTTGCGCCCTGGTTAATCAACGAGCCGCAACACATATTGGATTTGTGCACTGGCAGTGGTTGTATCGGTATCGCTTGCGCCCATGCGTTTCCCGATGCCTATGTACAACTCAGTGATATCTCTTACGATGCGTTGGCTGTGGCCGACGAAAATATCCAGCAACACGGCATGACGGAGCGAGTTTTTGCACTCCAGTCAGACCTGTTTGAAAGCCTGATCGGACAGCGTTTTGATTTGATCGTCTCCAATCCGCCCTATGTGGACGCAGAGGATATGGCCAGTCTGCCCGATGAGTTCCATGCAGAACCTGAGTTGGGTTTATCCTCTGGTGATGACGGTTTGGATTTTACCCGGCGCTTGTTGCAAGAAGCTGCTGATTTTTTAACAGAAGATGGGCTCTTGGTAGTGGAGGTTGGCAACTCATGGCCTGCATTAGAAGCTGCATATCCAACACTTCCGTTTACCTGGGTGGAGTTTGAGCGTGGTGGCCATGGGGTGTTTGTTCTTACTGCTCAGGATTTGCGCAATGCGCGCGCGGCGGGCGTACTCTGAGGCGAGGATGTCGATGCGCCAGTGGGGTAAGTCACGTATAATTGGCGCACTTTTTTTTCGATCTGTTGTTGGATTCTTATCTATTGGGAAATCCCTTAAATCAGGAAATAGCTAATGTCTGGAAATACGTACGGCAAATTATTTACTGTTACCACCTTCGGCGAAAGCCATGGTGTGGCCTTGGGTGCAATCGTAGATGGCTGCCCGCCCGGTCTTGAATTGACCGAGGCTGATATTCAAATTGATTTGGATCGCCGTAAGCCAGGCACATCCCGCTATACCACCCAGCGCCGTGAAGATGATGCGGTGAAGATTTTATCCGGTGTATTTGAAGGCAAAACAACCGGTACACCGATTGGTTTGATGATCGAAAATACCGATCAGCGCTCCAAAGACTATTCCAATATCAAAGATCAATTCCGCCCGGCTCATGCCGATTACACCTACATGCAAAAATACGGCGTGCGCGATTATCGCGGCGGTGGCCGTTCATCGGCGCGTGAAACGGCGATGCGTGTTGCAGCGGGTTCGATCGCAAAAAAATATTTGAAAGATTTTCACGGCATTGAAGTGCGCGGTTATTTGTCGCAGCTGGGGCCGATAAAAATTGAAACCGTCGATTGGGATCAGGTTGATCAAAACCCATTCTTTTGCCCGGATGCGAGCAAAGTTCCCGAAATGGAAGCTTTTATGCAGGCACTTAATAAAGAAGGCGATTCAATCGGCGCAAAAATTACCGTTGTCGCCACCAATGTTCCGCCCGGTTTGGGGGAGCCGATTTTTGATCGCCTCGATGCCGAAATCGCCCATGCATTAATGAGCATCAATGCAGTGAAAGGCGTTGAGATAGGCGAGGGCTTTAATTGTGTTGCGCAGCGCGGTAGTGAGCATCGCGATGAAATGACGCCTGCAGGTTTCCTGTCTAACAATGCGGGCGGTATTTTAGGTGGTATATCTTCCGGGCAGGATATTATTGCCAACCTCGCACTTAAACCAACTTCGAGTTTGCATATCCCCGGCCGCAGTGTGGATGTGCATGGCAACCCAGTTGAAGTGATCACCAAAGGTCGCCACGACCCATGTGTTGGTATCCGCGCAACGCCGATTGCTGAAGCTATGTTGGCGTTAGTTCTGATGGATCATTTGTTGCGCCAGCGCGCGCAAAACGGTGCGGTTAAACATTCTGTACCGGTAATACCTGCAAGTGTGAAATAAGTTCTTCAAGAGTGTGTTGAGTTAGTTATCCTTTATACGGTAACTAACTCAATGTGCAATTCACTCCTTCAGTTGTTTTTATATGTCCCTTTCTTTTGCGCAGCAAGCAATTCCCTATTGGCGTCTGTCTGGATTTTATTTTTTTTATTTTGCTGTAGTCGGCACGCTGATTCCTTATTGGGGTATTTATTTAAAATCGCTGGGCTACTCATCGCAAGATGTCGGCATTATCACGGCCATCATTATGGCTACCCGTATTATCGCCCCAAACTTTTGGGGTTGGTTGGCTGATCATACACAACAGCGGTTGCGCATTATTCGTATGGGGAGTTTGGCAGCGAGTATTATTTTTGCCGGCATTCTGCTCGATCAGCGCTATTGGTGGCTGGTATTGGTGGTGAGTTGTTATACTTTTTTTTGGCATGCAGTGCTGCCGCAGTTTGAAGTAATTACACTGGGTTACTTGGGTGATAACTATCACCGTTATGGTCAAATCCGTTTGTGGGGTTCAATCGGTTTTATCGCGGCCGTAGTAGGCTTGGGCTTGGTGTTTGATGTAATGCCGATCCGCTTTCTACCACTTTTTATTTTGAGTTTTTTGATCTTAATATGGCTTTCCAGTCTCAGCTTAAAAGATGTGAGTGCGAAAAAAAGCGATGGCCAGCGGCAGAATTTTTTAGGGTTGGTTTTGCAGCCAACTATTCTGTGTTTTTTGGTCGCCAGCTTTTTATTGCAACTGAGTCACGGCCCTTACTACACGTTTTATACTCTCTATCTTGTCGAAAACTACGGCTATAGCAGCACAGCAACCGGTTTGTTGTGGGCGCTGGGTGTTGTGGCAGAGGTGGCCATTTTTATCGTGATGCATAAATTGTTGCGTCGCTTCAGCTTGCGTTTTTTAATGTTGTTTAGTTTGTTCGCGACCGGTGGGCGCTGGCTGTTAATTGCTTATGGGGCTGAATCCTTAAGCATATTGTTGTTTGCCCAACTGCTCCATGCTTGTAGCTTTGGTGTCGCCCATGCAGTTTCTATTGAGTTAGTTCGCACGCATTTTAAAGGCACAAATCAAGGGCAGGCTCAGGCGCTGTATAGCTCTGCTAGTTTTGGCGCAGGTGGCGCAGCCGGTGCATTAGTTGGGGGACTGTTGTGGGACTATAGTGCAGTGATCACATTTATGTTGGCTGCTGTGGCTGCATTTTTGGCATTTATACTTTGTTATGTTTGGTTGCATCCTGTTCATTCAGTAGGAGAAACACATCATGAATAATTTGACTGTTACGCTGGTGCAGCAAGTCATAGTGCCTAATGATCCACAGCATAACCTTGATGTATTTGCTCAATCGATGACGGCAATTACTAAAACAGACTTGATTGTATTGCCCGAAGTTTTCACCACCGGGTTCTGCGCCGGCGCGCGCAATTATGCAGAAGTTGAGGGCGGCCGCGCCTATCAGTGGATGCAACAACAGGCAGCTAAACACGATGCCGTTGTTACGGGTAGTTTGGTTGTAAAAGATGGCGAGCAGTATTTTAATCGTTTAGTGTGGATGCGCCCCGACGGTAGTTATACCGAATATGATAAGCGCCATCTATTCCGCATGGCGGGCGAACATACGCGCTATGCGATGGGCAAAGAGCGGGTGCTAGTAGAGATTAAAGGTTGGCGTGTGCTGCCCTTGATCTGTTACGACTTACGTTTCCCTGTGTGGAGTCGCAATCGCAACGATTACGATCTTGCACTTTATGTTGCCAACTGGCCGAGTGTGCGCGCCCTGCATTGGAATCGGTTATTGCAAGCGCGCGCGATAGAAAATTTGAGCTACATTCTTGGCGTCAATCGTGTGGGCATGGACGAAGCAGGGCAGCATTATGCCGGTGATTCCAGCGTTTACGGTCCAGCGGGGGAGTTAATTGCTACAAGTCAGGAAGCCGAATTAATAACGGTAGAATTGTATGCGGAAAAATTAATCGAATACCGCGAAAAATTTCCCGCCTATTTGGATGCAGATGAGTTTATATTGCAGCAATCAATCTGAGTGGTAATGGAGTCTATTAATCATGCCTAACGGTTTCGGCGATAAACTTGTTATAGCGATTTCATCCCGTGCGCTGTTCAATTTGGATGAGAGTCATCAGGTGTATGTTAATCAAGGCTTGGCGGCCTATGCGCAGTATCAAATTGACCATGAAGACGAAATTCTCGCACCGGGTGATGCATTTCCCTTGGTCAAAAAATTATTGCGCCTCAATGAACGTTTGGGTGATGAGCCGCGTGTTGAAGTCATTTTATTATCGCGCAACAGCGCGGATACCGGTTTGCGTGTATTCAATTCTGTCGAACATTACGGTTTGAAAATTAGCCGCGCAGCGTTTTGTGGTGGCACGTCCCCTTATCGCTATGCCTCTGCTTTTGGTTGTCATCTGTTTCTCTCGACCGAGCCGGATGATGTTCGGCAGGCGCTTGACCATGGCATGGCAGCGGCGACACTAATCGCTTCCAAGAATCAGGTCGAGAATGAAGATGAATTGCGTTTTGCATTTGACGGTGATGCAGTCATTTTCTCGGATGAGGCGGAGCAAATTTATAAACTGCAAGGCTTGTCTGCATTTACCCAAAGCGAAAAAGCTTCGGCAAAAGAGCCCTTGAGTGGCGGACCTTTTAAGCATTTCTTAGCGGCGTTGCATCTGTTGCAAACAGAGTTTGGCGAGAGCTGCCCGATCCGTACTGCATTAGTCACCGCTCGTTCGGCACCGGCCCATGAACGGGTGATTCGCACCTTGCGTGCCTGGAATATCCGGATTGATGAATCCTTATTTTTGGGTGGTCTGGCCAAAGGTACTTTTCTGAAAGCCTATGGGGCAGATGTTTTTTTTGATGACCAACAGATGCATTGTGAGTCAGCCCGTGAGCATGTGGCTACGGGGCATGTGCCCCATGGAATCGCTAATCGACCTAATACCTGAAAGGCTGAGCCCGGCAACTTATATCCAATATAGGCTGTGATTCACTTGTTTTTTGGTGTTTTTGTAATATTCCCTCACCAAAAACTTTGAATTTCCCGGATATAGTCTAAAGTTGTAACAAGGTCGGCCTGTAGCACAATTCATAATGCTGGGCGCAGGTAGGCATGTTGTTCTATTCTTTAAACGAATAATTTAACTACATTTTATAACCCTGAGCTCGCTTCAGGGTTTTTCTGGTCGATGCCTTTGGCAAATACCTCCAGTGAGTGAGCCAATCGGAGGGCTTATGAAGCTGCAACAATTACGCTATATCTGGGAAGTGGCGCATCACGATTTAAACGTGTCAGCTACTGCACAGAGTCTCTACACCTCTCAACCTGGCATCAGTAAACAAATCCGTTTACTGGAAGACGAGCTGGGTGTTGAAATTTTTTCGCGCAGCGGAAAACATTTGACCCGTATAACCCCGGCTGGTGAAGCTATTCTCAAAACTGCGGGTGAAATCCTGCGGAAAGTAGAAAGTATTAAGCAGGTTGCACAAGAGTTCAGCAACGAACGCAAGGGAACGCTGACCTTGGCAACCACCCATACTCAGGCGCGCTATGCATTGCCGCCGGTGATAGGTTCATTTATCAAGCAGTATCCAGAAGTTGCTTTGCATATGCACCAAGGGACGCCTATGCAAATTTCTGAGATGGCGGCCGATGGCACGGTGGATTTTGCTATAGCGACTGAGGCAATGGAGCTGTTTAGTGATCTGATAATGATGCCCTGCTATCGTTGGAATCGAAGCATAGTGGTGCCTAAGAACCATCCACTCGCTCAGCTTGCAAATCTGACGCTAGAAGATGTGGCTAAGTATCCAATTGTGACTTATGTATTTGGATTTACGGGCCGCTCCAAGCTGGATGAAGCATTTATCAATCGCGGTCTTGCGCCTAAAGTGGTGTTTACTGCTGCGGATGCAGACGTTATTAAGACCTATGTCCGGCTTGGTTTGGGTGTAGGGATTATTGCCAGCATGGCTTACAACGAGGCGGCTGATAGCGATTTGGTCGCTTTAGATGCGAGCCATTTGTTTGAGTCGAGCGTGACTAAAATTGGTTTCCGTCGCGGCACATTCCTGCGTGGATTTATGTATGACTTTATTGAAAAGTTCGCGCCCCATCTCACAAAAGACATCATCAACGAGGCATTTAATCGCCATTCACGCGCAGAGCTGGATGATTTATTTGAAGGTATAGAAATTCCGACCCACTGATACATTGACCATTGAAAGCCGGGCGAAAGTTCGGCTTTTTTGTTTTAAATCAATTTGATACTTGGTTAGTCTAAAGCTAATTGTAAGCTCTGCCTCATCCTTCTTTTTTACGGCCCTCCCTAAAATTATTGTACATATAATTTGCTTTGTATAAGTTTGTGGTGTAAAACTTATACATCATCAATCAATTGTATAGGTTTTGTATGAGCAAAATTCCTCTTGGTGTTAGCCAGTGTTTGCTCGGTGAGCAGGTTCGTTTTGATGGCGGACACAAGCACAATCGCTATTTGACCGATGTGCTCAGTGAGTATGTTGAGTTTCGCCCTATCTGCCCGGAAGTAGCGATTGGTTTGGGGATACCGCGCAAACCAATACGTTTGGTGATGATGGGGGATGAAACCCGTGTGCGCGGTATTGATAACCCGGAACTGGATGTAACCGACGCACTAGTTGAGCAGGCTGAGTTAGCCGTGGCGGCAATGCCTGATATTTGCGGTTATGTATTTATGCAAAAGTCACCCAGCTGCGGTGTTTTTGGCATGAAGCGCTATCGCACAAATGGTTATACCGCCGACCACCGTGGTCGTGGTGCCTATGCGCAACGCTTGATGGAGTTGATGCCTTTGCTGCCGGTAGAAGAAGCCGGGCGCTTAAACGATACGGGCTTGCGCGATAATTTCCTCGCCCGTGTATTTGCCTATCACGACTTTAAAACCAATGTTGCTAGCGAGCCCACCGCTAAAAAACTCATTGAGTTTTACTCCCGTTATAAATATCAGGTTATGGCGCACCACGTGCCCAGTTATTTTTCGATTGGTCGTTATTTATCAAATCTTTCCGGTCGCGATATTCAGGTCAGTAGCGATGAGTTTTTTCGTTTGTTTATGGCCGCACTGTCCCACCACGCCACACGTAAAGGTAATACCAATGCGATTATGCATTTGCGGGGATATTTAAAAGAATATTTGAACACACAAGATAAACAAGAGTTATCGCAGCTAATAGATTCTTACAAAGCGGGTATGGTGCCGTTGGTAGTGCCACTGACACTGCTCAAACATCATTTGTTGAAGCTCGATAATCCCTATTTAAAGGCGCAAACATTTTGGGCGCCGCATCCAGAACGGCTCGGTATACGTAATCACATTGTTGAGAGTGTGTGATGAATAGCCTTGTCGATACTGAGGTTGATGAGGTACTGGTTGAGGACCGGCTGCCGATTCGCGAAATCTCTCGTGAGACTGGCGTTAATACCGTTACCTTGCGTGCGTGGGAGCGTCGTTACGGCTTGCTAATTCCGCAGAGAACCACCAAAGGCCATAGATTGTATAGCCGCGCCGATATCGAGCGCGTAAAAGAAATTCAATTATGGCTCGGGCGCGGTTTGTCGATTAGTAAAGTAAAAGCTTTGCTTGCCGATGAACAGCGCGGAGAGTCAATGCCGCAGATAGATTCAATCTGGCTGGAATTGGCGCAGCAAATTCAAACAGCAATCACCGCATGTAATCGCAATCAACTTGAACGATTGATTGAAGACACTTTTGCGCTTTATCCCAGCCCGATGATTGCCGATTATTTGTTGTTACCGCTATTGGCGGATTTGCAGGGAAATGAACCGGGCAGGCCAATGCGGCGCGCATTTTTTACCGCAGTATTACAGGAATATATTCAGGCTTCGCAAAATCGCCAGCGGCAAGCGGCTAATGGGGAAAAAATTCTGGTTTTGTCTGCAGCTCCGGATGAGGAGCAATTGGTGCCGCTGCTATTAACCTATGGTTTGTTGGTGAATCAGCATAACGCGGACTATCTAGGCTATTTGGGAGCAAAAGAATCGCTGCTCTGTGCGGAAGCGTTTAAAGCAAAAATATTGGTAATTATGGGTGGCGAAGCCGTCAATACCAGCGAGCTACAACTACACTTGAGTTTATGGCGGAGTTTTTCTGCTATGCCTGTTGTGTTAGTTGGGAATGCGGTACGCCTCGTTCCTGCTCTATCACCTGAACTTGCTACAGGCGTTCGTCCTTGTGATAACCAACAACAAGTATTGGTCACAATAAATCAATTACTAAAGGGATAAGTCACTTTTATGGCGCTGACAGTTCCGCAAAAAGTACGCAATTTGTACTTGCGTTTTGATAAAAAAATTCTTAACACTTTGGGTGAAATCTACAGCGATGATATTCAATTTCGCGATCCCTTACATGCAATTAATGGCCTCAATAAACTCACTACTTATTATGCGGGCATGATGAGTAATTTAACGGAGTGTCGTTTTGAATTTCATCACTCCATGGAAATGACTGAACGCGGCGAAGCGGTATTGTTTTGGACTATGCATTATCGCCACGACAAATTGGCGGGCGGAGAGCTGTTGGAGTTGACTGGTAATACGCACCTATTATTCAACGATAAGGTCTATTATCACCGGGATTATTTTGATGCAGGATCTATGCTCTATGAGCATATTCCTCTAATGGGTTTTGCCATTCGCCAGATAAAGAAAAAAGTAGGCGCCAAATGACGGCATTAGTTTGGCTGCGCCATGATTTGCGTGTGCGTGATAATCCCGCGTTATTTAAAGCTGCCGAATTGGGGCAGGGAGTTGTAGCGGTTTATGTACACTGCGATGCCTACGTGCGCCTGCATACGATTGCACCAGCCCAGTTGGATTTTGTACGTCGTCATTTGCACATAATGGCAAAAGATTTGGCCGCGCTGAATATTCCATTGTTAATTATTCGCGTACAAAAGCCCGCTGAAGTAGCACCGGAATTATTGCGTCTTGCGCAGGTTGTCAAAGCCGAGTATTGCTATTTCAATGCGGAGTATCCGCTCAATGAATTAAATCGCGATCTCGCCGTCAACCAATTACTGCGGGATAACGGTATTTTGGTCAAGCGCTGTCATGATCGCTGTATTGTGCCACCGGGCATGATTCGCAATGGCCAGGGGGACCCTTATAAAGTATTTACTGCGTTCAAAAAGAAATGGTTGCAAACAGTGATGCCGGTGGCGATGCAACCATTGGCCGCGCCTGCTAAACAAGTGGCTCCTGCCAATCTGGCTTCTGCCTCGATTGATGAAATTGATCAATTATTTTCGGGTCACGAATTGCGCGATTTATCCGTGCTTTGGCCAGCTGGAGAAAATGAAGCTTATCGCCGTTTGGATAGGTTTATCGAAACATCGATTGCGCGCTACCAAGATCAGCGCGATTTTCCCGCTAATGATGGCACCTCCAGTTTATCCCCGTATTTTGCGGTTGGTTCATTATCGCCTCGCCAAGCCGTTGCTGCTGTGCTCGCTTACACCCATGGTGAGTGGGATGGTGGTGATGCCGGGGCAAACTGTTGGCTTAGTGAATTAATCTGGCGCGAGTTTTATCAGCATGTGGTGGTGGATTACCCCCAAGTGTGCAAGCGGAAAGCGATGCAAGCGCACACCGAGGCTTTTCCCTGGCGTTATGACAAAACCTTATTTGCTGCCTGGTGCGAAGGCAAAACGGGTATTCCGATTATTGATGCCGCGATGCGCCAATTGAATGCGACAGGTTGGATGCATAACCGATTGCGTATGGTTGTCGCGATGTTTTTAACCAAGAATTGCCAAATCGATTGGCGCTGGGGCGAAGACTATTTTATGTCGCAGCTGATCGATGGCGATTTTGCAGCCAACAATGGCGGTTGGCAGTGGAGTGCTTCCACGGGTACAGATGCCGCTCCTTACTTTCGAATATTTAATCCTCATAGTCAGTCTGAACGTTTTGATCCAAAAGGCGAATTTATTCGTAAATGGATTCCAGAGTTGGAGCATTTGTCGAACAAACAGATTCACAACCCGCCTGCATTGACTAATTACCCGCGCCCAATTGTCGATTTGAGTGCGAGCCGAAAAGAAACCATCGCGCTCTTTGCACAGTTGCCGCCAATAAAACATTAACCGAGCTAATGTATGACTACCCAATCCGCGCGTTACACAGTATTGATTACCGGCGCTTCCAGCGGGATTGGATATGAGTTGGCGCTGCGCTATTTAGAGCAGGGGGCAAGAGTGTTTGTGCTGGCGCGTTCCGAAAAGCCTCTAGCGCAATTGACGCAACAATTTCCAGAGCGCTGTGTGGCGGTGAGGGTTGATCTTTCCGATGCGGATGACAGCCAACGCGCAGGCGAGTGGATCAGTCAGCAGGTGCCATTTTTAGATCTTGCGATTTTAAATGCAGGTACTTGTGAATATGTAGATGTGAACCATCTGACGCGCGGACCGTTTGAGAAAGTAATGGCCATTAATTGGCAGGGCACAGTTAACAGCCTGTTGTTTTGTTTGCCCTTGCTGCGCAAAAAAATCCTGCATGATAAAAATTCATCGGCGCAGCCTGCGCAACTGGTCGGCATATCCAGCATGGCCAGTATTTTACCTATGCCGCGCTCACAAGCTTACGGTGCTTCCAAGGTGGCTGTGGAGTACTTATTTAATTCTCTGCGAGTCGATTTGGCTAATGAGCAGATTGATATCACCTTGGTGCGCCCAGGTTTTGTTAAGACTCCTCTAACCGAGCGCAACGATTTCCCCATGCCGTTTGCACAGACAACAGCAGAAGCTGCGATCCGTATTATGCGCGGCATTAATAAACGTCATTGGTTAGTGCAATTTCCTTGGCCTCTCGTGTGGCTAATGAATACTATCGCGTGCTTGCCATTGCGTGCACAGGTGTGGTTATTACAAAAAATATCGCGCAATTCCAAGGTTTAATTTGCTGTACCTTATCATTTAATTTATTTAATCAAGAGCTGATGCATGACAGTAGTTGCCCGAAAAAAAATTGCCATTATAGGTTCAGGAATCAGCGGGTTGCTGAGCGGGTACTTGTTGTCGCGCAGTCATGACGTGACAGTGTTTGAGGCGGGCAATGAGATTGGTGGCCATACGGCAACTAAAATTGTTGCCGCGCCTGAAGGTGCTTTGGCAGTCGATACCGGTTTTATTGTGTTTAATGACCGCACATATCCCAACTTTTTAAAGCTACTTGCCCAGTTGGGCGTTGCTTATCAGCCAACAGAAATGGGCTTTAGTGTTGCCTGCCAGCAAACCGGCTTTGAATACAGCGGCACATCGCTGAATGGAATTTTTTCGCAGCGGAAAAACATCTTCGATAGAAAACATTGGCGCATGTTAAAAGAAATTGTGCGATTTAATACGGATTGCACGCAACTCTATAAAGATAATGCAATTCCTGAAGCGCAAACACTTGGAGAATATTTAGAGCTACAGGGCTATAGCGAAAAATTTATCCGCTTTTATATCTTGCCGATGGTGTCCGCGATTTGGTCATCTCCCATGGATACAGCGGCAAATATGCCGTTGGTGTTTTTTATTCGCTTCTTTCATAACCACGGCTTGCTGACTGTTACACAGCAACCCCAGTGGTACACCATTAAAGGTGGTTCACATCAGTATCTGCAACCCTTGACCGAAAACTATAAAAATACAATTTATACCAATTGCCCGGTGCTTAATGTCAAACGCGATCCAGATGCTGTAGTCGTCACTACCGCTCGTTTTGGTGAACAGATATTCGATGAAGTCATTTTTGCGTGCCATAGCGATCAGGCGTTAAAGCTGCTGGTTGATCCCACCCCCGCAGAATATGACATTCTTTCCTCCATTCCCTATCAATCCAATCAAGTGGTATTGCATAGCGATATTCGCCTACTGCCACAGTTTCGCCGCTGTTGGGCAAGCTGGAACTATATGTTTTTAGCTGCGACTGACGTAGGGCATGTCAATGAAAATGCTGCCTTAACTTACAACATGAATATTTTGCAAAAGTTAAATTCGGCAACCACATTCTGTGTTTCGGTCAATGCAGGGGATGCAATTGATCCGGAAAAAATTTATGGCGAATATCAGTATAGTCACCCTATGTTCACCCCTGAGTCTGTTGCAGCGCAAGCGCGCTGGGCAGAAATAAGTGGGATGAATCACACACATTTTTGTGGTGCTTATTGGCGCAATGGTTTCCACGAAGATGGCGTAGTCTCCGCGATTCGTGTGGCAGAAATGCTCGGGGAAATCTGGTAGAGGATGGGGCAATATTGAATATCAGGTACTCGTATGCATAGTGCAATTTATCAGGGCAATTTGCGACACCGGCGCTTTTTTCCAAAGCGTCACGAGTTTACCTACGCATCAACTTTGTTTTATATCGATCTGGATGAGTTGCCGGATTTGTTCAAGGGGGTGACAGGCTGGTCATTGAATCGTGCAAACCTGGGTAGTTTTCGTCGCACCGATTTTCTGGGTGATCCGCTAGCACCCTTAAAGGATTCCGTTATTTCTGAGGTCAATAAACTATTGGCGCTGAGCAGTTTTGGCAATATTAGCTGCCCCGATGGTGCCGTGCGTATGCTGACTAATTTATGCATCTTCGGTTTTTGTTTTAATCCGGTAACCCTGTATTACTTGTTTAATAAAAATTCCGAACAGCCTGCAATGATTCTTGCTCAAGTGAATAATACGCCCTGGAATGAACGGCATACTTATCTTATTCATTGCAATGAGAAAACCGGTAAGGCAAATTCGCAATTTGATAAACAATTTCATGTGTCGCCATTTAATCCACTTGATATGGTTTATCACTGGATTAGTTCGGTACCGGCAGAGCATGTTCTTGTGCACATGGAAAACCATGTGAGTGTATCTGATCAATCTGCTTGCACTGAACAGCAATCAATTTGCCATATGGATGCAACTCTCACGCTCAAGCGTCAACCCTGGTCAAAGTCTACATTGCAAAAAATACTTTTATTGCAACCTTGGATGGCAATAAAAGTACCTGTTGCTATTTATTGGCAAGCGCTGCGTCTGTTTGTTAAAGGCGTACCTGTTTACACCCACCAAACCATAAACCCTTTGCCCGCTGCTACCAGCACTGAACTCAAAACGACAGGGGAATCATCGTGAAAACTACCAGTATCAGGCTGCTGCCAAAACATCGAGTGTCGTCGTTAAGCCGTAACCAAAGCATTGCGCGCTCAATGCTATTTAAATTGTTGCGCGGCCTGAAACAAGGTTGCTTGCGCATTCACGAACAAGGCGAACTGTATCGGTTTGGTCAGCTTGCTGATCACACCGATTTGGTGGCCGATATTTATGTGCACGATGCACAACTCTATTCGGATGTTATATTCGGTGGTTCAGTGGGCGCAGGTGAGGCTTACATGAGCGGTTATTGGAGTACACCCAATCTCACGCAGGTGACGCGGCTATTTGTGCGCAATATAGATGCGCTTGATGCAATGGATTCAAAACAATCTTTGGTTGGCCAATACTTGTTAAAAGTGTTTCATTGGTTTAATCGCAATACCAAAGAAGGATCGCGGAAAAATATTTCAGCCCACTACGATTTGGGCAACGATTTTTTTCGGTTGTTCCTCGACAGCACTATGATGTACTCAGCGGCCATTTATCCAACGCCGCAAGCGACATTGGCAGAAGCGTCAGTTTATAAATTGCAACGTGTATGCGAAAAATTACAATTGAATCCTAATGATCACTTGCTTGAAATAGGTACAGGTTGGGGCGGTATGGCTATTTATGCCGCTCAGCACTATGGTTGCCGTGTCACTACAACCACTATTTCTCGCGAGCAGCATGATTACGCGGTTGAAAAAGTGGCTGAAGCCGGGTTGAGTGACCGTGTTACGGTGCTGTTTGATGATTACCGTGATTTGCGTGGTCAATTCAGTAAATTGGTATCGATTGAAATGATTGAGGCCGTAGGGCACGAACATTACGACCAATACTTTTCTACTTGCTCCCGCTTGTTGGCGCCCAATGGCTTAATGTTGTTGCAGGCTATCACCATTGCTGATCAGCGCTATGACATGTCACGCAAGACGGTCGATTTTATTCAGCGGTACATTTTCCCCGGTGGTTCGCTTCCTTCTATTGCGGTGATTAGCGATGTTGCCAAACGCAAAACAGATATGAATATTGTGCACATAGAAGATATAGGCGAACACTATGCGCAGACGTTAAAACATTGGCGAGATGCGTTTCATAAAAAATTGGAGGCGGTAAGGGCGCAGGGGTTTGATGAACGTTTTATTCGTATGTGGGAGTTTTATCTCTGCTATTGCGAAGGCGGCTTTATTGAACGCAGTATTGGTACAGCACAAGTTTTATTGGCGAAGCCACAGTATCGCAATGGCTATTTCCAATGAAGCATAGAGCTTTGCTCTTAACTATCGCCAATGTTCTAGTGTTTCAAGCCGGTTGGCTTGTTTGTATTTTGTTCGGCAGTTTATGGGCCGCTGCGTTTACATTGTGCGCGCTGGTTTTGCATTTTGTTTTTTATACCCAGCGCCTGAAGGATACGGTTGCCGTGCTACTTGCAGTGGTTATAGGTCTTGTTCATGATCTGCTACTCCTACATACAGGTTCGATTTTGTTTGTAGAATCTGTTTATTTGCCGCCGTTGTGGTTGATGTGTCTATGGGTGCTGCTGGGGCTTACTCTTAATCATTCCCTGTCATGGATTTATTCGCGGCCTCTGTGGTCTGGCTTATTGGGAGCAATAGCAGCACCACTGAGTTATCTGGCAGGTGTAAAACTATCTTCAGCAGAATGGTCTAGCCCGATACTTGAAGTTGTTCCTATAATAGCGGCTCTGTGGTTAGTGATATTGCCACTGCATCGTTTGATTAGCTTGAGGGTTTTAACCTATGTCCAGCACAAAACCGCAAAATTGCCTGCGCCAAATTCTGATTGCTAGTCTTGGGCTGTGCAGTGTTCTTACCGGCATGTACAGTAGCGCAGTGATTGCTGAAGATAACTATGTTGTAGCGGGTAGCGCATACAATCTTGAAAATAACCAGCTGATCTATCGCGAGCTCTACACTGCACTGGATGAAAATAAATCGGTTCGGGTAGATTACGTGACCCCTGCAGGAAGCACTTTTGCATCCAAAACCTTGGTTTACCAAGGAGAACCTTTTCAGCCCAGTTTTAATTTTGAAGATACACGGGATAACGAATTCACATCGGCCCACTTTCAAGGTGCCCGTTTAGTGCTTACCCATGGCATGGGTAGCAGCCAAAATGAAAAAGTGATTTACGATAATGCACGTATGGTTATTGATGCGGGCTTTGATGCGTACATTCAGCTGAATTGGAATAAGTTGGTTGCAGGTAAACGGTTGAAATTTGATTTTGCTATGCCGACTCGGTTAAGCAGTCTGCAACTGGAAGTGCGCAAAATTAAGGGTACTGAATCGCCAATATACGATGCAAATTTTGGCCGCGATTGGATTTATTTTCGAATCGCACCCGCTAAGGCATTCATTTCACTTTTTGCCGATCCTATCAATCTTGCTTATGATCCTAATGGTAAATACTTGATGCGTTTTCATGGCCGCTCGAATATCGATGATGATCGCGGTGGTCCACAGGATGTGCGTATCGAGTATGAATATGTAAATTAAGGCAATGTGCGCGAGCAATACCCCTATTGCTTGCGCGATTCTTTCCTAAATGTATATTGTTATGCGCTTGGGGATGTGCTTGATAAATAAGAGCACCAATCGCTCCAGCTTCCGGGATAGAGCTTGGCTTTTATGCCACTCATTTCTAATGACAAGATATTCACACAGGCTGTGACACCTGAACCGCAATACACCACCAGATTATCTCGCTCAGTTAAATCATTCCATCTTTGTAGCTGTGCTTCAGTGGATTTAATAAACCCCTTTTCATCAGTCGCTTCTTGCCAAAAATAATTCAGTGCACCGGGAATGTGGCCAGCAATCGGGTCTATAGGTTCTTCTTCGCCGCGATAGCGTTTGGCTTCGCGGGAATCGATCAGGGTAAAGTGTGAGCCTGCCTGTAAAATGTCTTCGCGATTTACAATCCAATCCTTTTGTAGTGTGGCTTTAAAATTTCCGCTTTTTATTGCAGGTTCACGTCTATCTAAGCCGCCGCCACTTGCAATCCAGCCAGCGAAACCACCATCGAGGATGAGTACCTGTTGAAGCCCCAAAAAGCGAAGTAACCACCATGCATGCGCGGCGTAACCCATACGTGAATCATCGTAAACCACTATCGTGGATTGCTGATTAACACCTGTGGTACGCAATTTTTTACTGAGTGTTTCTGTATCGGGTAACGGGTGACGGCCACCATGAGTGGCAACCGCACTGGAGAGATCTTTTTCCAAATCCAGAAAATAGGCTCCTGGAATATGCCCGGTTCGGTACTGCTCCTGACCTTGAGTTTTGTTCATCAAGTTAAAACGGCAATCAAAAATCACAACCTTGCCCAGTTGCTTTTTGAGTTGTTCGCTGGTGATAAAGTGATTCATGGGAGTGATGTGCGCTTATGAAACGTGAATGTCAAAAGAGTGGCGCCATAATCGCATCATCTGGGGACCTTGGGAAGGGTGATATCTGAGCGCTTTGTGTGTTTTTTGTAATGTGCGTGCGCCATGCGTTAAAGATTTTGCCAAGGCTCGGGGATTTTACCTTCGAGTTGATAGGCGAAAGCAATAATATAAGCTACCGCAATATAGAGTGCCTCAGGGATTTCATCGCCTAATTCCAGGGTCACGAGCAGATCAACCAATGCTGCGTTATCGCACAGTGGAACATCGTGCTCTTGTGCAATCGCAATAATTTGTTCAGCAACTGCGCCGGTACCTTTGGCGCTTACGTGTGGGGCGCTCTTGCCATCGTAATAAAGTGCAACGGCTTTTTGTAATTGTTGTGTGGAGTAGTGTGATGTCATTGCGCTTCCTCAGGTTTTAATGTCGACCAGTGAATAACTAAATGACATTTTCGGCTTGGGGGGTAGGCCGGGCATACATTGCATTTGCGTAACCTGAATACCTTCGCGCTCTAATTGTGTTTTCAGCAAGTCTGTTTTATTTTTTGCTTCGATTAAGGTGTTTTCATTTTCTGCCCAAAATTTTGCCGATAGGCTTTCACCCACTAACGAAAGCTGCGCATAAAATTGTCCCACTAATGGCAAATCAAAGCTAAGCATGACATTCCATTGGCGCACCCGTGCGCTGCCTTTTTCCGCATCCTCATCTTGCTCTTCAATCCATTGCTGCTCCAATTGAATGTGGAGTGGGTGAACGTCCTGTCCTTGGCGTACGGGAATTTCAAATTGCCATGATTGTGTAGGTTGTGCCTGATCTGCCTGCGCTAATTGGTGATTCAGTGTGTGCACTTGCTGCAATTGAATTTTAGCGATGCTGCCCAGCGTGTGTTGATGCATTAGCATCACCAATTGCGTGCGCAATTGTTTTTGGCTGAGTTCACCGTGTTGTTTGTTGCTGAGCATACCTAAAAATTGGGGCAGGGCGATTGCTAATAGATTTTTATTGAACTCGGTTGTTAGCGGTGAGCCTGGTTGTGTTGGTTTGGTTGCCCCCAGTTCGGTATCGAGTTGGCGTAGGAGCCCTAAGAGCGCGCCTTTTAGATCTTGCGCTGCTATTTTTTCTACAGGGTGTTGGTGAGTTAGGCTGGTTTTTTGTGTCGCGGCAGCTGGGTTGTTTGGGTTTAATAGTGCTGCTTTGAGATTGGATGAGGTACTCAATGGATTTATAGCGGCGGATTTTTTTTCGGGCAATAGTGTGCCGCTGGTTGAAGTTGATGATGCATCGGCAGTTTGCTGACCCGTGACTAGCTGCGCTAATTTTTGTTCGAAACTTTGCCCGTTATTTTTGAGTGTCATCTCTACTAATTTGGGATTAGTAAGCTGATCAGATAAACGAATATGGTTAGCCAGAGTTTTCAGTGACTGTTGCACTTGGCTCGAAAGCCATTCTTTTCGCTCGGCAATAGGTAGCTGTTGTATAAATTGAGTGATTTTCGGCAGGCTTGCCAGCAAATCCTGCCCCTTATCTTTTTGCGGCAATAAGCGGCGCAAGGTTTCACCAATCGCCTCGGTGGTTTTGATAGTCGCTAATTTTTGTGGTTCAAGATTGGGCTGCAAGGTTTTACTGGTGAACTCCCTGTTTAGTAGTGCGCTGCTGGTTAACTGTGTAGTTGTTGTGTTATTGATGTTAATAGCTTGTATGGCGGGAGGGATGTTAGCTGTTGCTGAGGTTTGTGAGTTATTCGTTTGCATTAACGTATTGAATACTGCGATTTCTGCTTTTGTTAATACTTGCAATAATTGCAGCCGCTGTCCTTCACCTAATTGCATCAATAATGTTTGGCCAGCTTGTATGGGTTGAGTGGTGTAAGTAAGCAGATTTGTTGTTGCCGCACTGGGCGATGTCATTGCGTTTGGTGTGACGGCAGCAGCAGCGGGAGTGTTGACGGAAAGAGCGACTAGCTTAATGCCGGGTGTTTGTGCGAGTTTCTTTTGCGTCTCTAATTCACTAATTAATGCTTTGATGGCAGGCGCCGCTGAATTTTTATTGAGCTGCGCTAAATGAGTTTCAATCGATTTAATCAATTGCGCGCGCTCTTCCGGCGTTGCTTGGGTTACTTTTTGCACATCTGCTAAAAAATGACTGCCAACTTTTAGGCCGAGCGCTTTTGTGATCGCCATTATTTTTTCGATCTGCGCGCGCTGGTGATTTTGTACCAGCTTGTCGGTGATGGAACCTAGCTCCATGACATATCCCAAATGGATTTTAATCTGATCAAAAATGTAAATTGGGGTGCTTTGGCGATGTGCAGGTCGTTATAATCGCCTACAGTGAACAGCCGCTGTGCAGAGTATAGCGGCTGAAAAGATGTTTCCTGTAGATACCATACACGCCAAGGCAAATAATAAGCATGACCGATTCGGTAACCAAGGTGAAAACTCCACTACTTGAACTGCGTAAACTTGGCTGCGAGCGGGACGAGCGCTTGCTATTTGCAGAGTTGGATTTACAGCTCTACCCAGGTGATGTGGTGCAAATCGGCGGCCCTAACGGCGCAGGTAAAACAACTTTATTACGCGCTCTTGCGGGTATCAGCACGGATTATCTCGGTCAAATCCTTTACGCTAATCGAGGTTTGCCTGAGGCAGCTTGGGAGTTTGCCGGCGACAGCCTTTACTTAGGACATTTACCTGGTATCAAAAAAGCCTTAACACCGGCGGAAAACCTGGCGTGGTATCGAGCCCAGAGCGGTGCGGCAATTGCCGTTAATGACGCATTAGCGGCTGTTGGCCTCTATGGCTACGAAGACACCCCATGCTACCAACTATCCGCAGGGCAGTTGCGCCGGGTTGCATTGGCAAGGTTGCATCTGAGCCGCGCCCGCATCTGGATTCTGGACGAGCCCTTCACCGCGATCGACAAGTTGGGCGTAAGCCAGTTGGAGACGCTAATCGCCCAGCAGTCAGCCAAGGGCGGAGTGGTGATTCTGACCTCGCATCAGGATCTAACCCTGCCGCAGTTGCGTATGGTGAATTTGCAAGATTATCAGCCCGCTCGTGCAGGGGATAAAACCAACCATAATCTTGGTGGTCTGACGAGCGACGGGGCGTATCATGGCTGATCAGTATCCGGCAGTAAGTTTGTGGGGGGGATTTATCGCCAGTTTCCGCCGCGATATGTTAATCGCGGCGCGTCATAAGGCCGAGCTCACCAATCCCCTGGTGTTTTTCCTCATCGCCGTAACCTTGATTCCATTAGGGGTAAGTCCGGAAAAATCAGTTCTGGCATTACTGGCACCGGGAATTGTTTGGGTAATGGCGCTGCTGGCAACTTTGTTATCGCTCGATGGATTGTTTCGCAGCGACTACGACGACGGCTCCCTGGAGCAAATGTTGATTAGCCCGCAATCACTGTACTTTACGGTGATGGCCAAGGTGTCGGTGCATTGGCTGGTCTCGGGTTTGCCAGTTACCTTGCTCGCGCCTCTACTGGGTTTGATGTTGAGTTTGCCAGGAGAAGGTTATCTTCCATTGCTGGCATCATTGGCATTGGGTACGGCATCGATGAGTTTGATCGGTGCTGTGGGTGCTGCTTTGACAGTTTCGCTGCGTAAGGGCGGTTTGTTGTTGTCCTTGATTGTCATGCCGCTGTATATTCCGGTACTGATTTTTGGTGCAAGTGCGGTGCAATCTGCAGTACAGGGCGGCACAATGGGTATGCAACTGGCTGTGCTTGGTGCATTTTTGGCGCTGGCAATAGTACTTGCCCCCATAGCAGCGCTGGGCGCGTTGCGAATAAGTACAAATGGTTAACTAATAATAACGATCAGCTAAACAGCGATAAGGTCTCTTACTATGGCATGGCAATGGTTTCATCGATTAGGCTCTCCCCGTTGGTTTTACGAAAAAACAACCGTTTGGTTGCCTTGGTTGGCCACACTCAGCATTGCGCTTTTGCTGACTGGTGCTGTGTGGGGATTGGCATTTGCTCCCGCTGACTATAAGCAAGGCAATAGTTACCGCATCATTTATATTCACGTTCCGGCAGCATTCTTGGCCTTGGCGGGTTATTACATTATGGCTATTTCCGGTGCCGTCGGCCTTATCTGGAAAATGAAATTGCCCTTTATGGTGATGAAATCCGCAGCACCTATTGGTGCTTTACTGACGTTTGTGTCGCTGGTGACGGGTTCAATTTGGGGCAAACCTACCTGGGGTACCTGGTGGGAGTGGGATGCACGTATCACCTCCATGTTAATTTTATTTTTTCTCTATCTAGGCATGATTGCTTTACAGCAAGCATTTACCCATCGCGATACCGCCGATAAAGCCAGTGCAGTCTTGGCCTTGGTAGGCATGGTGAATATTCCAATCATTTACAAATCGGTCGATTGGTGGAACACGCTGCATCAGCCTGCAACGATTAAATTCACCAGTAAATCCAGTATTGACCCCTCTATGCTTTACCCGCTGTTAATCATGGTGATTGGTTTTTACCTGTTTTATGCCTTGGTATTGTTGCTCAATACTCGGCTTGAAGTGCTGCGCCGCGAAAGTCGCACCCAATGGGTTAGTGATCTCGTGAGTGCAACCAATAAGAGGACGTGATAATGAAATTCCAGTTTGAAACAATTGCTGATTTTATCGCTATGAACGGCCACGGCCCTTACGTTTGGGCTTCTTATGCAATTACTTTTGCGGTGCTGATTTTTTTGTTGATCAGCCCACTGTTGCAGAAAAAAGCTTTTCTCAAACAGCAACAAAAATTGCAAAAATTAGCGCAAGCTAATCCAGCAGCAGATCAATCTGTTGAATAAATTAATCCGTATTAGTCGTTAGGGAATGTAAAAAATGCATCCGGTTCGCAAGCAACGCTTAATGATTGTGATTTTTATTGTAGTGTTTTCAACTGTTGCGGTTGGCCTTATGGCTTATGCGTTGCGTGAAAATATTAATTTATTTTATCCGCCCAGCAAAATTGCAGCTGGGGAGGTGCCGCACAATACCCGCATCCGTGCCGGTGGTTGCGTCAAACCCGGCAGCATTGAGCGCGCCAGCGATTCGCTTGAAATTCGGTTTTTGATTACCGACGGTGTGGCAGATGTGAAAGTCAATTTCAATGGGATCTTGCCAGACTTGTTCGCAGAGGGAGAGGCAGCGGTGATCAATGGCATAGTGACCGAAACCGGCGAGATAAATGCCAGTGAAGTGCTTGCCAAACACGATGAAAATTACACTCCGCCGGAAGTTGCCGAGGCAATGAAAGATAAAGGCGAGCATCAGGCAACATGTGAGGGCTTAAAATATGGCGCTTGATTTTGTTCAGCTCGCACCGGAATTGGGGCAATTTGCCCTAATATTATCCTTATGTTTAAGTGCTGCATTATTTGTGCTGCCATTAGTGGGCGCACATTACGGTAGCAACGTTTTAATGCAGTCAGGCCGCTCACTGGCTACCGGTTTTTTCATCTTTGTTGCCTTCGCTTTTTGTTGTCTTGTGTATTCATTTCTTCACGACGATTTCTCAGTTAAATATGTTGCGTCCAATTCCAATTCACTACTGCCTTACTACTACAAAATCAGTGCGGTTTGGGGTGGACATGAAGGTTCACTGCTCTTGTGGATTCTAATGTTAGCCGGCTGGACGCTGGCGGTTGCTATTTTTAGTCGCTCACTACCGCTCGATATGCAAGCGCGTGTATTGGCTGTGATGGGTTTTGTCGCGGTTGGCTTCCTATCTTTTATTATATTTACCTCCAATCCTTTTGATCGAATTCTTCCTATTCCACCACAGGACGGCAGCGACTTAAATCCACTCCTACAAGATATAGGCTTGATTATTCATCCACCTGTGCTGTACATGGGCTATGTAGGATTTAGTGTCGTTTTTGCCTTCGCTATTGCAGCACTTCTGACCGGCCGTTTGGATAGCGCTTGGGCACGCTGGTCGCGCCCTTGGGCGACTATGGCTTGGGGTTTTTTATCCGTTGGTATTGCCCTCGGTAGTTGGTGGGCTTATTACGAGTTGGGTTGGGGTGGCTGGTGGTTTTGGGATCCGGTAGAGAACGCATCTTTTTTGCCTTGGCTAATTGGCACAGCATTGATTCATTCGCTCGCAGTAACTGAAAAGCGCAGCTTGTTTAAAAGCTGGACATTGCTGCTCGCTATTTTCACTTTTTCATTGAGTTTGCTGGGAACCTTCTTGGTTCGCTCCGGTGTGCTGACTTCGGTGCACGCATTTGCTAATGATCCCGAGCGCGGCATTTTTATTCTTGGTTTCTTTCTAGTGGTGGTTGGTGGCTCTCTAACGCTGTTTGCATTGCGTGCCCCCGTGGTAAGGGGTTCAGCCGGGTTTACTTTGTTATCGCGCGAAACGTTTTTGCTTGGTAATAATATTCTGTTAACCATCCTGATGATTATGGTGTTAATCGGCACTCTTTATCCGCTGGTTGCAGATGCACTTAGTCTCGGAAAAATTTCTGTCGGGCCACCGTATTTCAATTTATTCTTTTTGCCGCTAATGGGGTTGCTGTGCTTGCTGATGGCATTTGGTCCGCTCTCTAACTGGAAGCGCACGTCTGGTATGCAGTTTGTGAAACTCCTGTGGAAGCCCTGGGCGATTAGTTTGGCAATCGCGTTGGTTTTTCCGCTTGTTTATCGCGATCAATATGAAATTCTCGCCGCACTAACGGTGTTTATTGCCAGCTGGATTGGTGCGGCGCTTATCGCGGATTTGTTTTATCGCTTGCGCAACAGCGAGTCTTTGTTGGTTGGCCTGAAAAAGTTGAGTTTGAGTTACTTTGCAATGGTGATTGCCCATGCCGGTATAGCGGTAACAACTGTAGGTGTTGGGTTAACGAGCATCTATACGGAGCAGCGCGATATTCGTATGGAAGTAGGGCAGAAAGTCACTGTTGTGGAATATGATTTTATTCTCAATAAGCTGACACACATTGACGGCCCCAATTACTCTGCCGAAGAAGCGCTTATTACGGTGATGAAAGACGGTAAGTTTTTGCGCGAAATGAAACCGCAAAAGCGCCGGTATCTCGCCAGCGGAAGCACCATGACAGAGGTGGCATTGGATGTTGGCTTGTTTCGCGATCTTTACGTCGCTATGGGTGAACCCTTAACCGAAACTGCTTGGGCGATGCGGGTACATCTCAAGCCGTTTGTGCGTTGGATTTGGCTGGGCGCATTAATGATGGGCTTTGGTGCTGTGCTTGCAGTTGCCGATAAGCGTTATCGCAAAGCCGTGAAGCAAGAATTACCAGCGGTCAATAATCCGGTAGGAAAGTTAGTCAATGAATAAACAGCGGTTATTTCTATTTATCCCTTTGATTATTTTTGCACTATTGGCTGTATTGTTTTGGCGTGGTCTTTCGTTGAATCCCAATGAGATGCCATCTGCATTGTTAAACAAACCTGTGCCTGTATTTGAATTGCCGGTCTTACCTGCTCCGGAAAACCCGCAAGGGTTGGTAAGCGCAAATCATGAAATGCTTAAAGGCAAAGTCAGCCTGTTAAATGTATGGGCCACCTGGTGCACGACTTGTAAACAAGAACATGAATTTCTCAATTCGCTTAAGGCGCAGGGTGTTCTTATCTACGGTATTAATTACAAAGACAATACTGAAGATGCTCAACGGTGGTTAGCAGAGTTACACAACCCGTATGTTTACAGTGTGCTTGATGAAGATGGTCGCCTAGGCTTAAACCTAGGTGTTTTCGGCGCACCAGAAACCTATGTGATCGATAAGCAAGGTGTGATTCGCTATAAGCATATTGGTGATGTGAATAGTCAAGTATGGGAGCAGACTATCAAACCCATATTTGATAGCCTGAACTGAGTGTACATCTAACCATCCTCCCTTCAATGTAACTGGGTTTGATCGAGATCAAATCCAGTTTTTTCCTCCCGCGTAAACTGAATTTATTAAGAAAAACGCGGAGGTATTTATGTATATTGATTCAATCGTTCTTTATGGTTTAGTGATAGTTGCATTGGCATGCATAATGATTACTTATGTGGGCGTTTACGCGTACAAACATATTAAAGAGGATTCAGCGAAAGCGGATCAAGTGATTAACAACAAAGCTGTATAGTCTGAATCTTTGTTCTGAGGTTTTTCTAAAGCTCCTGCGTGGGGCTTTTTTATTATTAATATTCGGTGGTTATGATTTTACAGCCATAAAAAAAGCCCCAGATGTGGGGCTTTTTTCATTTCAAATGTTGGCGGACCGGACGGGACTCGAACCCGCGACCTCCGGCGTGACAGGCCGGCATTCTAACCGACTGAACTACCGGTCCGCATCGTCACAAAAACCACAGCTACCTTATGAGTAAGAGTGGTGGGCGGTACAAGACTCGAACTTGTGACCCATGCCTTGTAAGGGCATTGCTCTACCAACTGAGCTAACCGCCCAAGATTTCACGCTTTTCAGCGCTCACCTTGTTGGTGGCGCGTATTCTAATCATGTAAAAATTTGGGTCAACCTTTTTTTTACAGATTCCTGAAAAATTTATGAAAAATACAAAAAATGGATATGAAACAAACACTTGTGATCGTTTTTTGGTCGTGCGGGCAAAATTTACCGATCATCCTTATGAATTGTTATACTCGCGCAAATTTTTCATTTAATGTCTGGAAGCCTATTTATGTGCGCAACTCTAATAAGACTATGCACCTGTATCGGGTTGTTGTTTCTTTCCCTTTCTTCTTTCGCGGCCATTGAGGTGCATGAGTTCGATAATGATGTCGATCGCAAACGCTATCAAACGTTTATCGATGAGATGCGCTGCCCCAAGTGCCAGAATCAAAATCTTGCCGGCACCAATTCCCCTATCGCTGAAGACCTTCGGCGTGAATTGGTATTCATGATCAAAGATGGCAGGTCTGATAAAGAAATTGTCGATTTTATGGTTGAGCGTTACGGTGAGTTTATCTTGTATCGCCCGCGATTATCGCCTGCGACCTTGTTGCTCTGGGGGGCGCCGATATTTTTATTGGTGTTTGGTGTCATCATGCTGTTACTTATAGTTCGCAAGCGCCGTCGCCTTGATGTAGTAGTCGATTCGGGTCTTACCTCATCCGAGCAGGCGCGATTGGCGAGTTTGTTGAAATCAACACCCATGCAAAACACTGCTAACGAAACAAATCAAAAATCCAATCAGGAGAAACAATAATGATGTCCTTGTGGGTCGGTGTAGCGCTCCTGAGTGTGTTGGCGTTGGGTTTTGTTTTTTGGCCGCTGGTACGCTACGGCAAACAACAAAATGGTCAATCAAGCGAGGTGGTTGCAGAGCGCCTTGCTGAGAATGTACGGCTTTTTCACGAACATATTGCTGAGCTGGAAGTGCAGCTATCTGCAGGACGTATAGATCAAGAACAGTTTGCGCAATTAAAGTTGGAGCAGGAGCGTGCGTTATTAGATGACGAGGTCGACATTCGCGCAGCACAGCAAAATCGCACTATGGGTGCGGGAATCAAAACATTGAGTGCGATTGCGGTATTGATTGTTGCTGTCAGTTGGGGGCTTTATCAACAGCTGGGCAGTAGCGCCGATGTAGAAATCCGTTTGGCGCAAGAGCTTAAGCAAGAACTTGATAATGCTGACTATCAAGCCGGTCGCAATCCGGATCCGGTGCGTGCACGTGAGATGGTGCGCTTGATTCAGGCGCGACTGGCTGATGAACCTGAGCAATTGCAATACTGGTTTTTTCTGGCGCGGATGCACATGGATTTAAATGATTTCCCTCAGGCTGTTAACGCCTATCAGCAAGTATTACAGCGCGACAGTAGCTCTGCGATGATCATGGCTGAGTTGGCGCAAGCTATGTTTTTGCGCGATAGCAATACAATGAGCCCACCGATAAGCGATTTGGTTGAAAAAGTACTTAAAGTTGAGCCGGATAACACCATGGCACTAGGCCTTGCTGGTATAGATGCTTTCGGCAAAAAGGATTACGTCAGTGCGATTAAGTATTGGGAGCATACAGTTAAATTAACAGGACAGGATTCGCCCGGCAGCCAGGCATTAATCTCTGGTATCGAACGCGCAGCCACCTTGTATTTTGCCGAGGGTGGTACAGAAGCCTCACTTGCTGCCGCGCGTGCAGGCCGTCAGTTGAGTGTTAATGTTAGTTTGGCCGAAGGTGTTGAGGTTAACCCTGATCAAATCGTGTTTATTTACGCGCGCACTTGGCAAGGGGCGAAAATGCCGCTGGCCATTACGCGGGTGACTGTGTCTGAATTGCCTAAGCAAGTGGTGTTAACTGAAGCTATGGCGATGACGCCAGCGATGAGTTTGGGCTCCGTCGATAGCATTGAGGTGATTGCTCGAATTTCGCAAGATGGTACGGCAACCGCTAAAGTAGGCGATTGGCAGGGTAGTTTTGGTCCGGTGGATATGAACTCGATCCCTTCAGGCCTTAGTGTCACAATTGATCAAAAGGTGGCGCAATAATCCAGAAATTAGCTGAGTCCCGCTGTTTTCGGGTGAAAATTATACAGCTGGCTTGATCTGGACATTTTTGCTCGCAGAGGCGGGTGTAATGCGACCCACAAATGTGTAGAATCCCGCCCTTACAGGTTTTTTTGGCCGTTTTCTGATTTTTAATAACAGCTAAAAAAATTAACAAAATCAAACAGCTAGGCAATGTGTGGTTGCCGGCGATTTATTTATTGAACAGGCGGGTTGGAGTAGGGCGCTCAAACCATATAAGCCTGATGAAACAGAGTGTATGGATCTATGCGGCTAAAGTGCATCAAGCTGGCTGGCTTTAAATCGTTTGTTGACCCTACTACGGTCAACTTTCCCAGCAACCTATGCGCTGTTGTTGGCCCCAATGGCTGTGGTAAATCCAATATTATTGACGCTGTGCGCTGGGTGATGGGTGAGTCTTCCGCCAAAAACCTGCGCGGCGAAAACATGACCGACGTAATCTTTAACGGCTCCAGTGGTCGTAAACCGGTCGGTCAGGCCTCAATCGAGCTGGTGTTCGACAACTCCGATGGCACTCTCCTAGGCGAATACGCCGCGTTCACTGAAATCAGTATCAAGCGCAAAGTTACCCGCGATAGCGACAATAGCTATTACCTCAATGGCACCAAATGCCGTCGTCGCGACATCACCGATATTTTCCTCGGCACCGGTCTTGGTCCGCGTAGCTACGCAATTATAGAGCAGGGCATGATCTCCAAGCTTATCGAGGCAAAACCGGAAGATCTCCGTGTTTATATCGAAGAGGCTGCAGGTATTTCCAAATACAAAGAGCGCCGCCGCGATACCGAAAGCCGTATGCGCCGCACCAAAGAAAACCTTGAACGACTCACCGATATTCGTGATGAGCTAGAGCGTCAATTGTCGCGCTTGCAGCGGCAGGCACAAGCGGCAGAAAAATATGCCGAATACAAAAAAGAAGAGCGATTGCTGAAAGCGCAATTGCAAGCACTTAAATTCCAGCAATTGGATATGCAGGCGAAAGCGAAACAAGCAGGTATTCGCGATCTCGAATTGCGCATGGAATCCTTTGTTACCGATCAGGTAAATAAAGATACGCAAATCGAAAAGTACCGCAGCCAATACACTGAGTTGGGCGATAAATTCAATGAGATTCAAGGCCGCTATTACGCAATCGGTGCAGAAATCGCACGCCTTGAGCAAAGTATTCAGCACGCCGGTGAGCGCGCGCGTCAATTGCAAGCAGACTTGGATCAAACCAGTCGCGATAGCAAAGAAGCGGAAGAAAATTTATTAATCGATACTCAAAAAACCGAAGCTTGGGAAGCAGAGTTATTAGAGCTTGAACCCGAGCTGGAAATGGTAAAAGCGGCTGAAGAAACATCCGGTGAGTCGTTAATCGATGCTGAAGAGGCTATGCAGCGTTGGCAAAACGATTGGGATAGCTTTAACCAGCGCGCAGCAGAACCCCGCCAGCGTGCCGAAGTACAGCAGTCGCGTATTCAGCATCTTGAACAAGTGCAGCAGCGTTTATTACAGCGCATTGAAAAGTTGCGTGAAGAAAAAACCAATCTGCAAGACAGCTCGGAAGATGACTCGATCCATGAGCTGACCGAGCAACTCGCCGAATTGGATTTGGTTGCCGATGAAAAACGTATGCAGTTGGATGCATTTGTTGAGCAGTTAGATGGTACTCGCACCGATAACAACCGCATTGTGAATGAATTGGATCAGGCGCGCAGTCAGCTACAGAAAATGCGCGGCCGTCACGCATCGCTTGAAGCACTGCAACAGGCGGCAATGGGTGAAAAAAACAAAGCCGTTACCCAATGGCTGGCGCAAAATGAATTAACTAATAAAGCGCGTCTCGCCGACGCCATTAGTGTTACCGATGGCTGGGATAAAGCACTGGAAACTGTGCTAGGCAATGCATTACAAGCTGTCTGTGTTGAGCAGGTCGATGCAGTAACAGGTCTACTTGAAAGTCTCACACAAGGCGAATTGGTACTGTTTGATACCAATGCCAAACTGCCTGCAAATCTATCGACAAAAGCCGCGTTATTAAGTGAAAAAGTCACTGCCCCATGGGATGCCCAAGGGCTACTAGCCGGAATTTATATCGCCGATGATTTACCGGTGGCCTTGGCATTGCGCAAACAGCTTGGTGCACATGAATCTGTTATCACTCGAGATGGCATTTGGTTGAGCCCGCACTGGGTACGTGTAACTCGCGATACCGATGCCAGTTCGGGTGTGATTGCCCGGCGACAAGAGTTGGAAGAATTGTCTGCAGCAATTGCTAGTGCAGAAGAAAATATTGAAGTACTGAATGCTCAGTTGGATGAAGGGCGTGCAGCTATTAAGCGCCTGGAGCAGGATCGTGAAAGCCTGCGTCGCCAAGTCGATGATGAAAGTCGCAAGTACGGCGAATTGCGTTCGCAGCTAAGTGCCAAACAAGTTCGTATTGAACAAATGAATATGCGCCGCGAGCGAGCAGATAACGAAATTCGCGAAGCGCGCGAGCAAATGGAACAAGAAGCCGAGCATTTGTCTGAGGCGCGCATGATTTTGAGCGAAGCCATCGAAATGATGGAGCAAGACACTGATTTGCGTGAATCCTTACTGCAACAGCGCGATGATATTCGCACTGGTCTTGATACTGCACGTCAGCGCGCCCGTCACGATAAAGATAAAGCCCACGAAATTGCTATGCGTTACCAATCGGTAAAAACCCAATTGGATTCGATTCGTTTGGGAATTGGCCGTTTGCGTGAACAGGCTGCGCGTTTGCAAGAGCGCCGCGAGCAATTAATGGCCAGTATTGCGGATAACCGCGATCCAGTTGAAGAATACAAATTAGAGCTGGAGGCAAGTTTATCCAAACGCCTTTCAGTTGAGGCCTCGCTAACAGAAGCTCGCCGCGCACTGGAAACGGTGGAGCATGAGTTGCGTAATTCCGAGCAGGCGCGCAATCGTGCCGAGCAAGAAGTACAAGCCGTACGTGCGCATTTAGAACAAGAGCGTTTAGCGGCGCAAATGTTTGAAGTGCAGCGTGCTGGCATTGTTGAGCAGTTGGAGGAAGAAGACCTAAATCTGGATATTATTCTGGCGGAAATGCCAGAAGGCACTGAAGTTAAACCACTCGAAGAAGAGCTGGAAACTCTTGCCGGTAAAATCTCTCGCCTCGGGCCGATTAACCTTGCGGCCATTGATGAATATAAAACAGAGTCCGAGCGTAAAAATTACCTTGATGCACAAAATGCCGATCTAATGGAGGCGCTCGAAACACTGGAAAATGCGATTAAGCGCATTGACCGCGAAACCCGTACACGCTTTAAAGAAACGTTTGATCAGGTCAACAAAAGTTTGCAGGAGTTGTTCCCTAAAGTATTTGGTGGCGGCCATGCTTATCTGGAATTAACTGGCGAAGAGCTGCTTGATACAGGTATCACCATTATGGCGCGCCCACCGGGCAAGCGTAACAGCACCATTCATTTGTTATCGGGTGGTGAAAAAGCACTGACTGCGATTGCACTAGTGTTTTCGATTTTCCGTTTGAATCCGGCACCTTTCTGTATGCTCGACGAAGTTGATGCGCCGCTCGATGACGCCAACGTAGGTCGCTATGCGCGTATGGTTGAAGAAATGTCGGCGCAGGTGCAGTTTATTTACATCACACACAATAAAAACGCGATGGAAATGGCACACCAATTGTTAGGCGTTACTATGCATGAGCCAGGTGTTTCACGCTTAGTGACAGTAGATGTAGACGAAGCCGCAGAATTAGCTGCGGTTTAAACATTGAACTAATTAATACGGATAACCTTATGTGGAAAGATTGGGTCATCATCATTGGTTTTTTATTGATTATCCTGGTGTTAGCGGATGGGATCAGACGCAAGCGCAATGAGCGCAATGGCAATATTAAAGTTTCTCGGTCATTAAAGAAAAGTTTGAAACAGCCTATTGAAGATGAGGATGAGCCGCCAGTTGAGGCGCCTAGTTATATTAGCGAGCTGCCTAATGGTGGCGCACGGGTGGTGGGTAAGCGGGAATCATCTACGCCTGTGCCAAGTATAGAAAAAAAAGCACAAGCTAAATCTTATTTGGAAAAACATCAGCGTCAACAAGAGCCAATTTCGTCCACATCTCATTCCCGCACACAGCGTGAGCCGCAGCAGACCAGTTTAAATTTGGGGCAAGCAGTGCCAATGTTGATGGAGTCGGTAAGCGACAGTAAAAACCAACCCTTGCCTCTGGAAGATCGTATTGAGCCAAGCTTTTCCGCGTTGGATAATAGTGACATTGAAAATGATTATGATGATCGCGAAGACGATGAATACGAAGGTGAAGATTATGAGCGTGACGATCACCCCTACACGCGCGAGTTGGCAGATGATGCTGCGCGTGACCCATTGATTGATGAAGAATCTGAGTTTGAAGACGAGCAGGATTTGAATGCAGAAGAGCCCGAAGAGCTTGAAGATGATGAGTACAGTCATGAAGAAGATTATGACGAGTATGATTCTGAAGATGATTACGAAGAAGATGAACCACACTCTGCAACCGCAGCACATAATAATATTGCCGAGAAACAACCTGCTGAGCCAGAAGAAGTATTAATTATCAACGTTATGGCGCACAAGGGTGAAATGTTTAACGGTGGTGATTTGCTCGATATTATTTTGAAATGCGGCATGCGTTACGGCAGCATGGATATTTTTCATCGCCATAGCGATACCAAAGGCGAAGGTGCATTGCTGTTTAGTATGGCCAATATGGTCAAACCCGGCACGTTTGATTTGGATGCAATGGATGAGTTTGAAACGCCCGGCGTGAGTTTATTTATGACCTTGCCAATTAATGCGGATTCCATGCAATCGTTTGATTTAATGGCTGACACAGCGCGCGCTATTGCAGAGACTCTCGGTGGCGAATTAAAAGATGAACAGCGCAGTGTAATGACGCGGCAGACGTTAGAACACTGCCGTGAGCGCATCCGCAATTTTGAGCGCATGCGTTTGTTCCGTCGCCCGCCACCGCGTTAATTATTGATGTTTGTTTTTATTCCCGCACAAGGATGTGTCAGAAAGCCGCTCGCTAAGGCATGAATCGCGCATCGCCCCAAGCTCGAATCATCAGGTACTTAAATTCATGTCTACTCTCTCTTTGTTTGATAGTTTTCCGCCAGAAATTGAACAGCTGCGTCAGGAAATTCATCACCATAATTATCGCTACTACGCCTTGGATGACCCGCAGATTACCGATGCAGATTACGATCGTTTAATGCAGCGATTGCGTGAACTCGAAACTCAATATCCAGCGTCAATTACACCCGACTCACCAACCCAGCGTGTGGGTGCGACTCCACTGGCCGCATTTACAACGGTTGTGCATGAACTACCCATGCTCTCCTTGGATAACGCTTTTAGTGATGAAGATTTACTCGCGTTTAACCAGCGGGTACAAGATCGCTTAAAAAGCACAGATGACATTGAGTATGCATGCGAATTAAAACTTGATGGCATTGCGGTAAGTTTGTTGTACCGCGATGGTCTTCTGGTGCGCGGCGCAACTCGTGGTGATGGCACGAATGGCGAAGATATTACGCAGAATGTGCGCACCATTAAATCCATTCCATTGCGATTAGCGGGAACTGGTTATCCCGCTGTGCTTGAGGTTCGCGGCGAAATTTATATGCCGAAAGCTGGTTTTAATGCATTGAATGAAAAAGCCCGCGCCGCAGACGAAAAATTATTTGTAAATCCGCGTAATGCCGCTGCAGGTTCGTTGCGCCAATTAGATTCGCGCATTACCGCAAGTCGCCCGTTGGAAATGTGTGCATACAGTGTGGGTTGGGTTGATGGTGGCACATTGCCTGAAACCCATAGTGGCGTTTTGGCAGCGTTAAAAACTTGGGGTTTTTTAACCAATCGCGAAACACAAGTGGCAAAAAATATTCAGGAAGCAATGGCGTTTTACCGTCAAATTGGTGAAAAGCGCAATGGGCTCGCTTACGATATTGACGGTATAGTATTTAAAGTCAATTCGCGCCACCTGCAAGAGTCTTTAGGTTTTATCTCACGTGCACCACGCTGGGCTATTGCCTATAAATTTCCAGCGCAAGAGGAATCGACAATCCTGCTCGATGTGGAATTTCAAGTAGGCAGAACCGGTGCGGTTACGCCTGTTGCACGATTGCAGCCGGTATTTGTCGGTGGTGTTACTGTCTCTAATGCAACTTTGCACAATCGCGATGAAATTAACCGCCTTGGAATTAAAATCGGCGATACGGTCATTATTCGTCGCGCTGGTGATGTGATTCCGCAAATCGTACAAGTTGTAGAAACAAAACGCCCTACAGATGCGCGCGCGATAGTTTTTCCAGAGCATTGCCCTGTTTGTAATTCTCCCGTTGAAACTGTTGCGGATGAAGCCGTTGCACGTTGCTCTGGCGGTTTGGTCTGCGCGGCGCAACGAAAAGAAGCAATTAAACATTTTGCATCGCGCAAGGCGATGAATGTAGAGGGATTGGGCGATAAGCTGGTCGAGCAATTAGTTGATATGGGGCTAGTCAAACACCTTGCGGATATCTATGCGCTAACCCGTGATCAATTGGCGGCCATGGAGCGCATGGGTGAAAAATCGGCCGATAATATTTTGGCCGCGCTGGAAAACTCCAAAAAAACCAGTTTGGCAAAATTTATTTATGCTTTGGGGATTCGCGAAGTTGGTGAATCAACTGCGCGCAATTTTGCGAATCATTTTGGCAGTTTTGAAGCCTTGGCCGCCGCAGACCAAGACGCGCTCCAGCAAGTACCTGATGTGGGGCCTGTAGTCGCGCATTTTGTTGCCGAGTTTTTTGCGCAAGAATCCAATCGCGCTGCAGTTGCAGCACTGCGAGATGCCGGTGTGCACTGGGATAATATTGAAGTCGCAGCACCGGAAGCGCTGCCGTTAAAAGGTTTAACCTATGTCTTGACCGGCACCTTGGAGGCATTGTCGCGCGATGATGCAAAAGCGCATTTACTTGCCCTAGGGGCAAAAGTGGCTGGCAGTGTTTCAGCAAAAACTGATTATGTGGTCGCAGGGCCCGGCGCTGGCTCAAAACTCGCAAAAGCAGAAGAACTGGGCTTGAAAGTAATAGATGAGGCTGGGCTACTTGAGTTATTGCGCGAACATGGGCGGCAGATATAAATGTTCTATTCAATGTGCAAAATTTTTATGTTGGGCCTGCTCTTGGTATTGGCGGGCTGCTCCAGTGTGCCCCCCGCAAATCCCAATAATCTTTGCGATATTTTCGACGATAAACCGTCTTGGTATAAGCATTCGAAAAAGGCGGAGAAACGCTGGGGATCTTCGGTGCCAGTTATGATGTCGATCATGTATCAGGAATCCCAATTCAAGCACAATGCACGACCTGCACGCACAAAAATTTTGTGGATATTTCCGGGGCCAAGGCCGAGTGATGCCTATGGTTATCCGCAAGCCAAAGATGATGTGTGGAATGAATATCAGGATCAGAGCGGTAATGGTTGGTCGCGACGCGATAATTTTGGCGATGCAATCGATTTTATCGGTTGGTATAACAAGCAAAGTCAAAAGCGCAGCCGTATAGCATTACAAGACAGTTACAATCTATATCTCGCTTATCATGAAGGCCACGGTGGTTATAATCGCGCGACTTATCGCCAAAAAAATTGGCTATTGAATACTGCTCGCAAAGTGGAAGACCGCGCGCAGCAATACGAGAATCAATTGCGCAGCTGTGAAGAACGCTTTAAAGGCAGTTGGTGGTGGCCGTTTTAATCTGACCTGAAATATCAAATTGTTTTTATTCGATAACTAATATCGGAGTCGGTATGGATCAAGAGTCAATTGTCTACGGTTGTATTAAGGATGTATCGTCAGCCATGGTCGAGTCGGAGCGAATTCGTACTAACCGTGAAGCAATGTTGTCATTGCCTCATGCAGATGAATGGCCTTTTTTGAGCCAAGAGATGTTTGCAATACCCAGTATTGATTCGCCTTTTTTCAATTATCAAACCGAAGTAATGCACTTTGGAGCATCTTATAAGGCTGTTGAATACGAATGGGATCAATGGATTGCACAATTTGAATCTCTGCTGAGCCGTATGTATTGGGTTTCTGCGACGGTGCATTTGGAGACCGAGTTGTCTGGCACGCATACGTTCACTTGGGAAGCAAACGGCAACTATCACAAGCCTGGCTCCGGTGATATGCGGGTGCGCTGTGAATGGAGCCACGAAGGCTCATTACGCATTTAACTTTTACGATTAGGCATTTATTTATGCAAATACCATTAACAACACCGGATTTTCGATTTCGTCGCCTGCGTAAAACATCTGCACTGCGTGAATTGGTACGCGAAACCCACGTGCGCATGAGCGATTTTATCCTGCCCATTTTTATCGAAGAGGGAATCACCGCACCGGTAGCAATTAAATCCATGCCCGATGTGTATCGTTACCCAGAAAATCAACTGACGGAAATCGTAACGCGCGCCTGGAATAAAGGCATTAGGGCGGTCATTTTATTTGGTGTGTCTACGCATAAAGACAGCGAAGGCTCGGATACCTGGTGTGAACATGGTTTGCTCGCGCGCATGATCCGCACTGCAAAACAAGCACAGCCAGACATGCTGGTGATTAGCGATAATTGTTTCTGTGAGTATACCGATCACGGTCACTGCGGCGTAGTTACCCATGACGATGTTGCCAACGATGCAACACTCATTAACTTGCAAAAACAAGTTGTGCTAGCTGCGCAGGCAGGTGTGGATATGATCGCACCATCGGGAATGATGGATGGCATGATCAGCGCGATTCGCGAAGCGCTGGACACTGCAGGTTTTACTCATATTCCGGTGATGTCTTACTCGACCAAGTTTGCCTCAGCATTTTATGGCCCGTTTAGAGATGCGGTTGATAGCAGCTTTAAAGGTACGCGCAATAGCTACCAAATGGATCCGGCCAATGCTCGCGAAGCACTCGCGGAATCTATGCAAGATGAAGCCGAAGGCGCCGATATTTTAATGGTCAAACCGGGCATCGCATATTTGGATGTGCTTGCACATATTCGTGCGAATTCAGCGCGCCCATTGGCGGTGTATCACGTGAGTGGTGAATACGCCATGATTAAAGCAGGTGCAGCGGCGGGTGTGATCGATGAGCAAGCGATCGTGCTCGAAACCATGACCGCATTTAAACGCGCCGGTGCGGATTTAATTATTACTTATTACGCCGAAAAAATGGCTGAGTGGCTTGCTTAAGATAGGCTGGAACTAACTACACATGATTCAATTTTTCCGTGAACAAAAATTGCTTGCTGCGTTATTGCTGCTGAGTATTCTGGTTATCATCGCTGGTGTCATCATGATTCAACTTACAGAAAATAATGCCCAATCCAGTGAGGTGGTTGCGCAAGAGCAAGAAGCGCAGGCCGTTGTAGATACCATGGCTGCGATTGCGAATATCGCTGAGCAACAATTGCAGGATTCGCAAGCACCGGCTACCCAACCTGCGGTAGGGGATAATATTCCGCAATCCTCTATCGATCATGTTGCTGCACTTAATGGTGTAGTGCCGGATGTGGGCAGCAATGATTGGTGTGAAGTGATGATGGTCAAAAAATCGAATGAATGGACAAAAGAAGAACAAGCACTATTTGCCCAGCATTGTATCTAATCAGCGCATGCTGATTTTCCTATGAAGTAACACTTGATGTTTTTTAGCGATTCCCGCCCGCATTTTTTTAATCCACTCACCGGTAAATACCGCGAGCTAGTGGCTGAGTGCCTGCGCCTGTTGTATCAACGCCTTTATACCGATTTGCGCGATTACGGTCACGCCATGAACCGCGAGCAATTAGTGGATATTTTTAAAGAAGCCATTGCCCGTGCGCCCATTTTGGATGCGGATGCAGCAGATGGCGATGATGCCAACGAAGGCCGTTTTAAAACCCAGCGTGATCTCGCCAGTTTTATTATCAATCGCCTGATTGAAAATGGCTGGCTAGAAAAACAAGTGGATGAAACCAGCCTGCAAAGTAGTTATGGTTTCAGCCGTATGGGGCGTTTGTTTACCCAGCCGTTTGCTGATAACGATGCAAATCAATTCCGCACTCGCAACCGCAACACCCGCAATACTCGCAATAGCCTGCAAGCCTTTTACGATCAAGGCGAAATTAATGATTTGCTGGATGCCTATGAATACTCAGAGCGGATCATTAGTGACTTCACCGATGTAATCGCCGAGCTGGAAGAGCGCAAGCGTCAATTGGTGCGCGAGGTTGAATCGCGCCAATTAATTCAGCAGGCGAGTGATGAGTTTTTTGATTTTATGGAGACAGTGTTTAAACCGGATTTGGAAGTTCGTCTGTCTGCCGACAGCGTGGAAAAATACCGCGACCAAATTTCTGACATTATCACCAAAATCCGCCGCAAACGTAAATATGGCTTGGGTGATGCCGAAACTGCCGCAAAAGATTGGCGCGCAGTGATGGAAATCCGTCTGCGTAAAGCCTTGCCGCAAAAAGTAGTGCCCGGTATTTCACTGCTGGAAACTCTGTTGCAGACCATTGATTCACGTTTAAAAAATGCCTGTGACATTATGTTGCCTGCACTGCGCCGTGCGTTAAATACCTTTACCCAGCGCGCCGATATTATCATTCGCCAGCTCAGCTACATTAATAGTCGCGGGCAAGATGATTTAATGGATATCTATCGCTCACTTGGCAACTTAACGCTTGAACAACAAGATCAAGTATTGCTAGAGCAGGGCGAGGCGATCGCCAGTATTCATATGGGGTTTGTTGATCCGGCACAGATTCAATTGCGCGCGCCGCGCAATATTCAAATTGTCCGCTCTACGCTCGATGAAGATAAAGCCCTTGATGCAGAAGCGCAAAAAGCGCTGTTTGTGCAGCAGGCGCTTGATAAAGCGTTTATTTTGCAATCCAGTAGTTTGCGCGATTATGTGCATGCATCCTTAGTGCAAAAAGGTGAAATTAAAAGCAGCGAGTTACAAGCCAAAAATATGCAGGAATTACTGAACCTGTCCCATGCGATTGAAGTGGGTGCAGCGGCGAATTTGTCATCCCGCTATCGTTTTGCCATTACCCAAAACGCTGACTGGTTACACGCACAACCGCTGGTTAATAGCGATAAATACTTTAAACAGCGCGACGAGTTTGTGATTAGCTTGATCGACGATGGTGTAGAAAATGAGTGATCAATTAAGTTCGTTGCTACAAGAGCAATTAGAAAAACACAATCTCAGCTTGGATAACTGGCGTGAACTGGTGCAACGGTTATTGGATTATGGTGTGCTCTGCCGCGATGACAGTCAGGTAGAAGCAGAGCTTTATGACCGCTTTGTGCGCATTCATGAGTTAGTCAATGATTACCTCAGCTTGATGGGGGTTCGCTTCCAGCACGATAGTCATTTTCGTTTTGTGCGAATTTTACCGCCCGGTGCACGGTTGCCGGGTATGGATGATGAAAGTGATGAGCCATTTAACGCCGGTTTACGCAACCGTTTGAATCAACATGAAGTAGCCTTAGTATTGGTATTACGCGCCGAATACGATAAGGCGCTGCGTGAAGGCAGTATTGATGAACAGGGTTGCGCTACGTTATCGCTAGAGGCAATTGCCATGGCGATGAAAAGCCTATTGCGCCGCAGCCTGCCGGAAAATCTTGGTGAGCGCCGGCAAGCATTTAAACGTTTGCGCCAGTTGCGTTTGATTAACTTTTTTGCTGAATCCGATATTGATTCAACCGAAAGCTGGATCAAGATTCGCCCACTGATTATTAATCTGGTCAACAACGAATGGCTAGAGCAAATTCGCAATCATCTTGCAGAAAATCTATTGCTGGCCGATGAAGAAACTGATTGTCAAGATCAACCTGAATCGACTGAACCAAAAACGCGTACAACCGCTCCGCATTTAAATCGTTCGCTTTTTGCGGCTGAAGAATAGTTATGTATCTCAAAAAATTTATTTATGTGAACTGGGGCAATGTGCCCAATACCGAATTTGAATTTGGGCCGATTAATTTATTTTCGGGCGGAAATGGTTCCGGCAAAACCACAGCCGCAGATGCGATTCAAACTATCATGACCGCCGCGCACGATAATTTGTTTCACTTCAATCCGGGGCAAGATGAATCCAGCCAGCGCGGTCGCGGTGGCAAGTTAGTCCGCACGCTTGCGTCCTATGTGCTGGGTTGCGATGACGGCGCCTATTCGCGCCCGCAGGGTTGTGACGGCTATTTGGCGGCGGTGTTTTATCCTACTCAGGGTGAAAATAGCGAGCCATTTACCGCGTTGATTGGTATGCGCGCATTTTTAGAAACCACCGGGCAGGGCACCTCACTGCAAAAAGTGGCGCGTTTGGATGATACCCAATTTTATATTTTGAATGATGTAGAACTCAGCTTAAAAGACGTATTAAAAGAAGAGAAAACCCATAAATATGTAGTGCCGCTCGATAAGCTCTACGCCAGTTTGCGTCGCCAATATGGGCAGCAGCAAGTCGAAAAATACGATAAGAAAAAATCTTACCTCTGTCGTTTGTACGGCGTTTTGCGTGGCAAAAAAGATGCAATCTCTGAACGTGAAGCGATGAATGCCGCGCGCGCATTCTCCCGGTTCATGGCTTACAAGCCGATTAAAGGTATCGATGAATTTGTCGCCAATGAAATTCTGGAATATCGCGATTTAGGTGAGGCGATTCGCACTGTATCGACTATGTTGAAACGCATTCATACCATGGAGGCAGACGCGCGCACGCTGCGGCAGGGTATTGAGCGCATGGCGCAGGGGCGGAAGTGGTCGGACAACTTTATTGCAAACTGGCTGGAGCAGCAAGTGTTGCAGTATTCAGTGGCCAAACGTCGCTATACCGATTCGCAATCTCTTTATTTAGAAGCAAAACATAAACAACAATTGTTGCGCGAAACCTCGGCAAGCCATCAGCAAACTTTGGCAAGCTGCGAAGCCCAGCGCGATGAAATTAATCAGTTAATTCTTGCTGCCACTGCACGCCGTTTGGGTGTGCCTGCGTTGCGTGACAAAGATCAATTGGAACAAGAAAAACTCGCACAAGAAAAGCTGATCCAAACGCAAGTACCTGAGCTGCGCAAACAACACCAGCAAATGCAAATTAATTTAGATGCGGCGCAGCAGTTTGCCCAAGCGTTGCGCCAGACTTCTATTGCCCATGAGTTGCCTGCGTTAAAAGACGCCAGCCTTGCCAATCTAGTTAAAAGCCTCTGCACCGATACTGATGGGTTGGATATTCACCAGTTACTTAATCGCGATTTGATTGAAGTTAGCCCGCTGGAACCACAGCTGGCAAAAGTGCTTGAGCTGCAAAAAACGCACAATGCTTTTGTGGCCAGTTTGTTTGATGTGGATACCAATGCGGCGGTATTGCGTACTAATTTACGCGATCAATTAGCGCAAGAGCGCGACAAGCGCAAAGCGCAAACCGAGCGTTTGCAAAAACAAACAGAAGTTAAACGCCGTGAAATTCAAACCTTGGAATCACGGCAGGTGAGCTACCCAGGTTTTGTGCGAGCAGCGCTGGATGCGATTGCTGCGCAATGTCCGCAAGCCGATGCCCGTGTACTTTGCGATTATGTCGATGTCACTGATCGCGAATGGCAAGCGGCTATCGAAGGTTATATTGGCGCGGCGCGGTTTGGCATTATTGTCGAGTCAGAATATGAAGCCGAAGCAATTGCGATTGTGCGCAATATGGCGGGGCAGGGTAATCGCGCGCGTATTATTCAGGGCGAAAAAGCGCGCAAGGATTTGGATAAATCCAGTGATGTGCCAACCAACTCTATTACACAGGTGATGACTTTCTCGCACGCCACTGCAGAAGCCTATATCAAAGCCAGTTACGGCAATGTGCAGCGCGTAGAAAGTGCCAAAGAATTAAAAAATACCCGTCGTGGTATTACCAAAGAAGCCATGGGGTCCGGCAACTACGCCATGTTCCGCTGCGACATGGCTGACTCGGAACTGGTATTTGGTCAGGGGGCGCGCGAGCGGGCATTGGACGCCAAGCGCAACGAATTTCATGCATTGGTTAGTGAGTGGCAAACCGCAACTGCTTACGCCGAAGAAACGCAAGATTTGTTATTGGCGATAGATAAGCTCAAGCTTCTTGGCTACGCTGAAACCTTGCAAACCATGCTTGCGGCGCAAAACAAAATTCAGGCGATTGAATCGAAATTACAGCAGTTGGATTTAAGTGATACCAACGCCTTGGAAGCAGAGCTGCAAGAATTGCAGAATCGCTTACAAGAACAGAATCAGCTCTATACACGTTTAAATAGTGCGCAAGTAGATTGCCGCGCCGATTTAAAACTGGCTGATAATCTTTGCCATAAACTGGATGCAGAGCAAGATAAAACCCTTGCCCAAGCCGATACATGCGAGGCGAATGTACAAGGCATTACTGCCTTCTGGCCGGAATTTAATGCAGATGCTCATTTACAAGCTGCCGATGAAGCGGTGACGCAACACAATGTGCAGTATTTTGAGGCGCAATTGGCGGGTGTGAATGCTGAGTTAAAAACCATTTTGCACCGCTTGCAGCAAGCGGCGATGGTGCACAACCAGTTTTGCTCCACCAGCGATGCGATTTTATTTGATATTGACTACAACGATGACTTGGGTAACGCAAATTTCCGCGCAATTTGCGATATGCGTCGTCAGTTTGATGCGCTTTATAATCGTGATAAAAATCATATTCTGGCGCAGCGCCATCAAGAAATTGAATCGCTGCGTGAAAGTTTCAATAACGCGTTTGTGACCAATCTCTGCCACTCGATTTATCAAGCAATCAATGACGGTAAAAAAACACTCGAAGAATTAAACAAAGAGCTGGAGCATCATCGTTTTGGTGCTGACCGCGAACGTTTCCGCTTTGATTGGGAGTGGGTGCCGGAATTTAAAGAATATTGGCAATTTTTTAAAGCAGTAATTGATAGCCCCAGTTTGGATGAGGGCGAAACCCTGTTCAACATGAAGCTCGATGAAAAACATCAAAAAGTGCGCGAGCGCTTGATGACCATGTTGTTGGATGAGGATGAACAAAAAGCCCTGCGGGAATTAACGCGCATTGCCGATTATCGCAATTATCGCTGTTATGAAATTTACAAAGAGCCCGAAGGCAAAGCGCCGATTGCATTGAGCCAATACGGTACCGGCTCTGGCGGTCAGTTGGAAACACCGGCTTATATTATACGCAGTGCCGCCATCACTTCGGCCTTTCGCTTTAATGAAGGCAACAGTCATTTGCGTATGGTATTGGTGGATGAGGCTTTCTCTAAAATGGATGAGCATCGCTCACGCGAGGTGATTAACTATTTGACCGAGAGCCTCGGTTTACAGTTGAATTTTATTATGCCGAGCAGTAAATCTGGCCCGTTTATGGATTTGATCTCCAACCAATTTGTGTTCAGCAAATGCCCAACGGCTGAACCGGTGGGTGAACTAAAAACCCGGGTGATGTTAGATCGCCAAGTCTGTGATCAGGAAAAAATTAAAAAGTTGATGGCAAATCATCGCCGCGCAATTCGCCAGCAAGCGGCGTTGGATTTCATGTCAGAAGTGGAGGCATAACTGGTGTGATGCAAGTGGAGTATTGGCGGATCAGCACTCCACTCAATCACTCGGGCTTCCGTTTACATGCGGGAAAAAGCGTGCAATTTTCTTGATCAATTTATCCTGCTCAATCGGCTTCACTACGTAGTCATCCACACCGTCCTCAATCGCCGAACGAATTTGTTTAGCTTCGCTTACTGCAGTTACCAGCATAAATACTGTACCCAAATAGCGCTCCGCAGCGCGCATAGCGCTGTGCACTTCCAAGCCAGATTTACTGGGCATATTCCAATCGCACAAGACCAAGTCATAGATGGGATTGGCCTCGTACATCATGTTAATGCCCTGCTGGCCGTCATTAGCGTAGTCAACCTGATAGATACCTGCCGCCTCCAAATAGGCTGTCACCAGATCGCAAATCAGTTGATCGTCGTCGACTAGCAGGACCTTTATCTGCATAGGTGTTAGTTCTTGGCGGCGACCAAAGGCTGCCTGGCGAATCGGGGAAACAGTTTTTTCAGATATGTAATGATTGACGGTGCTTTTCTCGCCGTTGCCGCCTACAAGTTCAAAGGTGATTTTTTGTAAAACTGCGTCTAGGGTCTTCAGGTTCTGCTCTAGCTCTGATTTGGCGTTAACATCAGCAGTTGGAATGTTTTTGGCGATCCAAGCACGCTTTTGTGTCAACGTTTGTCCAATAATCTGTAATTCCTGCTTGGTAAACATAAGTGGCCTTAACTTGTGTAGAGATAAAAACTTCTTACAATATAGCCTAGTCTGTTTTCTTCGCTAGCTTTCGTAAAAAACCTTTTACCCAAGTAGGCCGTACTTTTTAATAGCCGCAGGAACTTAGTGTGTCTGATTTAGAGCGATTTATTACCCGTCTTGAACAACTTATCACCCGCGTAGAAGCCGTTTTACCGGCTACATTACCTGAACCAGACTGGTCAGCGAGTGCATTTCGCTGGCGCTGCCTTACGAATGGCAATGGTTATCTGCAGCCAGTCAAACAGCCACATCGGGTCGACTTGGATGCGTTAAAGAATATCGATACCCAAAAAAACGCCATATTGCGCAATACACGTCAGTTTATCGCCGGTAAATCAGCCAATAACGTTTTACTTACTGGCGCGCGCGGTACAGGAAAATCGACCCTGATCAAAGCCGCCTGGAATGCGTATTCAGAGCAGGGGCTGAAAATTATCGAGGTAGATAAAACGGATTTACTGCATCTTGCATCTATCGTTGATTTGGTGGGTGAGCGCCCCGAAAAATTTATTATTTTTTGCGATGATTTGTCGTTTGAAGAAGGTGAGATCAGTTATAAAGCACTGAAGTCCGTATTGGATGGCTCCATTTCTGCCCCTACTGCCAATATGCTCTTTTATGCGACTAGCAATCGCCGCCATTTGATCCCGCAGAAAATGCGCGACAATCTGGATGTGAGCAACGAAGACGGCGAGGTGCGCCCCAATGACAGCATTGAAGAGAAAGTGTCGCTCTCTGAGCGCTTTGGTCTCTGGTTGAGCTTTTATTCATTCTCACAGGATGAATATCTCGCAGCAGCGAATTACTGGGTTATGCAATTAGGCGGGCAGTGGGATAATCAAGCTGAAACAGCGGCTTTACTCTGGCACAGAACTCGCGGTGCACGCAGCGGGCGTGTTGCATGGCAGTTCGCGCGGGATTTTGTGGGGCGCGATTGATCGATTTGGGTGTTGCTCACGTTTATTGCACTCTTGGTTATAACTGGTAATAGTTGTAACTAATGCGGCAGTGATGCGTCTATGTACATCAATGCTGAAGCATCACCTAAATGCAGGGCATGAGTTCCACTGACACTATATGGCAATGGTGTCATTTAAACTCTCCCGCCGACTATTTTTCGAGCAGTACATATTGATCAGGAGTTCATGATGCATACGGGACATTCCACACTGCGCAAAACCGCTGAATCTAATTCAAGTTCAACTGCAATAGCAAAGCCGCAGGGCGATCTAAAACATCTGCATTCCTTAATCACTCGTACGCCTAATTTGCGCGATGTTGATGAAGCCAGTCTGCGCTTTGTACTGCGCAATTATTTCCTGGATACCTTCACGACTTATGAATCTCTCTTTGAATGTTTGGTCGATGACCAAGCTTTTTATACCAAGCCGATTAATCTGCGCCATCCATTAATTTTTTATTACGGCCACACCGCTACTTTTTTTGTGAATAAATTATTGCTCACTCGTATGATCAGCGAACGAATTAATCATCGCTTCGAATCCATGTTTGCTGTGGGTGTAGATGAAATGAGTTGGGATGACCTCAATGATGGCAACTACCAATGGCCCACACCTGCGGAAGTAAAAACGTATCGCGATCAAGTGCGCGCACGGGTGCTAGATATTATTGATCATGCGCCGCTGCAAATGCCCGTCGATTGGAATAACCCTTGGTGGGCGATCATCATGGGGATTGAGCACGAGCGGATTCATCTGGAAACATCTTCGGTATTAATTCGTCAACATAAACTTGAATACGTAAAAAATTCACCCAATTGGAAGCCCTGCCGTACTACGAGCACTGCACCACAAAACAGTTTGGTAAAAGTAGCGGCAGGACAGGTGCGTTTAGCAAAAGATAAAAACGATGCGTTTTACGGCTGGGATAACGAATACGGTGTACATAAAGCCGAAGTGCCCGCATTTGAAGCAGCGACTTTTTTAGTAAGTAATCAAGAGTTTTTGCAATTTGTAGAGGCGGGTGGCTATTTAAATTCTCATAATTGGGAAGAAGAAGGTAAAGGCTGGCTCGCATTTACCAAAGCACAGCATCCAACATTCTGGGTAAAAAAAACCAATGGCTGGCATTTGCGTTTAATGACTGAAGAAATTTCCATGCCTTGGGACTGGCCGGTAGAAGTTAATTACCACGAAGCCAAAGCTTTTTGTAATTGGAAAAAATCTGAAACCAGCTTGCCGGTGCGCCTGCCCACTGAAGATGAGTGGTATCGTATTTATGATGTGTCCGGTGCAAATGAAGTCGGCAAAGATAAAGCGGCGGCGAATATTCATCTTGATCACTTTGCCTCGTCTTGCCCGGTCAATAAATTTGCGCAAGGTGATTTTTATGATGTGGTCGGCAATGTATGGCAATGGACTGAAACACCCATTTATCCTTTTGATGGATTTGAAGTTCACGCCATTTACGATGACTTCACCACACCTACCTTCGACGAGCGCCACAATTTAATCAAAGGCGGCTCATGGATTTCCTGCGGCAATGAAACACTACGCTCATCGCGCTACGCTTTCCGTCGCCACTTTTTCCAACACGCGGGTTTCCGCTATGTTGTCTCTGGAGAAATAAAACCTGTGCCAAGTTCTCATTACGAAACCGATAAATTAATGTCTGAATACGCTGAGTTTCATTACGGTGATGAATATTTTGGTGTGAGTAATTTTTCCAAAGCGCTGGTGGATTTGGCGACGTCTTATTTGGCCGATAAACCTACCCGTAAAGCGTTGGATTTGGGCTGCGCATCGGGTCGCGCCACATTTGAGTTGGCAAAACATTTTGAGCAAGTCACCGGCGTGGATTTTTCTGCACGTTTTATTACCCAGGGCGTACAACTCGCCAGCGGTGAAACCTTGCGTTATACACTGATCGACGAAGGCGAATTGGTTGCCTATAAATCCCGTTCACTGGCAGATTTAAACTTGGAGGATGTTAAAGATAAAGTCGAATTTTCCCAAGGCGATGCCTGCAATTTGAAATCGCAATTTACCGGTTACGATTTTATTCTCGCCGCTAATTTAATTGACCGCCTTTACAGCCCTGCGAAATTCCTAACCGCTATTCACGAGCGTTTAAATGTCGGTGGAGTACTCATGCTTGCATCGCCTTATACTTGGCTAACAGAACATACACCACGCGAAGAATGGATCGGCGCCTTTAAACAAGATGGCGAAAGCTTTACCACGCTGGATGGTTTGCAAGCTCTGTTAGGCAAACATTTTCGCATGGTCAGCGGCCCCCATGAAGTCCCATTTGTGATTAGGGAAACCAAACGGAAGTTTCAACATACCCTGTCTGAGGTTACGGTTTGGGAGCGGATTGCGTAAGCCCACACGGTCAACCTACCTGACAAGTTCTGACGCAACTATTGCTATCCTTAGCTGATGTAAATTAGCTAAGGAGCAATAATGAAAACCCAATATTACACCGCATCAAGTCTCGATGGTTTTATCGCCACCGAAGATCATTCCATCGATTGGTTATTTCCACTGGCGGATATAAACCAATCCAGGTTCCCGAAATTTATCGAACAAATCGGCGCTATAGCCATGGGTTCAGGAACCTATGAATGGCTGCTACGCAATACCGATGCAGTAATTGCCGAGATGGGATCGCCTTGGCCTTACGCCCAGCCAGTTTGGGTGTTTAGCCATCGGACATTGCCTACAATTGCGGGCGCCGATATTCATTATGTACAAGGCGATGTGCGCGAACACCATGTGCAAATGTGTGCTGCTGCAGCAGGCAAAAATATTTGGATCACTGGTGGGGGAGAACTTGCCGCGCAGTTTTATGATGCCGGTTTGCTAGATGAAATGATTATCCAAATCGGCTCGGTTACACTTGGCAGCGGTAGACCCGTGTTTCCCCGTCAAGTATTAAGCCCCGCGTTTAAATTACAATCCGTGCAGCAGATGGGTGAGGGGATGGTGGAGTTGCGGTATTCTGTTCATCCAGCGAATAATTCTTAGAGGAATCTAATAAATGGTGGCGGGCTATAGAATAAGCACCAATAAATCAGACCTGGATTTCAATGTTATCCACTCTTTTATTTCAAACACCTACTGGGCAAAAGGAATGCCCGCTGAAACCATGCAAAAAGCGATTGATCATGCGATGTGCTTCGGCGTATTCACTGACCAAAACGAGCAAGTTGGCTTTGCTCGGGTGATTACCGATACCGCAACCTTTGCCTATCTTTCAGATGTGTTTATTCTGGATGCCCATCGAGATAAGGGTTTGAGTAAGTGGTTAATGGAGGAAATTGTTGCGCACCCGGATCTGCAAAATCTGCGGCGTTTTGTATTAGTCACCAAAGATGCGCATGGCTTGTACGAGCAATTCGGATTCGGTGCTATTTCTCATCCCGATAATTTTATGGAAAAGTGGGTTCCTGATATCTATCAACGCTAAGTTGAAACCATGCTGGCATAACCTTAATCTAGCTAATAAATATCAATTATTTGTTCATACCCTTATTACTAACACGGAGAAGTTTGACATGAGCGATACAGTTCTTGGTTTGGACGGCAAGCCTCGTTGCAAATGGTGTGCGGCGGCGCCGGAATTTTTGGATTATCACGATAAAGAGTGGGGCTTTCCCGTAGTGGATGATGTGCGTTTATTTGAAAAGCTTTGTCTTGAAGGTTTTCAGTCTGGTTTAAGTTGGCGCACTATTCTTGCCAAGCGGGAAAATTTCCGTGCGGCGTTTTCCCAATTCGATTTTAATAAAGTGGCCAAATTTACTGAGCGAGATATTGGCCGATTACTGCAAAACGAAGGTATAGTTCGTCATCGCGGAAAAATTGAAGCAGTGATTAATAACGCCAAGTGTTTGCAAGAGCTGATTAAACGCGAAGGTTCTTTTGCCACCTTTATCTGGCGTTATGAGCCAAAAATCGATCAATTAGCGGAGCCTCAAACAGCATCTACCTCCAGTGTGTCGGTAGCTTTATCGAAAGAATTGAAAAAACAAGGTTGGAAATTTGTCGGACCGACAACGGTATATGCATTTATGCAGGCTATGGGGTTAATTAATGACCATCATCAGGATTGTGTGATACGAACCAAAGCAGAGTTGGCGCGGAAGAAGTTCAAGCGGCCTTAATCATTGAAATAATTACTTAATGAATTACGCACTTCATTTTATTGGGATATGTAAGGAGACTATAAAGTGACACTGTTAAAAATTGCCGGCTGTTTTGTTTTTGTGGCGGCGCTACTGCATCTTGGAATTATTGTTGGAGGGCCTGATTGGTATCGTTTTTTTGGCGCTGGAGAAGCAATGGCTACTATGAGTGAACAGGGGTTGTGGTATCCCGCCATTGTTACTGCTGGTATTGCGGTAGTACTTTTTGTTTGGTCTGGTTATGCTTTTTCTGGTGCAGGAATAATTCGGCCGCTACCATTGTTAAAAACTGCTTTGTTATTAATCGGCATTGTTTTTTTATTGCGTGGACTGGTTGCAGTGCCTTTGCTGTTTATGGCTGATTCACCTTATATGGCTGAGCTTAAAGATAAAATGATTTTTATGTTGGTAACCTCTGCGCTTTGTTTGTTGCTCGCGGTTGGTTATCTTTGGGGTTTTTGGTTGCTTTATCGCAAACCTGACGGTATTTAAACGTGTGGATATAAGATGATATTTAATTTTGATCAGGAAATTTCGCGGGACAATACCGCCTCGGTAAAATTTGATGGGCGGCAGCAATATTTTGGCACTACCGAGGTTAGCCCTTTATGGGTAGCTGATATGGATTTTGCGGTGCCTGATTGTGTGACGCGTGCGCTGCAAAAACGCATTAGCCATCCTGTTTTTGGTTATACGCTGTACCCCGAGAGTATTTACGAATCGATTATTGCTTGGTTCCAGCGTCGGCATCAGTGGAATATTGAGCGCGATTGGATATTGATGGCGCCCGGAATAGTACCGTCATTATTTGCTGCGGTGCAGGCATTTGCTAAAGAAGGTGAGGGCGTTATTGTTCAATCCCCTGTGTATTTTCCATTCTTTTCTGCAGTTACCACAAATCATCGCCAATTGATTAACAATCCACTGCGCGAAGTGAATGGCCGCTATGAAATAGACTTTGAACATTTAGAGACATACGCAAAACAGGGTGCGCGTTTATTACTGTTATGCACACCGCACAATCCCGTAGGTCGGGTTTGGAGCGAAGCTGAATTACAGCAAGTGTTAGATATTAGCCGCCGCTATGATTTAACGATTCTCTCTGACGATATTCACTGCGATTTAATTTACTCCGGCGTTAAACACACTATGCTTGGCCGCTTGGCACAACCGGGCGATAAGATCATTACCGCAATTGCGCCTAATAAAACCTTCAATATTCCCGGTTTGGGGTTATCGGCATTAGTGATTCCCGATGAGCAGCAACGCGCGGCGATGAAAAAAATATTTGAATCGCTACATATGGGCAATCACAACCCGCTTAGCATCACTGCATTTGAAGCGGCTTATCGTGAAGGCGATGAGTGGTTGGATGCATTGATGCAGTATCTGGAAGCGACGCGGGATTTTGCGCAGGATTTTATCGCGCGAGAAATTCCACAACTAAAACTGATAAAACCGGAAGCCACTTATTTATTGTGGTTAGATTGCCGCGCGCTAGGCATGAATGATGCCCAGCTACGCGATTTTTTTGTCCGCCAATGCAAACTGGGGATGAACCCCGGCAGTGTGTTTGGTGAGGGTGGTAGCGGTTTTATGCGGATGAATATAGGCACAACCAAAGCCAGCATTGCGTCGGCATTAGCGGCCATCAAACAAGGTGTGGCGGGTCTAACCTAATAGGGAATGGCCAGTTTTCAGGAGCTGATTACCTTAAGGCCTAGGTTTTGGTCGTTTTTTGGTCAGTTTTGGATGGAAGTTTTGCTGACTTCAGGTACAATCCGCCCACTTTTTTAAGCCCCTCCCTTTGTTCCAGCACTTTCACGAGCCACTATGACTGTAAATACCTTCGACCCGTCACAAACCACTACCTTGGATGCACCTGCCAAATCGCTTGCCAGCCAATCGCTGATCGCCAGCAGTAAGGGCAATACCATTGGGTTTGTGTCGCTCGGTTGCCCTAAAAATCTGGTGGATTCCGAGCGAATCCTCACTCAGCTGCGCATGGAAGGCTACAACATTGTGCCCACCTATAACGATGCCGATATGGTGATCGTAAATACCTGCGGTTTTATTGATTCTGCCGTGCAGGAGTCATTGGGTGCGATTGGTGAAGCGCTGGCCGAAAACGGCAAAGTATTGGTGACCGGTTGTTTGGGAGCCAAGAAAGATGAAATTATCCAGATTCACCCGAATGTACTCGGTGTCACTGGCGCGCACGCCTATGAAGAGGTGTTATCGCAGGTGCATGAGCATTTGCCGCCGAGCCCAACGCACAACCCCTTTACCGATCTGGTACCGCCTCAGGGCATTAAACTGACGCCGCGCCACTACGCCTATCTCAAGATTTCTGAAGGTTGTAACCACTCCTGTAGCTTCTGCATCATCCCCGACATGCGCGGCAAGCTGGTCAGCCGCCCCATTGGGCAGGTGATGGGTGAAGCGGAGCGCTTGGTGAAAGCTGGGGTAAAAGAGCTGCTGGTGATCTCGCAAGACACCTCCGCTTATGGAGTTGATATCAAACACCGCACCGACTTTTGGGATGGTCGCCCGCTTAAAACCGATATGTACCAACTTGCGGCTGCTCTGGGCGAGTTGGGCGTTTGGGTGCGCCTGCACTATGTATACCCGTATCTGCATGTCGATAACGTAATGCCTTTGATGGCCGCCGGTAAGGTGCTGCCGTATTTGGATATCCCATTTCAGCACGCCAGCCCAACGCTGCTGCGCAAAATGCGTCGCCCGGGCCAAGTTGAAAGAACCTTGGAGCGCATTAAGAGTTGGCGTGAGCAAGTGCCTAACCTGACCATTCGCTCGACCTTTATTGTCGGCTTCCCCGGTGAAACTGAAGAGGATTTCCAGCAATTGCTCGATTTCCTCAAAGAAGCGCAATTGGATCGTGTCGGCTGCTTCCAGTATTCGCCCGTTGAAGGTGCCAAGGCGAATGATCTGCCGGATCATGTGCCCGATGACATCAAACAAGAGCGTTACGACCGCTTTATGCAGTTGCAACAAGCCATCTCCACTGAGCGCCTGAAGCAAAAAATAGGGCAGACCTTGCAGGTATTGATCGATGAAGTGGACGATGAAGGCGCGATTGGTCGCAGTTTTGCAGACGCGCCGGAGATCGATGGCTGCGTCTACCTGAACGGCGAAGAAAATGTAAAACCAGGTGATTTGATCGATGTATTGATTGAGCACTCCGATGAATATGATCTTTGGGGCACCAAGGTTTAATAATTTAAGCCCCTGATTGGTAAAATCCCCCATTTGCGCAAGCACTGGGGGATTTTTTTATGGTCTACTCTACATTGACCAAACCGAACGGAGATATTAAATGAGTGAAGTGCAGCATTTACCTAATGAGCAACGGTTTATTATTGCGCATGAAGGCGATGAAGCAGTGTTAGCCTACCGTTTATTTAACAATGGCGAAAAGTCTGCGATTGATTTTAATAGCACTTTTGTTCCGCCTGAATTTCGCGGTAAAGGCTTTGCTGAAAAATTAGTGCGTGCCGGTATTCAGTGGGCACAGGAGCAAGGATATGAGTTGCATGCTAGCTGCTGGTATGCAGCAAAATTTATTCGCAAATGAAAATGGTAAATCAGCACAAGGAGTTTGAATGAAAAGAACACACGGTTTTACCCTAATCGAAATCATGGTGGTGGTTGCCATCATCGCAATTCTGGCATTAATGGCTTTACCATCGCCAGACCCTGCCATAGCGCGCAAGCAAGTGGTTGAATCTATGGAGTTGGTTGAGGATTACAAAAAATTAGTTGCTTTTTATCACAAGAGTACACAGGTTTTACTAAAGGATAATAAAGAAGCCGGTATGCCCGCTGCAGATAAATTATTGGGCAATTATGTAGACCGTATCGATTTAAAAGACGGCGCTTTTCATCTCCATTTTGGCAATAAGGCCCATGGCAACATTAAAAATAAAACCCTGAGTATTCAACCCATAATGGTCAAAGGGTCGCCCGAAAGCCCCATTTCCTGGATTTGCGGTAAAGCAGCAGTGCCTGAAGGAATGCAAGCCGCAGGTGAAAATAAAACGGACTTGGAACTTAAAGATTTACCACTGACGTGCCGGATTTGATTGTATGAAAAAATTTATGTTAATAGCCCTTGCGTTGGGAATTTTTCTAAATTGGAATACCTTGCGCGACGAATTTAGCCCGCCGCCCGATTTTTCTGCGCAGCATCCTGAAGGCGTTGTACTATATGCCACGGAGTGGTGTGGTTACTGTAAAAAAGCACGTGAGTTTTTTAAACAAAATAATATCGCCTATGTTGAATACGATATTGAAAAATCAATCGAAGGCAAGGCGCAGTATGATCAACTGCGCGGGAGTGGTATTCCTTTAATTGTTATCCGTGGCGAAGTGCTGCGCGGGTATGACCCGCGCAGTATGGAAAGACTACTGAAACTGTAGTGATAATAGGATTGAGCGGATTAGGCCGACCAATGTTCGAGTACAATTTTTCCAACTGTTCTACCGGATTCAAGTTGTGCATGAGCACTGCGTAAATTTTCTGCATTAATCGGGCTTAGTACTTGAGTGAGTGTAGTTTTTATTGCGCCACAATCGATCAACTCTGCAATACAATTTAATAAGTGGTGTTGCTCAATCATATCCTCTGTTTCGAACAGCGAGCGGGTAAACATCAACTCCCAAGTGAATGAAACTGATTTACTTTTTAATAAGTTTAAATCTACCTGGCCAGTTAATTCGACAATCGAACAAATGTGCCCCTGAGGTTTGATCAATTCAGCTATTGCTTGCCAGTGCTGATCGGTATTGTTCAGGCAGAAAATATAGTCAACAAAATGAATGTTTTCTGCACGAACTTGGTCGACTAACGATGCGCTGTGATCAACCACAAGATTTGCCCCCAGTGATTTGCACCACTCAACTGATTCGCTGCGCGATGCAGTCGCTATGATGTTCAGATTGGTTAATGCCTTCGCTAACTGGATTGCAATTGAACCTACGCCCCCGGCACCACCGATAATTAATAGTGTTTTCGGTTTGCTGTTTTTATCGCGCGAAATTTGCAGGCGATCAAATAAACCTTCCCATGCGGTAATCGCTGTTAAAGGCAAGGCTGCAGCTTCGGCATTGCTGAGTGATTTGGGTTTATGACCGACAATGCGCTCATCTACTTTCTGGAATTCACTATTGCTACCAGGGCGGACGATACTGCCTGCATAAAAAACACTATCACCGGTTTTGAATAAGCTCACATCTGGCCCTGTTGCGACAACTGTACCTACTGCATCCCATCCCAGCACTCGAAAATCTTTTTCAATATTGCTTTTGGGCGCACGTATTTTGGTATCGACTGGGTTAACCGAAACGGCATCCACCGCGATGAGCAGCTCACGGCCTGCGGGAGTTGGCTTTTCCAGATTTACATCCAGCAGCGATTCAGGATCTTGAATTGGTAAATAGGCTTTTAGTGCGACTGCTTTCATATATTTGCTCCAAAGGTTGTTCTAGTAGGAATTATTTATCACGTGAAGCTAGTCTAGTTCTTGGTGATTTGTTTGATAATCGCTATATTGCTTAAATCACTATCAATTTAATTTTGACAATAAGGTGTTAAATGAGCAGAGCCTACTCATTGCAGGACTTGGAGTTATTTCTGCGCGTGGCTGAAGTCGGCAATATGAGCGAGGCGGCGCGCCAATTGAACATTACCAATGCGGCGGTATCCGCAGCTATTAAACGGCTGGAACTCGCGTTGGGTGTAAGTTTGCTAGAGCGGACCACCCGTAGTCTGCACTTGAGTGCGGCGGGGGAGAGCTTGATACCCTATGTACACCATGCGTTGGCAGCATTGGGTGATGCGGAATCAGAGCTACGTAATTTGCAGACCGCAGTGGCAGGAGAGATTAGTATCGGGCTGCCATCGGATTTTGGGCGCCATGGATTATTAAATATTTTGGATGATTTTCAGCAGCAATATCCGCGTGTGACCTTGCGGTTGAACTTTTCAGACATGATGCAGGACTTATATAGAGAAGGTCTGGATCTGGTGATTCGTTACGGTGAGCTTCGCGATTCAGCGCTGATTGCACGTAAACTTTGTGATAATCGCCGCCTGCTTGCTGCTGCCCCTGCGTATATTGCCACCATGCCGCCGTTACATTGTTTAGAAGATTTAACCGAGCATAATTGTTTATATTTTTATCGCAATGATCGCCCTTACAACAACTGGATTTTCTATCGCGATGACGCAAGGGTTGAAATAGCTATTCAAGGCAATCGCAATACTAATGATGGTGAAGTCGTTCGTCGCTGGGGGGTGGCAGGGCATGGAATTGTGTACAAATCTGCACTGGATATTCGCGATGATATTGCTGCGGGTCGCTTGGTTACTTTATTGAATGGGCAATATGAGGGGCAATCTACGCCGCTTTACGCGGTCTATAAGGAAAAGAAGTATCAACCATTTCGCTTAACCGCTTTATTAACTTATCTAGAAAAACGACTGTCTTGAATTAGGTTCCTATTGTAAAAATAGGCAGCGCCTATCGTTAAGAGTGTGTGAATATATTTACTTAAATCAGAGGGCGAGATCATGGCATTGTTAATATCTCCACGCGTTCAGGATATAGGTTTTACAGTAAAACGATTACTGCCTTCACGTTTGCAGCAACGTGTTGGTCCATTTATTTTTGTCGATCATATGGGGCCGGCGCAGTTTGAATCTGGCACTACCGCAGGCGATGTTCGCCAGCATCCGCATATAGGTTTAGCAACGGTGACTTATTTATTTTCTGGCGCGATGATGCATAAAGATAGCTTAGGTGTTCATCAACGCATTGAACCGGGTGCGATTAACTTAATGACAGCGGGCAGTGGAATTGTACATTCCGAGCGCATACCAGATGATGTACGTGACAAAAAAATAGATGTTGAAGGGATTCAAACTTGGCTGGCATTACCAGCAGAGGTAGAAGATTGCGAATCATCGTTCGTACATTTTGGAGCTGATCAGATTCCATCGGTAAATTTGCCAACGATGAGTGCCCATGTGTTGATTGGAAGTGCATTTGGCATTGTGTCACCGGTAAAAACTGCAAGTGTTACCACTTACATTGATTTATCCTTAGGGGCAGGTGCGCAATATACGCCAGATTTTCCGCGACAAGAGTTAGCAATCTATGTGGCGTTTGGCAGTGTCACTGTCAATGCTGAAGAGGTACCGGAGTTCCATTTGGCAGTGTTGAACGAGAATGATGTCATCGAAACTGTCAGTGGTGCGCGTATTTTATTGCTTGGCGGAGAGCCTTTGACAGGCGAGCGATTTATTCACTGGAATTTTGTTTCATCGTCGCGCGATAAACTAAAAGCTGCTGGTGAGCGTTGGACGAGTGGCGGCTTTGCGATGGTGCCGGGTGAAACAGACTGGATTCCGTTGCCAACATAACGTTAAGTTAGCCACTGGTAAATTAAAAACGCCCGACTAGCTCGGGCGTTTTTAATGAAGAAAGTAGTGTTACGAAATAGCTTTATCTACAATCACTTGCGCTTCAGCAATTAATTGCTGAAGATGTTCTTTTCCTTTAAAGCTTTCTGCGTATATTTTATAAATCTCTTCAGTGCCCGATGGGCGCGCTGCAAACCAGCCATTTTTACTCATCACTTTAATGCCGCCAAAACCAGCATTATTGCCGGGTGCTTGGGTCAAAATATTTTCAATTTTATCGCCCGCCAATTCGGTTGAAGTAATCTGTTCCGGTGAAATTTTTGAGAGCGCTTTTTTCTGCGCTGCATTAGCCGGAGCTTCTACGCGAGCTTCAGCAGCATGACCGAATTCATTGGCAAGCAGCTTGTAACATTCGCCAGGGTCGCGGCCGGTTTTGGCTTTGATTTCAGCGGCAAGCAGTGACGGGATGATGCCGTCTTTGTCGGTAGTCCAGACGCTGCCATCAATGCGCAAGAACGAAGCACCCGCACTCTCTTCACCACCAAAACCGAGTGAGCCATCAAATAAACCCGGTGCAAACCATTTAAAACCGACTGGGACTTCGTATAAACGGCGGCCAATTTTTTGTGCAACCTTATCGATCATTGCGCTGCTGACCACAGTTTTACCAATCGCGGTGTCGGCGCGCCATTGCGGGCGGTTTTGAAATAAGTATTCAATCGCAACCGCGAGATAATGATTGGGCGGCATCAAACCACAACTGGGCGCCACTATTCCGTGACGGTCATGATCCGCATCGCAAGCAAAGGCCACATCAAATAAATTACGGCGATCAACCATACCTTGCATGGTGTAGGCGGACGATGGATCCATGCGAATCTTTCCATCCCAGTCAGCAGTCATAAACGAAAACGTTTTATCAACCGCTGTATTGAGGACTTTTAAATTGAGCTGATAGTAATCGGCAATTGCACTCCAGTAATTTACCCCGGCACCGCCGAGCGGATCGGCACCCATGTGAATATTTGCCCCGCGAATTGCATCCATATCAATTACGTTAATTAAATCTCTCACATAGTGTGTTACGTAATCGTGATGATGGGTGCTGGTTGCTTTAATCGCTTGGCGATAATCCATGCGTTTCACGTCACGCAAATTATTTTCCAGCAGCTCATTGGCGCGCGCTTGCATCCAGTTAGTGATGTCGCTGTCAGCTGGACCGCCATTGGGCGGGTTGTATTTAAAGCCGCCGTTATCGGGTGGGTTGTGCGATGGCGTGATCACTATGCCATCGGCTAAACCAGCACTGCGCCCACGGTTGTAAGTGAGAATGGCGTGGGAGATCGCCGGTGTAGGTGTGTATTCGCCACCTTTGGCGAGCATTAATTCCACGCCGTTGGCTGCCAATACTTCAACGGCACTGATTTGCGCTGGCTCCGAGAGCGCGTGGGTATCTATGCCGAGATAAAGTGGCCCGGTGATACCTGCCTGTGCGCGGTAATCGCAAATTGCCTGACTAATCGCCAACACGTGATTTTCATTGAAGCTGGTATTGAACGATGAACCGCGATGACCAGAAGTGCCAAAACTGACGCGCTGTTCAGGAATTCCCACATCGGGTTTATTGTTGTAATAGGCATCGATCAATTTCGGGAGATCCACCAGCAGATCTGCGGGTAAAAGTTGACCAGCCAGAGGGCTTGTAGTCATAAAAACTCCTTTGCGATTCGGTTTTACTGAGAATAGGGCGTTATAGTAGCGCGCTTTGATTTATTTAAGGTAACCATTATGCGCTGGAAACAAGGTCGTCGTAGTAACAATGTTGAGGATTTACGCCGTTCTGGTGGCCCATCAATGGCGATGGGTGGTGCGGGTATTTTATTCCGCATTGTGCCGTTTTTGCTGCGTACAAAAGGGGGGCGCATTTTATTGCTGATCGGTGTGGTGGGGTACTTTGGTGCAAAACTTCTAGGTGTGGATTTATTACAGTTGGCCACGCCTTCTGCTAGTCGTTCAGGCTCCCAACAGCTATCTCCTAAAGATCAGGAGTTGGCCGACTTTGTATCGGTGGTATTGGCGGATACAGAATCCACTTGGCATCTCGAATTTAAAAAATTAGGACTGACCTATCAAGAACCCAAGTTGGTGCTGTTTCGTAATGCCGTCAATTCTGCCTGCGGTTATGCGCAAGCAGCGATGGGGCCTTTTTATTGTCCGGGCGATCAAAAACTCTATATCGACTTAGCATTTTATGAGGATATGAAAAACAAACTGGGTGCACCGGGTGATTTTGCTCAAGCTTATGTGATCGCACATGAAGTTGGGCACCATGTGCAAACCTTGCTAGGCACCTCGGCAAAAGTGAGGCAAGCGCAACAACAAACATCAAAAACGCAGGCAAATCAGCTATCGGTAAAGCAGGAGCTGCAAGCAGATTGTTATGCGGGAATCTGGGGCTACTACGCCGATACTGAGCGAAAGATGCTGGAACAGGGTGATATTGAAGAGGCGCTCAATGCAGCCGCGGCAATTGGCGATGATAAATTGCAGCAACAAGCAGGTGGGGCGGTGCGTCCTGAAAGCTTTACGCACGGCAGCTCAAAACAGCGTGTGGAGTGGTTTAAACGCGGTTTTGAGCAGGGAAAAATAGGTTAACTTTAAACAAAACCCCAATTTTATCCATAGCAAATGATTCTCATTAAGCGCGATCTGTCTGCCCCAGAGTTGACGTATGGTCATCCGTAACGAGACGTATCTGAGCACATCCTTGGATGACTAGGAATAAGGTTTCCTACCTAAGCGTGGAACTTCGTAAAAATAGGTGGGAAATCCAATAAATTCGGGATTGCTTTGAGTACATCTAATTTATGAGATTCATAAAAAAAGGCACCCAAAGGTGCCTTTTCATCGTACGTATCCAGAATCACTTCGGCTTTCGCCTCGAACCGCCTTGCGCGGTTACGGGTTTCCCCGCTGGGGGGCGCTCAATCTCATCCGGTCAGTCGCCCCGCAGGTCAATTATGATATGGCCACTCTGTATAAGCAATCAATCCCGATGACTGTCGTCTTTTACCCCCCCCCCCCAAGTTTGGCCGCCATATTTAGAATGAGATCATCGGACGTGCAATGATAATTCAAGCTCCGAAATTAATGCGTCTCGATACGTTTTGAAGTCCATACCTTTCCGCAGTTTGCGTCCTTTTTCATCAGCCATCCGTTCTGGAATCGCTGCGATGACTGTTATCAGAGTGTCTGGCAACTCCTCCACAAACTGCAATGCATCAGGCTGTAGCTGTAGGGAGATTGCTCTGTGAAGAACGTCTTTCAGCGGTCCATCATTGGTGGCGTAGATAGATTCCACCGAACCATCTTTTGCGACCCATTTTTCAAAAAATTTATCCACGTAGAATAAATCCCACGTCATATTCAACAATGCTTTTTTCCTATCCTGCTGAGATGCGGCGGGTTTATATTTCATTAAACTCGATGAGGCAGCAAACAGGCTTATCGCAAAGCTCGTGGCAGCCAGGCTAAATAGAAAATACTCATGACACCAATCAAGCAGTTTCTGCACTTTTTGATGTGTTGGCGCAGAATCGCAATGGCAAAGGTAGGTAATTTTTAACACTATCAGGTACAACGTGTCCCATTTTTTTAAACGATGGTATTTAGTCAATTCGTGTCGAAGTTGCCCCTTATCGGTTTCTGGCGGAGCCGGTAATGCGATTAGATCTGTATGGCCAAGGGCGAACTGGGAAAGTTGATCCATGTCGGCATTATCGAGCTGCCTAAAAAGGATCAAATCGTCAAGAATCTCATCAGAAAAATCATTTTGATAATTAATTTTTTCATAGATGGCGAAAGTTGGATCCACCAGGATATCGGTGAACTTACAAAATACCATTAACGCAATTGCATCCCTGTGGATCTGCTTCTTGCCAGCCTTTTTATAGGCGCTCAGTACATACTGATAGATATTGAGATCGAAAATTAAATGATACGCGACACCGTTTATCTGATTATGATAAAGATACAGCGCCGGATTATAGATATCATCGTCGGTGTCCACTTGCAGGCAATGGGCGAACCAATCAGCTTGCCTCAGTTGGTCAATAATAAGCATGGTATAGTCTGGAAACTTGAAAGCCACGTAATCCATTTTTTTCCTTTTACCTTGTTATCCACGATTTCCGTTTCACCAAGACCCGCAAATCAATATTGCAACCGGATTTTAATATCGCTGTAATTGATTTTTTCATTTTTAAAGTCTTCCCAAATCGCCTGTGTTTCTTGTGTCATGTCGGATATTGGCATAACGCCTCTACTACCGGATGTCATTTTTACCCAGATTTTTTGGGTAATTTCTGATACCTCACCTACTGCGTCTTCGACCCAAACTTTTTCACCCGTAGTTCGGTCTTGCGAACCAAACCAATGTAAGTAATGCGAATACTTACCCCAATATTTTGACATTTCGGATAGATCCCAAAAAATCAATTTCGGTGCATCTGGCTCCAGTTCAATCAGCGCTTTTGTAAATAGGTTGAGCTTTTCATGATCAGGGTTTAGTGTCTTAATCATTTTTAGAAATTTATTGGTTTCCCTAGTACACTTTTTATAAGCTTCCTCTGACAACTTTGCATCTGTAAGCAGGACCAATTCCTCAAACATCAGGTGCTCAATTCCGAGCCTTGCATCAGCACACGCGTAAACTATTGAAGTAAATGTTCTATTCCGATGGTAATAATCGATCCAGGACATCGCTCTATAGAAATAGCCCGCTGAATCAAAATAGACGTGGTCGCTCAATATTTCCTCAGCACTTCTTCCTTTATAAACGGGTACTAACATGCAATCTCCTTGAGCGCTAAAATGTCGGTAAGGGTACCAATCGTTTCGGTGGAACGTTTTGTTCCTCTTATCAAATGCCTTGCGCGAAAACCAAATTGCGTTGGACCTTCATAATCGGCCAACAAGGTGTCGCCCACGAAAAGACAGTGTGCCGGATCCACTTTCGCTCTATCCACAATCCATTGGTAAATTTCTTGCTCGGGCTTTATGTAACCCACGTCATAACTCAAGCATTTGAGAAGTGGAACATCAGGCAATAATTGTTCGAGCACTGCACCGTAGGGTTTTGCGAGGTTGGAGCATATTGCTATGGGAATGCGCCAATCCGATAACTGGCGTAGTGTGGGGATCACATCGTCAAATAATGCCAGGCTGGCAAGTTCTTGCTCGATCTCTTTCTGAAGCTGTGCAATCATGTGTGCGGGTGGAAAGATCCCCATCGCTGCGAATAGCTCAACGGGATCTTCTGGGCACGTCATCAAGGTTCGAGCGTCATCAGGTTCTGGAGACCGGCCTTGTTGTCGCGCCCACTGCAACACTTTACGAAATGGATGATGCTTCACTCCAAACTGGATGAGGGTTCCGTACAAATCAAAAATTACCAAATTGGGACGCATCCTAAACCTGTGCACAATGAGTAGGTGGATTAATAAAACATCACTTTATTTCTTAAATTCAAACTGCGCGCCTCGTGCGCTTGCATATGCAGCGCGTATGTTTAAGTTTTCTCGATCTGGCTCCAAGCCAAATTGATAACAAGAATCTTCATGGCACCACGAAATGTTTTTCTCGCTGCGCCCCCACTGGTATCGAGGATGATCTTTGCCATATTTTTTGAAATAGTATTCCTGATCCAATCGTATGATTAACTCGCGCGTTGACTCAGAATCTTCGTTCGGAATTGAGATGGATGGGAATTCGGATGCAATAAAGGGAGGAAGATCGGTGCCGACTAGCCAATCCCATAAACCAAAAGAAAAAGCCTTGGGTTTCCACATATGTTGTGCGGCGCCACCGTAGGCGGTCATCACAAAACCTTTCGCCGGCCAATCACCGTAGGATATATCTCCGACCCTTAACTCTTCAACGTTCATGGTGCCAGACGCAATGATGACCAGTTTGTGCGCTTCACTGCTAAGCTGCTTTGCAATATTTTTTTCTCGATCCGTTGGTTCCGCACCCTTTACTTCAAAAAAACAATCCAATTCGGGCAGCCAAAAATCGGGTAAATACAAGGTTCCGTCGGAGAGCCGAAAACCTTCTTTTTCATACTCCCAAATAATGTTTAGTGCATCGAAAAATACTGCCCATCGAGCTTCCAGGCGAGAGCGAAACTGGCAACCTTTATACTGTGTTTTAATCGATTGTATGACCATACAGTCTCCTTTAGCTGCTTTATCGTTCGCCATGGGTTTCAACCAGGAAAATTGCCAGGGTAGATGCCGCACCAACAGCCAGTTTGGCATGCCGCGAGCTGAGCCCCCGGGATTTTGCATTTTTGCCATGGCCAGTACCATAGCTATTTCTTAATTCAGCAACACCGTAGGTGATATCGGCAAGATTTTTTAACAGCCGTTTTATACTGTCACTCGCTTTCACTTCATCAGGAATATCAGAAGGTGTTAGCTTTAATTCCGCCGCTGTTTGTTTTACCAGTTTGGGTAGTTCAAGGTTGCCATCGAGTGTTATACCTCGTTCCTCTAATATGGTTTTACACACGGTTTCAACAAGCTCTTTCGCTGTCCCTATCGCAAGTCCGGGGTCATTATCAACAGCGCTTTCCATGCGCGTAATTTGCGCATTCACATAACTGGCATCAGCTGCCAGAAATTCTTTTTTCAAGGAGGCGATATTGAGTTCAGCGGATAATGCAATTTGGCGTGCGGCATACAACTCCCGATTTTCGACCTTTGTTTTGGGCACAATTTCGTAACCGTCATTTGCTAATAATAAATTGTATGCCTGTTTTAATTTTTCGATGTCTTCCTGGGATGTTCTCACTACGGGATGCAGTGTTTCGCATAAGAACCGCAGAAATATATCAGCTTCTGTATGCATCAGATCGAATCGGGAGTCGGTAAATACCCAGTCATCACTCCAGTCATCATTATTCACACGGTGCTGCCAAATATCGCCATACGCATTTTCGTAACGGTGATCCGTGGATGGCATTTCTTTTAAATTGTACAAGCGTGAAAGGAACTCCGGTTCCTCAAGCCTGCCGCTCCAGGCAATATTTTCGATGAGAATAAGGTCAGAAATGTCTCGCCGAGTTGCTTCTGAGATTGTTGAATTCGCCATGTCATCTGATCCTTGTTTTCCGTTACGTGTTTTGGTTGGCGAGAGTGAATTGGTTGCCTAGTGACTCCAGCAATTGGTTTTTCACGGCCAGCTCGGTTTTGACTGTCACCAACTCAATCTCGATAGCCTTGAATGATTTTTCCATCAGTCCCAGTCGTTCACTAAGGTCGTTCTTATCGCTAAACAGTTGATCGCGCACGACGGTGAGTTCGACGACTTGATGAGTTGTTGTTTGGTATTGCTCGTTGACGGCCAACAATTTCGATTCTGCTGTCTGTAGCTCCTGTCCTGCATCATTGAAAGCCTTGCGAAGCTGGCGCACTTCGGCGGTTAACTCGGCATTGGCGGTATTGAGGTGAGTCAAGTCAGTTTGTTTGATCGATAAAGTCTGGTTCAACTGGCGGATCTCGGCTTGCAGCTGTTGTAGCTGGTGTTCGTGACGTCGCTGATCCTGGTCGCGCTGGTCTTTGACAGACTGACGGTAGTGCTCCAGGGCTTCTCGGGCGTGCTGGTGTTTTTCGTCCAGGGAGCGGATGTGGTTATCCTTCTCCGCTATCAATACACCTTTGTCTGCCAGTTGCTGCTCTAAGCGTCCCGCCAAAATTTTCTGTGTCTCTGCTTCAGCCGTCAAAGTGTTATGGTCTTGCTCATATTTGGCTAACTGGGCCTTCAGTCGTTGGTTTTCATCGGCCGTGCTGGCCAGTGTCTGTCGCTCGGCTTCCAACTGGCTTTTCAAGCTATCCGTAGTTGCTTGCAGGCTGGCTTCCCGTGCAGCAATAAGGTCTTGGGCTTCCTGGTGCAGTTGGGCAGCGAGCTGCTCGACCAGCGAACCCAGAGTTTCGCTGATGGCGGGCTTATTGCCGGGATTTAGTGGGTTTTCTTCCGCCAGTTCCCTCAAATAGCGGTGGATAGTGGCCTTGGAACCCGTATTCCCCAGCTCAACGCGTACTGCATCGATGGAGGGGTTTTGTCCCTTGGCAATCAGAGCGTCCCGTGCCTTTTTGACCTGGTGTTTGTTAACGCCGCTATTTGCCATTGCTTGCCCGCCCTGTTTATTTCGTACTGTGGTACATACTATGTAATTACATACTAATTTTAACAGGACTAAAGATCAATAAACGAGCTTTCCTAACATTAGATAATCATGACTTATCTAATGTTAGGCCTATAAAATCTGCCAAAAGCAAAAAAATGAGTACAGATAGCCTATCAAGAAGGTAAATCAATAGAGGTAAACCGAACTCATCTTCTCGCAACAAGCATCACTTCAGATACCGTCGCACTACGTCTATTACCTGATCCAAATCCTCCAGCCGTTGTTTTGCGGAGGCGTCACTCGTACCAAGATGTTCACGAATGTGGCCTTCCAGAACTTCCGTCATTAATCCATTAACCGCACCGCGAATAGCTGATATCTGCTGGAGAATTGCAGAACACTCAGTACCTTCGTTCAGCGCTTTTTCTAGTGCTTCGGCCTGTCCTTTGATTCGTCGCACACGGCTTAACAGTTGCTTTTTGGATTTGTTCGTATGAGCCATAGGACAATATCACCGCATTATGCATATACTAGGGGGGAGTATATTAATATGAAACTGTCCCAAGGATACTTCCAAATGCAATCTCCCGATATCGATATAAAAGCTCTTCGACATTCGCACGTCTTTAATGAGGGCAACCCATTGGCGGAGCGGAACATCCGTTGGGCTGTACTATTGACTGCGGTAATGATGGTCGCAGAAATTGGCGGTGGATGGATTTACAATTCGATGGCATTGCTGGCAGACGGATGGCATATGAGTTCCCATGCACTGGCGCTTGGGTTATCCGTATTTGCTTATGCGGCGGCTCGACGCCTTGCTCAGGATGCACGATTCTCCTTTGGGACTTGGAAAATCGAGGTTCTAGGCGGATATACCAGCGCAATTTTCCTTTTAGGCGTTGCCGGTCTCATGATGTATCAGTCAGTTGAACGCCTGTTATCACCAACCCCTATTCACTATGATCAAGCCATTGCAATTGCGGGTATTGGCCTGCTGGTTAACCTCGTCTGTGCCTGGTTGCTCAAGGATAACCATGCGCACCATCACGACCACCATGATCATCATGCAGCAGATGGCCACCACCATCACGACTTGAATTTGCGCTCGGCTTATCTACATGTGCTGACGGATGCCGCGACCTCAGTTCTGGCGATTGTGGCGCTGATAGGCGGCAAGCTGTGGGGAGCGGATTGGCTCGATCCCTTAATGGGTATTGTTGGGGCTGTGCTGGTAACAGTGTGGGCTTATGGTCTATTGCGTGATACGGGGCGTGTTTTGCTGGATGCTGAAATGGATGCGCCAGTAGTGGCTGAAATTCGTGACGTTATTGCCGCAAGTCCAGTCAAAGCTGATATTACAGACTTACACGTTTGGCGCGTGGCGAAAGGTAAATATGCCTGTATTCTTTCACTTGTGACAGATGGTGATGTCCGTCCGGATTATTTCAAACAACAATTGGGTATTCATGAAGAGTTGGTGCACATTACGGTGGAATTAAATGGTTACTCCAATCAGGTATTCCCGACATATGAGACCAGCCTAAAAATGCAAAGAGTGTGAACTTTGACTATTAATCAGCCCGGCCACTGGACTGTCTACTTACAATTGAATATGCTTTAGGTAATTCTTCCTATATGTTTATCTTATGATTACTGCGCGCCGTCATCAGCACTGGATAATCGCACTGCTAATTCTGATCTTCTTAGGTCAGTCGTTGGCGGTAGTGGCTATGCCATGTCAGTTGATGGAGACTAGCTCCGCCAACGATCATGATATGACGGCAATTGATCACTCGATGATGGGAATGCCTCACGATATGAGTCAGATGGGATCCTCTGACACTAATTCCGACTTCAATCAAACCCATGACTGCTGCAAAACAATGAGTCACTGTTCGTCCAGCAGTTGTTCGTTACCAGCGCTCGCCTATAGCTTGTCCGTAAACGCCTTAATCGAAAACAGTTTGGTTACTGATTCCTATAACAATCAAACGCCTAAATCCCCTGTATTTTCGCTCTATTGCCCACCCATTTTCCGTTAATACAGGACAGCTACGCCTGAATTTTGGCGCACAAGTCCACCGACTTATTAACGGGAGCCTCTACTGCTCCTAATCCTAAATTGATGTTTTACAACCTCAGGTTGTTTAGGAGCATCTATGTTTAACCTGCGTTTTCCCCGATTGCTTTTTGCATTCCGGGTAGTCATGTTGGCGTTATTCAGCGCCAGTTTTGCTCACGCCAATTCGTTGGATTCATCAGTAACCTCGGCCTCATCGCAGCCAGTACTGGAGGTGTACAAAAGCCCGACCTGCGGCTGTTGCGAGGAATGGATAGCCCATCTGCAATCCAATGGCTACCAATCCAAAATTCACCATCCTGATGACCTCAATGCCATCAAAAACCGCCATCTAATTGTCCCTCAATTTCAGTCATGCCACACCGCTGTATCGGCTGATGGGTATGTTTTTGAGGGGCATATCCCTGTGTGGGTAATTACCCGCTTTCTGGCTGAAAAACCCAAAGACGCTCTCGGGCTCGCGGTACCTGGTATGCCGGTTGGCAGCCCCGGCATGGAAATGGGCCAACGATTCACGCCTTATAACGTGCTGTTACTCAAAGCCAATGGCGGCAGCGCGGTTTATACCCGTATCACCACTCTACAACAGTCTCACTAAGGAGAATTGGGCATGAAAATTCCCCCCACCTGCATTAGCGGGATTGACCAACTGCCGGAATTAGCAACTGCTAATCACAATCTTCCGGCCACGCTAAACACGGATTCATCTGCGCTAATAGATCAGCGGGGGCAATCCCGGCGTCGCTTTGTACTCGGGGCTTCATCGTTGTTAGCTCTCAGTACATTACCGATATCCGGACGCCTTTGGGCAGAATCGCCTGCGGTAGTGAATGGCCCTGAAACGCTACCAGGCAATCAATTTGACCTGACCATCGGTTACCAAAAGGTCAACTTTACCGGCAAGCAGCGCATTGCTACGACAGTCAATCGAAGCCTGCCAGCTCCGGTATTACGCTGGAAAGAAGGTGAACGGGTGACCTTGCGAGTCACTAACACGCTTGATCACGACAGCTCCATTCATTGGCATGGGATGATTTTACCCTCTGAAATGGATGGGGTGCCGGGAATGAGCTTTAACGGCATTAAACCGGGCGAAACGTTTGTGTACGAGTTTGATGTCCAGCAAAACGGCACCTATTGGTATCACAGCCATTCGGGATTCCAAGAGCAGACTGGCTTGATGGGCGCCATCGTTATAGACCCCAAAGATCCCGACCCCGTGGCGTATGACCGGGACATGGTAGTGCTACTGTCGGACTGGACCGACACCGCCCCGGAAAAAGTCTATGGCACCCTGAAAAAGATGAGCCATTACTACAATTTCCGTGAGCGTACGGTGGGTGATTTGGTGCGCGATCTGAAAACCAAGGGCTTGTCTGCCACATGGAAAGAGCGCGCTATGTGGAACCAAATGCGCATGAGCGAAACCGATATTTCGGATGTGACCGGATATACCTACACCTATTTGATGAACGGTGTTACTCCGGATCATGGTTGGTTAGGGATCTGCAAACCCGGTGAAAAAGTGCGTTTGCGTTTTATCAACGGCGCGGCCATGAGTATCTTCGATGTTCGAATTCCCGGTTTGAAGATGACGGTGGTGGCAGCCGATGGCCAGAATATCCAGCCAGTAACGGTTGATGAATTTCGCATAGGTGTGGCTGAAACCTACGATGTCATCGTTGAACCAGCCGCTGATAGTGCCTACACGATATTTGCCCAAAGTAATGACCGCACCGGCTATGCGCGTGGCACCCTGACTACCGATATCGCCTTGCGTGCCGAAATACCCGCGATGGATCCAGCCCCCACTTTAGGTCACCGTGAAATGGGGATGGATATGTCCGGCATGGATCACAGTGGGCACGATATGGGTGGCATGAGCCAGGATATGTCGGCAATGAAAGGCATGGATCATTCGAGCCATGACATGAAGGCGATGGATCACAGTGGTCATGATATGGCGGGAGGCATGGCGGGGATGGATCACAGCCAACATTCAATGCCTGCAATGGAAGGAATGGATCATTCGGCTCACGACATGAAGGCAATGGATCATAGTGGCCACGACATGTCTGCGATGAAAATGGATCACAGCCAACACAAGGGCAAGGCGCGGCGGGCCAAAGCGGGTTTTGGCAGCAATTTTGACCCTCTCGCCAACATTAACCACGCAGAGTCGGAATTTGGTCCTCATGTAGACAGTCATGCCGAAGCCCCCCAAAGTGGACTGACTGATCCCGGTATTGGTCTGCGCGATCACATGAAGTTATACGGTCGCCGGGTCTTAACCTATGCGGATCTTCGCGGTCTTCATCCCACCCATGACAAGCGAGAACCCTCACGGGAAATTGAGTTGCATTTGACCGGCAATATGCGTCGCTATATGTGGTCGATCAACGGCCTCAATTTCGCCGATGCCAAACCGCTCGAACTGAGTTATGGGGAACGTGTACGCATCATCCTCATTAACGACACCATGATGACCCACCCCATTCATCTGCATGGCATGTGGAGTGAATTGGAAACTGGGGATCCGGAATACATTCCACGCAAACACACCATCATCGTTCAACCCGGAGCGCGCATCAGTTACCTCGTCACGGCTGATGCTAAAGGTCGATGGGCTTACCACTGCCACTTGCTTTACCACATGCCCGGCATGATGCGTGAAGTGCGGGTCATTTAGGAGATAACAATGAAACCATTATCTGGAAAATTCGCCCTGAGCTTATTCACCGTGGCCTTGCTTCACAGTACCCCCACGCTTGCCCACGAAGGCGATGATCCGCTCCTGGCACGAGTGATGATCGACCAATTGGAATGGCGCAACGCCGAGAATGCTGAACCCTACGTGCTTGAGGCGCAAGGCTGGATTGGGAAAGACCTCAATAAGTTATGGATTAAAACCGATGTAGAGCAAGTGGATGGCGTCATCGAAGAGGCAGAAATCCAGGCGCTATACAGCCGCGCTGTTGCTCCTTTTTGGGATCTTCAAGTCGGTTTTCGCCAAGACTTAAAACCAGAACCGGATCGTGAATGGGGCGTCATTGGCATTCAAGGTTTAGCACCATATTTTTTCGAAGTTGATGCAGCACTTTTTATTGGTGACTCGGGTGATACCGCCGCGCGTTTGTCGGCGGAATATGAATGGATGTTCACGCAAAAGTTGGTGTTATCCCCTGAAATTACCCTCAATTTTTATGGCCAGAATGATATGGATCGGATGACGGGTTCGGGGCTTGCCGATGGCCAAGCTGGATTGCGATTGCGTTATGAAATCCGCCGGGAGTTTGCGCCTTACATCGGCGTTAATTGGACAAAAAGTTTCGGCAATACCGCCGATTTTGTACGCGAACATGGGGAAGCCTCCAGCGATACCCAATGGGTTGCGGGCATTCGTGCGTGGTTTTAAATCACGCTGTTCTACTTAGTTTTTATCAACAAACAATGAGGAATTCACAATGAAAAAATCACTATTAGGCTGCGCTTTGGCGCTCTCTGGTTTATTAATCATTGCACCGGTTTTTGCTCATGATCCAGCAGAACACGCCAAGACGGCAGAAGCGCCGGATTGTGACGCAATGAAAAATATGGATCACTCCAAGATGGATATGAATGATCCGGTAATGCAGGCGTTAATGAAAAAGTGCAGCACCAAATCGGCTGATATAGATTCACACAAAGATATGGAAAGCATGGATCACGAGAAGATGGAAGGCATGAATCACGAAGGTATGGACATGGATAAATCTACCTCCAGCACAAGTCATGAGGGGCATGGCAATCATTAATCGGTTATGCGCGGTTGCTCATTGCATGTCATGAGCAACCCGCGATATTGCAACAGATGACGGCGCATGCAGTACATCCATTCTTGAATTAGGAGCTCGATTTTATGAAGACCATTAAATGGATAATTCTACTTGGCGTTGCCACACTGGCTGCTGCATATCTTTATATCAACGCAGGGCTGTATCCAATCGGCGCTGATGTACCGCACAACAAGGTGACTTATTGGCTGCTGGAGACCATGCGGGAGCGCTCTATTGCACGTGCCGCGAGCGATATCCTAGTGCCTGATTTAAATAATTCCAATCTACTCCTCACTGGTGGGCCGGATTACAACGATATGTGCTCCCAATGCCATTTAAAACCGGGGCGCACGCAAAGTGATATGAGTATTGGGCTTTATCCCAGCCCGCCCAACTTATCACTGGCATCAAGCGATCATGACCATGCTCACAATGTAAAAGAAGCAGGGAGCGCACAGCGTCAATTTTGGATTATCAAACATGGCATCAAAGCCAGTGGTATGCCTGCATGGGGGCCGACTCATGATGACCAGCGCATTTGGGCGATGGTGGCGTTTATTCAAAAACTGCCAACTCTTACACCTGACCAATACCAGATATTAACGTCCAGGTCAGATGGAAAAAATGATTCGCATTGATTGAAAGTATCCAGAAATAACTTTTTTACGATTTTTTTGTTAGTTTTTTTCGTGCACCAAATCGAAATTTTAAGGTCACAAAATTGAACTTTTCGCTTTGATACTCAACATGAGAAGGAGAATGTGAATGTCGAAAATCGCAACCCTTTATCGCATGGTAACACCTGAGCATATCTGCCCCTTTGGTTTAAAAACTAAATATTTACTGCGCAAACAAGGCTACGTGGTCGTAGATAAACAATTAACTTCACGTGCAGAAGCGGATGCATTTAAACGACAGGAGGGCGTAGATACCACACCACAAACTTTTATTGAAAATGAGCGCATAGGTGGCTATCAAGACGTTAGAAAATATTTTGGGTTGAAAGTTATCGACACACAAGAAAAAACCTACAAACCGGTAATCGCCATTTTTGCCACATGTTTTCTGCTCGCCACTGCTATTTCGTGGCGCATGTTCGACAATTTTAACGTCATGACCACCCTTGAATTTTTTGTCGCATTAAGTATGACGGTATTGGCAATCCAAAAACTGCGTGACTTGTATTCATTCTCAAACCAATTCATCACGTACGATTTATTAGGAATGCGTTATATACCCTACGCCTACATCTACCCGTTTGCAGAAGCCTATGCAGGTATCGGGATGTTAAGCGGGTTGGCCGCATGGGCGGTATCACCTATTGCGCTTTTTATTGGCACTGTTGGCGCGGCGTCTGTTGTCAAAGCCGTATACATCGACAAGCGAGAATTAAAATGCGCTTGTGTCGGAGGCAACAGTCAAGTCCCACTGGGTTTTGTATCATTAACAGAAAATATATTTATGATTTTAGCGGCAGTGTGGATGTGGGTTAAATAAAAGCTTGATTCTATTATTAACGTAAATGGAGAAAATTATGAAAATGTATCTAAAATTTATTGTGATGATTTTAACGTCTACCGCATTCATGTATGGAGCTACTTATTTAAACAGTTACTCGACAGATCATATATTTTGGAGCGAAACTCGATTTTATATGTCCTTGGTGATGGGCTCTATTATGGCGGTCGTGATGTTATTATTTATGCTCCACATGTATAAAAATAAATTGTTGAATATGTGTGTGATTGCTGGCAGTGTCCTGGTGTTTTCGAGCTCACTGTATTTGGTGAGAAGTCAGGTTACGGTTGGCGATGTTTCCTACATGAAAGCTATGATCCCCCATCATTCCATCGCCATTTTGACCAGCGAGCGATCAAAGATCACTGACCCTCGTGTTCGAAAATTAGCGGACGAAATTATCGCAGCGCAAAAACGTGAGATTGGTGAAATGAAAAATCTGATACAGGATTTGGAATCTCGTTAGCACTAGAAGCCAATATATACTTAAAATCAGCAACAACATCGCCATGGACGGCCAAAAGTATTTGCCTGACGGTGTTGGGCGTTGCTGATTCGCTGTCTGGAATCGAATTAAAAAGGGTTGGTTAAATCGGCACCACAAGCAACATATAACGAGGCAGAAAACATGGAACATCCTCATACTCATTCGTCGGATCGGCCAGCGTCAAATGAACTTAAAGACCCCGTCTGCGGAATGATGGTTACTGAGCACTCCACTCATCAGCACAAACATGAGGGAACCACTTATTATTTTTGCAGTGAAGGTTGCAAAATAAAGTTTAAAAGCGCACCAGTGCAATATCTATCAAAAACGTCAATGCCAAGCGGCACAAAGCATGCCCACTCAAACAATAACGCTAAACAAGACACCGCCCACGAAACAACAGCTGGTGCAGTTTATACCTGTCCTATGCATCCGGAAATTCGTCAGGACCAACCGGGTGTTTGCCCAAAATGTGGTATGGCTTTAGAGCCTTTGTTACCGGATCTTGATGAGGATGACAATCCAGAACTACGCGATTTCACTCGTCGTTTTTGGTGGGCTCTCCCGTTCACGGTGATTGTTTTTGTGTTGGCAATGTTTGGTCATCAACTGAATTTGTTTAATGCTAGTACGCAATCATGGATTGAATTCATCTTGACGCTGCCAGTTGTACTTTGGGCAGGTGCACCATTTTTTGTGCGTGGATGGCAGTCCGTCATTCATCGTAGCCCCAATATGTGGACTTTAATCAGTTTAGGTACGGGCTCAGCCTTTATCTACAGTGTTATCGCCACGGTAATGCCGAACCTGTTTCCTAATTCTTTTATCTCGATGGGGCGAGTGTCAGTTTATTTTGAGGCGGCAGTGGTGATAATTTCCCTGACATTGCTTGGGCAGCTCCTGGAGTTAAAGGCGCGTTCCCAAACCTCCGCAGCGATTAAGTCTTTACTTGGTCTTGCCCCAAAAACAGCACGCCGTATTCGTGAGGATGGCAGTGAAGAAGATGTGCCCCTAACTCATGTCCACGTAGGGGACAAACTGCGTGTTCGTCCCGGTGAAAAAGTACCTGTCGATGGGGTGGTGGTAGAAGGTAGCAGTTCAGTGGACGAGTCCATGCTTACAGGTGAACCCGTCCCAGTAACCAAACGCAAAGGCGACAAAGTTATAGGCGCTACACTCAACAGTAATGGTGCTCTCACCATTCAGTCCGAACGAGTCGGATCGTCCACAATGTTGGCGCAGATCGTTCAAATGGTGGCGAATGCGCAGCGGTCCAAAGCACCCTTACAGCGCATGGCCGATTCTGTTGCCGGTTATTTTGTCGTAGCTGTTGTCGCGATATCTGTTTTGACCTTTTTTGCCTGGGGTCTGTTCGGACCTGAGCCACGTTGGATATTTGGGTTAATAAACGCCGTGGCAGTACTTATTATCGCTTGCCCTTGTGCGCTCGGGTTAGCAACTCCGATGTCTATCATGGTGGCCACTGGGCGTGGCGCTACCCAGGGTGTGCTGTTTCGGGACGCGGGCGCGATTGAAAACTTCAGGAAAATAGACACGCTGATTATAGATAAAACCGGTACCCTCACCGAAGGGCGGCCCACATTTGAATGCGTGGTGCCTGCACATGGGTTTCACAAAGAAGAGGTTTTACGTCTTGCTGCAAGTCTAGATCAAGGCAGTGAACATCCACTTGCAGATGCAATCGTTAACGCCGCACGCGAACAAAATCTGTTATTGGATAGCGTTGAACAATTTGAATCAAGTTCAGGTATTGGCGTATATGGAATTGTTGCAGGGCGCAAATTAGCGCTAGGAAACACAGCGCTGATGGAGCAACTGGGTATAGCTGTCACATTGTTAGTGACTGAGGCCGAGGCATTGCGCGGCAAGGGAGCGAGTGTTATGTACTTGGCAATAGATGGAAAGCTTGCCGGTTTACTGGCTGTGTCTGACCCCATAAAACCAAGCACCTCTGGCGCATTAGCTACGCTGAAAGAAGCGGGTTTACGCATCATTATGGCAACGGGGGATGGCATAACGACGGCCAAAGCTGTGGCGGCGCAATTGGGAATTGATGAAGTCCATGGTGAAGTAAAGCCCGAAGACAAGTTACGCTTGGTTGAGCAACTTCAAGGTGAGGGCAAAGTGGTCGCAATGGCTGGTGATGGTATCAACGATGCTCCCGCACTGGCTAAAGCTGATGTAGGTATTGCCATGGGAACGGGAACCGATGTGGCGATGAACAGTGCGCAAGTTACCTTGGTAAAAGGTGATTTGCGTGGGATCGCGGAGGCGCGCTTTTTGTCAGAGGCGACAGTAGGCAACATGAAACAGAACCTGATGTTTGCATTTTTGTATAACGGGCTGGGTATTCCTATTGCCGCAGGGGTGTTATATCCCTGGACGGGCTGGTTGCTCTCCCCAATGATCGCTGCAATAGCGATGAGTCTTAGCTCTGCATCCGTGATTGGGAATGCTTTGCGGTTGAGGCGAAAGTAAATTCCTGCCCAAAACCGCTAATCACGGCGTAGGCTTCGTTTGTTTCTGGTTTCACTGTCGTTGAATTTATTTGGTGTAGGCCGAACGGTTTGGTTTAACGTATTTAATGGATGATTCGATGCTACCGATAATGGAGATGCTATCGGCACTATTGCGGTGTGTGTCCGCCAAAATTTGTTGATCCCGCCAAAAGCTTTCACCAATTGACCACTTAGGAGTGTGGTTATAAGAATTAATGAGTAGAGGTAAATTTTATATCTTTCCGTCCTAGATTTATGCATAGCAATTTCATGGGCTGACCGTGCCTTATAATATTCAAGTTGTAGTTCGGTAAGCGGTTTGCGGCTCATGGCGGGTTAACCTCTGTTCACTGGTAGTGGAACTATTTGCCCAGCATATAACGTTGAAAATAGCCTCCCAGCGAGAGTTTCCAAAACATTGGAGCACCGGTTAATTGAAATTATTTCATCACGACATCCCCACTGAATGGCTCAACTGTGGCCTCTTTGGATGCAGGCATTTAATCAACTTGAACGGAAGAAGTATTTTTGCGCGCGCAAAAATTTCCACTGATCACGACGATGACCCGTCAAGATCAAAAGGAAAACATGATCGGTAGATGTTTGATTTGGTAGGTACTGGGCAACATGAAATTGGAAAGTGTTATTTTTCTATCAACGGTATTGAGTTAAGCTGACCCTATGCGTCGTTACCCATTGCTATTTATTTTATTGCTCAGCTTCATGATGCCCCTGCAAGTGGCGGCAGAAATTCTGCTGTCCGCTACGCAGTGCCCTGAAGAAACGACAATGCAGATGGATGAATCTGGTGCGGGCGAAACTATGCCATGCTGCCCCGAAGAGGATGACACTGACAAAGTAAATCAATGTAAAACAGCTCAATCCTGTCACCTCTGTAAAACACCAGTACAGGTTTTTATTTATAGCCCTGCGCCTTTTTCGTCTTTATTAATCTCTTCACTTCACCTTAAAACTCCCTCGGTAACTCTTACTGTTTTTAATCCGGCCAGTATCTGGCGACCGCCTAATATTTCCTGAGTAAACCACGATTCAACTCCGCCTCTGGTAAATGTACCGGTCATTAGGCGGGACGTTTTTCGCAGTTTTTCCAGGAATTAATGACATGAACAATATATCTGCGCGCGCGCTCATTATTACGGCGCTGTGCACCTTGGCACTTGGCGTTGCTATAGGTGTTGGTTGGCCACATTTGTCTAAACCTTCCGTTACAAGTCCATCACCTAAAGATGGCGCTGACGAAATGGAACAGGAGCCCAAGGTACTCTATTGGTATGACCCTATGGTGCCTGATCAGCATTTTGATAAACCGGGACCATCACCATTTATGGATATGGAACTGGTACCCAAGTACGCCACGCAAGCATCGCAAGAACCGGGCCTCATGATAAATGCCGATCTCGTTCAAAACCTCGGCATGCGAACAGCAAAAGTCCAGCGTATGGCGGCACAGTCAGAGTTGGAAGTTACCGGAAGGCTACAATTTAACGAGCGCGACCAAGCAGTTGTCCAACTGCGCGCGAATGGCTTTGCAGAAAAAGTCTGGCCTTTGGCCGTGGGTGATCGCGTTATCGCAGGTCAGCCGATAGCTGAATTCCAAATACCCGAATGGCTTGATGTACAAAACGAATTGCTGTCACAGCCAGTGACGGATAACCCCCGTTTGCTGAAAACCTTGCGCACCCGTTTACAGCTACTCGGCATGCCAAATGATCTGATTGCGCAGGTGGAGAAAACCCGGCAACCGGAAACACAGGTAACCATCACTGCCCCCATTAGCGGGGTTGTGACAATGCTGGGGATCAAAGCCGGTATGGCGTTGGCCAACGGTGACACCTTGGTGCGCATAAACGGCCTCGATAGCGTGTGGCTTGACGCAGCCATCCCCGAAGCGCAAGCCTCGCAATTAGTGCCAGGCGATAAAGCCACTTTCCACTCCGCCAATCCTGATGATCCCTTTCTCTCCGGCACACTGAAATACCTCTTACCCACGGTGGATAATAATTCCCGTACCTTGACTGCGCGAGTGGAACTCGACAATCCAGATGGACGCCTCAAACCCGGTACCAGTGGGCGTATACATCTGCATAGTAATTCGAACAAAACAGGTTTGTTTGTCCCCACCGAAGCCATTATTCGCACCGGCAAACGGGCGTTAGTGATGGTGGTGGAATCCGGCGGTAAATTCCGCCCAGTAGAGGTAATCGCCAGCCAGGAAATCGGCAATCACACACGCATTCAAAAAGGTTTAAAGGAGGGACAGGAGGTAGTGACCAGCGGCCAATTTTTGCTGGATTCCGAGGCGTCTCTTTCGGGCATTCCCGTAGTGAAGTTACCTTCCGACACTATGGAGATGCACCATGATTAGCCGTGTTATTCATTGGTCTGTTAGCCATCGGATGTTGGTATTGATGGCATCGCTGTTACTCGCTGTGTGGGGCACTTGGGCAATAAAGACAACGCCGATAGATGCGCTGCCTGACTTATCCGATGTGCAAGTGATTATCCGCACTAGCTTCGCCGGGCAAGTACCACAGACGGTTGAGGATCAGGTCACCTATCCGATAGCCAGTAAAATGTTGTCCGTACCGGGTGCGAAAACCGTGCGCGGTTATTCGATGTTTGGCGATAGTTTTGTCTACGTCTTGTTTGAAGATGGAACTGATATGTACTGGGCGCGTTCCCGTGTCTTGGAATATTTGAGCCAAATTCAAACCCAGTTACCTGCACTGGCACAACCTGCACTTGGGCCAGATGCGACTGGCGTTGGTTGGATTTTTCAATATGCGCTGATCGATAAAACCGGCAAGCACGATCTGTCTCAATTGCGAGCGCTACAGGATTGGTTTTTACGGTTTGAATTAGCACCACTACCCAACGTGGCCGAAGTGGCTGCGATTGGAGGCATGGTCAAGCAATATCAAGTGGTACTCGATCCAATCCGCTTGACCTCTTTCAATTTATCCCACGAGGATGTGATTAACGCGCTCCAGCAAGCCAATCAGGAAACCGGCGGAGGCGTACTGACTGTGGGAGAAGCGGAGTTGATGATTCGCGCAAGCGGTTATTTGAAAACACTGGAGGATTTCAAACGCATCCCGCTGAAGCTGGTGGAAGGCGTTCCGATCACACTGGCGCAGGTTGCGAGCATTCAATTGGGGCCAGAATTGCGCCGGGGGATTGCTGAGCTGAATGGTGAAGGTGAAGTCACCGGTGGCATCGTGATCATGCGCTCTGGCGGTAACGCGCGCGCCACTATCACGGCTATTAAGGAAAAACTGAAGCAGTTAAACAGCAGTTTGCCCGCTGGCGTTGAGATAGTGACTACCTACGACCGCAGCCAGCTGATTGATCGTGCAGTGACTAATTTAACCAGCAAACTTATCGAAGAGTTTTTGGCGGTTGCATTGGTATGCGGTCTGTTTCTCTGGCATTGGCGCTCATCTATGGTGGCCATAGTTTCCTTGCCGCTTGGGGTACTGATTGCATTTGCCCTGATGCGCCAGCAAGGAATCAATGCCAACATTATGTCACTGGGCGGGATAGCTATTGCTATCGGCGCCATGGTGGATGCAGCCATTGTCATGATCGAAAACGCGCATAAGCATTTGGAGCGCTGGCAACAGCAGCACCCCAATCAAACACTCAGCGGCGAGCCACGCTGGCAGGTCATTACTCAAGCAGCTACAGAAGTCGGACCTGCGCTATTTTTCTCGCTGCTGATTATCACGCTCTCGTTCATTCCCGTGTTTACCTTGGAGGCGCAAGAAGGCCGATTATTCGGCCCGCTCGCATTTACCAAGACCTACGCCATGGCGGCTGCTGCGGGGCTTTCAGTTACGCTTATTCCCGTACTAATGGGTTATTGGATTCGCGGCAAGATTCCCAATGAGCACAAAAATCCACTCAATCGCTGGCTGATTGCCCTTTATCGCCCAGCGCTGGCAGGAGTGTTACAGCATCCTAAAACGGCGCTTGGTTTTGCCTTGGCAATATTGCTGACCACTGCCTGGCCACTCAGCCAATTGGGCGGTGAATTTCTACCTCCTCTTGATGAAGGCGATGTTTTATACATGCCCAGTGCCTTACCAGGCTTAACGGTTCAACAGGCCAGTCAATTACTGCAACAAACCGATCGGTTGATCAAAACGGTGCCGGAAGTGGCGCAGGTATTTGGTAAAGCTGGCCGCAGCAACAGCGCGACCGATCCGGCTCCCGTGGAAATGTTTGAAACCACCATTCAGTTCAAGCCGCGTGACCAATGGCGCGACGGAATGACACCGGAAAAACTCATTGCCGAGCTGGATGCGCGGGTAAAAATACCGGGGCTCTCCAATATCTGGATACCGCCCATTCGCAATCGGTTAGACATGCTGGCCACCGGAATCAAAAGTCCTATAGGCGTAAAAATCGCAGGAAATTCGCTCGCCGATATCGACCAGGTTGCGCAGCAAATTGAACAAGTTGCAAAAACCGTGGATGGTGTTTCATCAGCAGTCGCTGAACGCATTACTGGTGGGCGCTTTCTCGATATCGATTTCAATCGCGAAGCATTGGCGCGTTACGGATTAAGTATGACCCAGGCACAATCTGTCGTGAGCGGATTGATTGGCGGTGAAAATCTGGGTGAGGTGATCGAAGGTCGCGCACGCTTCCCCATCAACCTGCGTTATCCGCGCGATTGGCGCGACAGTATCGGCAAGCTTCACAATTTGCCACTCATCACACCGCTCGGTAGTCAGATTACTTTAGGAACTATTGCCACTATTTCAGTAAGCGAAGGCCCCAGCATGCTGAAGAGCGAAAATGCCCGACCAATGAGCATTGTCTACATTGATGTGCGTGATCGTGATCTTGCATCCACGGTTAAAGACTTACAACAGACCATTGCTGATCAGGTGAGATTAATACCAGGAACCAGTGTTAGCTATGCAGGCCAATTTGAATTTATGGAGCGCGCCAATGCACGTATGCAATGGATAGTACCCGCGACACTTGCAATTGTTTTGGTGTTGCTCTTTTTAACCTTTTCGCGCTGGGACGAAGCGCTGCTAATTATGGGCACACTACCATTTGCACTGACCGGTGGCGTTTGGTTGCTGTACCTGATGGACTATCACTTATCTGTCGCAACGGCGGTAGGTTTCATCGCACTGGCTGGCGTGTCCGCCGAATTCGGGGTGATTATGTTGCTCTACCTGAAACAGGCATGGCAGGAACGGATTGAAGCTGGAACCACAACACATCAGGATTTATTCGACGCTATTCAGGAAGGTGCCGTTTTACGCATTCGCCCAAAAATGATGACCGTAACCGTGATTGTTGCGGGACTGATGCCGATATTTTTAGGTAGCGGCACAGGTTCGGAAATCATGAGCCGAATTGCAGCCCCTATGGTGGGAGGAATGATAACGGCACCGCTATTGTCATTGTTCGTGTTACCAGTAGCTTTTAAGTTATTGCGCAAACGGAATTGTGGATAATATTTTGACTGTTTGATCGATTCAGATTGGTGATGGGTAGGCAGGGAAGCTTAATGACATATGTGCGTCATTGACGTGGTTTACCAATCACCATGGATACGGTCTATGTGTCCTAGTGCACTGTTTAATGCGTTGTTCAGCGGTATTGCTCTGTTGATGTAAAAACAACTTCTTCCAAACCACTAAATAGGAGCAAGGGAATGAACCATATGACGACGGATTCAATGTGCATTGATAAGTGTTCGAACTGCCATAAAATCTGCTTACAAACTGCCATGACCCACTGTTTGAATATGGGCGGAAAACATCTGGAGCCGGAGCATTTCCGCTCAATAGAGGACAGCGCCAAAATCTGCGAAAACTCGGTTTGCTTCCAATTGAGTGGTTCGAAATACAGCGCTGATATTTGCAAATTGTGCGCAGAAACATGCACCGCCTGCGCTGATAGCTGTGAAGAAGTTGGTAGAATTGAAGAATGTGTTTCTGCATGCCGAACTTGGGCTGCAAGTTGCGCGGCAAGGGCCTCACAATGTGTAAAATCGTAGCTTCAACTATCCTCTTACCAAAATACGTAGAAGATACCGGGTAAAATAAACCAATCTAATTGTATTTTTTTCAAATGACTGTCGTCATAAATATTCTATTTTGAGTTTTTCTCAAATCGTTTGCTCTGAAGCTGGAGGTGATCTCGCGAAAGTACATTTTTTAGTGAGATATTTTTCGCCTCCATGCTTGCGGGTAACAGCTTATTGCACGCAAAAATACAGCTCCATTGTTGCGAGACATCTCAATCCGGCATAGAACCTGCTAATCCCTTTGCTCAGTAAAGAATTATCTTTCTGTGAATCAAAAGAGGAATTACCTATGTCTCATTTACAACACTCTACTTGTATCGATGCATGCTACGACTGTGCAGCAGCCTGTGATCATTGCTCAACAGCGTGTTTACTTGAGCCAGATCCGACGATGATGGCGGATTGCATTCGTGCTGATCTGGATTGCGCTGAAGCCTGTCGCTTTGCCGCTGCTGTAATGGCACGTGGTAGCGATTTCACCGCACAGATCTGTCGTCTTTGCGCAGATATTTGCGAAGCCTGTGCCGAGATCTGCGCAAAACATGATCACGATCATTGTCAACGGTGCGCTGAAGCGTGTCGCGCTTGTGCAGAACAATGCCGGAAAATGGCTGCGTAAACAGCTTTCGCCCCGCGTCTGGGGCGACTCTCTCCTCGCGCAGTATTAACCCGGCAACTGTACTAGCACGCGAAACTATTTGGTCAACCATTACAGATTAAATTTTGTTCTACAGCGAACTCCTAAACGCCGTTCTGAATTGTAACTTTTGCGAAGGCAAAGGTCGTCTCTTGATCACCAGCAATTTGCAGCAATGGCAACTCAGTGCGAGTCGCAATAATTTGGAGACCCTCACATCCTAAAGTCAATCGTCATAGAATTTATATAGGTGGCACGATGAGCGAAGACAAGATGCATTTGAAAACAGGCGGACAACGCAAAATGCTGTGGATTGTCCTTGCGTTAAATGTTGCCCTTGCGACATCGTTTGCCGCGACGGGGCTATTTGCTGATTCGAGCGCGCTGATTGCAAATGCTCTCGACAACGCATCCGATAGTCTTGTTTATGTCATTAGTCTGCTCGCACTCACTCGTCCGCCGCATTGGAAAGGTGTAGCAGCCAAGGTATCAGGATGGTTGTTGATTGCTTTCGCGATTGGCGTGTTGGTCGATACCGGACGCCGCTTTTTAATGGAGTCAGAACCATTGGGTGTGACAATGATTGTCATGGCCATCGCCGCCGCCGCTGTGAATGCTCTGTGCGTGTGGTTACTTCGAGGCATCCAAAGCGCTGATGTCAATATTCGGGCAGCACGTACGTTCAGTACGAACGACTTTATTGCCAATGCTGGTATTCTGGTGGGTGGGGCGTTAGTTCTTTGGACAGGACAAGCTTGGCCGGATTTGGTAGTTGGTATTGCCGTAGCCGCCATAGCGATCAAAGGAGGCATGGGCATCCTGCATGACGCCAGTGGAGGAAATAATAAACTCGCCGTCTCCAACAACAATTAAAAAACAATTGAGCGATCTTCATCCAGAACAAGTTAAGGGGGGGATCAAGTATTGTTGGGTTATGAGCATAATATCGAGAGCTATAGCGTTTTATAAACTGACTCCTGAAGGGTCTCTTTACCGAAAAACTTAGATAACTCAATAGCATATTGGATTGAACAAATGGCTTCCGGACACTAAATCAAAATAATTTAAACCATATTTTTCATTGAGTCACCCTCCCATGCTGCTATCTTGACCGCTTACAAATCTTGCCAGAGGAATGCGCATTCCTCACCACATTTGGGTCAGGTTATGTTCTTACCATCAACGAGTTCGGCGGTGGCTATAACGGCCAGATTACGGTATCCTCAATAAGCTTCACTATCAGGTACCCATCCACAGATGAGAATTCGTTCCATTAATAAAATATTTGTGCTTATGACACTGCTACTTTGGCTGATGACCAGCTGGGTCGGTGTGCATGGGCACTTTTGTTTTGATGGACAGGAACCGCCAATTTCTCTTCATATGGATGTTATGGATGGACATCAAACCCACCATACACCGGATGAATTGCATCAGGATATTGATGTAGAAGTATCCAAATCGGTTCTGGCAAAGATCCTGAAATTTGATCCATCATTACCGATACTGCTGGCGGCGATTTTTGTATTGCTGGCAGTAAAGTCCACACCGTTATTATTCTCTTATCAAAATGTTCATCATCCCCGTCGTCGTACCGGGATTCGCCCCCCACTGCGCGCCCCTCCTGTAACTTCCTTCTGATTGTTATTAACAGCCCTGTAATAACGGGCGTTTTTGCATTTTCCGAGTCACGCTCAGGGTTCCTGTAGTGGCGTCGGAAACTGCCAATTAGGCTGGAGTTTTCTATGCAACTTTTCCATCGGGCAATGGCTATTTCGGCTATTGCTGTGTCCTGTAGCGCGTTTTCAGTAGCGGCTGCGGAGTCAACATTATCGCTAAGCGAGGCCGTTCGCGCCACGTTACAGCACAACCCTCAGCTCGTAGGCTATAGCTTCAAAGCCAATGCCCTCGCAGGGGAAAAACAAACAGCCGCACTTAGACCTGAGCTGCGGGTTAACACCGATCTTGAAAATGTGGCTGGCTCCGGCGCCTTTAGCGGGACTAAAGCCAGTGAGTTAACCATTTCCTTGTCTTCTGCCATTGAGCTGGGCGGGCAACGTGATGCCAGGATCGATCTGGTCACTGCTCGCCAGCAACAATTAGCGTCATCCCAGCGTGTGATTACATTGGATGTGGTGACTGCTGTTACACAGCAATTCATACGCCTGTTGGTTGCGCAGGAAGAACTCACGCTTCAGGAGGAGTCCCATCAGTTACTTCAACAGACCCTGACTTCACTTACCCGGCAGGTACAAGCGGGTGGCACTGCCGAAAGTGAGCTTTTGCGCGGCAACGCCGCACTAACCCGCGCCACGCTGGCGTTGCGACAAGCTAGTCAGCGAGTCAGGACGGAAGGAATCAAGCTAAGTGCATTTTGGGCTGATACCTCTCCAGACTTTACCGCCGTAAAAGCAGATCTCTACGGTGTTCCGTCACCCACATCCTTGCCTGTTCTGCTGGAAAAACTATCAAATAATCCTGATCTGGCATTTCTCTCAGCTGAGATCGATGTCCGCTCGGCAGAAGTGCGCCGAGCACAAAGCGAGCGTCGCCCAGCGCTGGAATGGAGTGCGGGAGTTCGCCGCCTTCAGGAAAGCGATGACTCTGCTGTGGTGGTTGGACTGAGTATGCCCTTGGGTAGCAGTGGGAGAGCTCGTGGCGCAATCGCCACTGCTACCGCCAACCAACAACAAGCGGAATGGGACAAAGACGCAACACGAATCCAACTGGAAGCCCAACTGATCGCCGCTTACGAAACTCATCAGTTAGCCGTTGATGAAGTGACGGTGTTGCGCGACCAGATCCTTCCGTCTTTGAAGAAAGCTATGCGCAGCACCGCAAATGCATTTGACCGGGGGCGCTACAGCTATCTGGAATTAAACCTTGCACAAAGCCAATTGCTGGAAGCCCAGCAAGCGCTTGTGGAAGCCGCTGCCCGCATGCAAGAAACCCGAATTGAGCTGGAGCGAATGATTGGCTCCTCCCTGAACGAACAGAATGTTGAGGTTAACCCATGAAAACAACGAATAAACGCCTAACGAAACCTGCATCCAAAAATCCGTTGAAATCCGCTCCGGGAGTGGTTTTTATTTTTGCATTATTACTGGTGTTTTTTGTTGCCGATATTTACATGGCCAGTGCAGCAGCGGAGAGCGATGATCACCAACATAAGGAAGATGAACACACTGAGGAGCCCAGCTTATCTGGACACGACCATGCGGACGGTGAGAAGCATGAAGACGAAGATAAGCACGGGGACAAAAAGAAACACGAAGATGAAGATGAGCATGGCCATGAGGAAAGTGGTGGACATGGTCACGAGGATGAGGAGGGAACCAGTCAAATCGAAGACACCATGGCACAAACTGTGGGTATTGTGACGGAACGCTCCGGTGAACAAACACTTCATCAAACAATCGTCACTTATGGACGATTAACCACAGCCCCTGAGAAAACCAGTCATGTGCGAGCACGATTTTCAGGCGTTATATCCTCGGTCCAGGTAACCATTGGAGAGACAGTTGCAGCCGGTGATCTTCTCGCTGAGGTCGAATCAAACGAGAGCTTGCGAAAATACGCTATCCGCGCGCCCATTGCCGGGATGATTGTGCAACGTCATGCCAATCCTGGCGAAGTCACAGGAGAGGAGACATTGTTCTCTATTTCGAGCTTCGACAGTTTGTGGGCCGAGTTGCGTATTTTCCCTTCCCATCGTTCCTCTGTCACAACCGGGCAAGAGGTTTTCTTGGGAATTAGCGGGCAAAAGGTTAAAACTAAGATTGAACACCTTCTCCCAGCAGATAACGAGCAGCCGTATCTTATTGCACGCGCAAAACTAAACAACGATACGTCAATGTTCTCTCCAGGTTCTATGACGGAAGGACGTATTGTTATCGATGAATTCAGCGTGGGTGTAGCCGTAAAAATAGACGCGCTTCAGATCCTAGGGGGGCGTACCGGGGTTTTTGTCAAACACGATAATAAATACGAATTTATCCCTCTAGTGGTGGGGCGAAAAGATGACAGCTATGCCGAGGTGATATCTGGCCTGAAACCAGGCATCGAGTACGTAACCCGAAATAGCTATCTCATTAAAGCTGATATCGAAAAATCTGAAGCCGAGCACGAACACTAAGGGGTGTAGCATGATTGATTCACTACTACGCTTAGCAATCGAGCGGCGTTATCTGTTTTTAAGTTTTGTTTTTTTGATCGTCGGCATCGGATATTGGAGTTATCAAAAACTCCCTATTGATGCCGTACCCGACATCACCAATGTACAGGTGCAAATTAATACCGCTGCACCAGGTTATTCGCCCTTAGAGGCCGAACAGCGGATTACATATCCTATAGAAACCGCATTGGCTGGCTTACCTAACTTGTCCTATACCCGGTCATTATCCCGCTATGGTTTATCGCAGGTTACCGTGGTGTTCGACGAAGGTACCGATATCTACTTTGCACGGAACCTTATCAACACAAAACTGGGGTCGATGAAAAGTGTGCTGCCTCCCGGCATGGAACCTGAAATGGGACCAATCTCGACGGGTTTGGGTGAGATATTTATGTATACCGTTCAAGCGGCTCCCGATGCACAAACGGAAGATGGCAAACCTTACGATTCCACCGCCTTGCGTGAAATTCAAGATTGGATAATCAAACCCCAGTTAGCGCAAGTTAAGGGTGTGGTAGAAGTAAACAGTATTGGTGGCTATAACAAGCAATATCACATTACGCCAGACGTACAGAAACTCCTGCACTTCGGTGTGTCGATGGACGATTTAGTTGGCGCACTTGAATCCAATAACGACAACCGTGGGGCGGGATACATTGAACGCAATGGGCAACAGTTACTGGTGCGTTCGCCGGGTCAACTGGAAACGCTGGACGACATTGCTAATGTCATTGTTGCACAGCACGATTCCGTCCCCATCAAAATCAGTGATGTTGCCGAGATTGCCATCGGAAAAGAGCTTCGAACCGGTGCCGCAACCCAGGACGGTGTCGAAACTGTCCTAGGTACAGCAATGATGCTCATCGGGGAAAACTCACGCACAGTGGCGCGAGACGTAGCAGCAAGGCTGATTGAAATTCAAGCCTCTCTCCCCGAAGGCATAGTTGCCACGCCGGTTTATGATCGTACAGCATTGGTCGATAAAGCCATTGCGACGGTCAGCAAAAATCTTTTGGAAGGCGCGTTATTGGTGATTGTGGTGCTTTTCCTTTTGCTCGGGAATTTGCGTGCGGCACTGATCACGGCGGCAGTGATTCCATTGGCCATGCTGGCGACGATAACCGGCATGGTAAAAACCGGGGTGTCAGCAAACTTAATGAGCCTAGGGGCACTGGATTTCGGGATCATCGTAGACGGCACCGTGATCATTGTGGAAAACGCTATACGACGTTTATCCCATGCCCAGCGCGAAGGAACTCTTAGTCTGCGTGAACGCCTGGAAGTGGTTTTCGAGGCAACCTCGGAAGTGATTCGACCCAGCCTGTTTGGTGTCGCCATCATCACGGTGGTTTATATCCCGATTTTCTCCCTCACTGGAGTGGAAGGCAAAATGTTCCACCCCATGGCAGCAACAGTCGTGATGGCACTTGTCGCCGCAATGGTTCTATCCCTCACAGTTGTTCCGGCGGCTGTCGCGGTTTTTTTAAGTGGAAAAATCAGTGAACAAGAAGGCGTTGTCATTCGCAGTACGAAGCAAATGTATAAGCCTTTATTGTTACTGGCATTTAAATTCCGTTGGTTTGTGATTGGCGGCGCGACCGGACTTGTCATTTTCTGCGCATGGCTGGCCATGACACTGGGGTCTGAATTTATTCCTCAACTCAACGAGGGCGATATGGCCTTACATGCCATGCGAATCCCTGGTACCGGCCTCGAACAAGCGGTGGAGATGCAGGAAGTTCTAGAAAAGCGTATCAAATCTTTTCCCGAAGTGGATAAAGTTTTTGCTCGCATAGGTACTGCCGAAGTTGCAACCGATCCGATGCCTCCAAATGTCGCCGATAATTTTGTTATTTTAAAACCGCGTTCCGAATGGCCCAATCCCGATAAAACCAAAGAGCAACTGGTTGAGGAAATGGAAAAATCGTTAGAAGAATTACCGGGCAATAATTATGAGTTCACCCAACCCATACAAATGCGGTTCAACGAACTTATTTCAGGGGTCAGAGCCGATCTTGGCATAAAAGTGTTTGGTGATGACCTTGATCAGTTGGTACTGACGGCTAATGACATACTCGAAGCACTCAGTAAGGTAGAAGGTGTGGCCGACGCGCGTGTCGAGCAAGTAACAGGACTGCCAACACTCTCGATCATTCCAAATCGAAGTGCGTTGGGACGCTATGGCTTGAATGTCTCAGCACTTCAAAATTGGGTTGCCTCTGCCGTTGGTGGTGAAAGTGCAGGCATCTTGTATGAGGGCGATAGACGCTTTGAACTCATTGTGCGATTACCCGAGGCTGTGCGGCGCGATGTCGAGAAACTTCAGTTTTTACCTGTGCAATTGCCTAACGGTGATTATGTTCCACTCGCTGAAGTAGCAACCATCGACATTTCTCCCGCGCCTGCACAAATTAGCCGGGAAAATGGTAAGCGTCGGGTCGTTGTGACGGCAAATGTCCGGGGTCGAGACCTGGGCGGATTTGTGCAAGATGTTAAAGCGCAAATTGCCGCCAAGGTGGATATGCCTCCAGGGTATTGGCTGGATTATGGTGGCACGTTTGAGCAACTCGAATCGGCAAGTAAGCGCCTTTCTCTTGTGGTGCCACTGACACTGCTACTTATCATCGGCATTCTCGTCATGGCTTTTGGCTCACTAAAAGATGCGTTAATTATTTTTAGTGGAGTGCCGTTGGCGCTCACCGGTGGAGTGCTGGCGTTAGCCATTCGAGATATGCCTATGTCCATATCGGCGGGCATAGGCTTCATTGCACTTTCTGGTGTGGCAGTACTCAACGGTTTAGTCATGCTCGCTTTTATTCGCGATCTCTGGCATGAAAAAGGCGATTTGATGTTGGCTGTGACGGAAGGAGCGCTTGTTCGCTTACGTCCTGTCCTCATGACCGCATTAGTGGCAAGCCTTGGTTTTGTGCCAATGGCACTCAATACGGGAACGGGCGCGGAAGTACAGCGCCCCTTGGCCACAGTTGTTATCGGCGGGATCATTTCCTCGACGCTACTGACGCTGTTGGTGTTACCGGTTTTATATCACTGGCTTCATAGCAAGTTTAGCTCGACTCCATCAAAGACTTAACTTTCTACGAAGGCTTAGTGTTTGACGCTGATTGCGCAGATCAAATGAAAACCGATGACCTGGGCACATTGCCCGGTCATCGACCGGTTTCCTCGCAGGAGCATAAATCATGACTACTCTGACAAGACTACTCATTCTGCTATCAATTAGCGTGTTCTTGAATGCTTGCCAAACAACAGATCCCAATGTCGCTGATATTGTGTTCGAGGACGACGCGTTGCGTCAGTTCAATCTTGAGTTGAGCAACGCGACCGCCAAATTTAACGACGGCGCGCTAACGATAAGCAGTGGGGTCTGGCCAACACAAAAAAGACCGCATGTCGCGTGCGGACAGTTGCAGCTTCAGATATTCGATTCCCAAGGCGTTTTGTTAAAAACTCTCAATGCAGATTACGCACCTTGTCACCTGCATTACCGCCCTAATACTCGGCGCAAAGGATATTTTTCGGTAGTGATCAATGACATACAACGGCAGACATTGATCATTAAAACGAGCTATCAAAAAAAACCACATGAAATTCACTGACCCCGGTGATATTGACGAGGTTTACTGTGAGCTTGCCCATGTTGAGTATTCATCAATGATGCCCCCAAATTTAATCGCCACTTCTCAAGAGGGAACACCATGAAACATACACACAGCTACGATGCGCAGGGAAAACAACTGTGCTGTACAGAAAAAAAAATAAACGCTCAAGCTGATGCACTAATAAAAAACAAATCCGTTAAAGACTGTTGTTGTGCGACTGACGACCACAGTCAGCTCACCAATGATGACGGACACGATCATGCCAGCAGTAGCGACAGTAACGTCAAACTGTTTCTGCCCGCCGCGATTAGTTTAATAGCATTGTTGATTGCGCTAATACTGGATAATTATTTTCCGCAACCCTGGTTTACTGGCTGGTTGCGTATTGGCTGGTACGTGGGTGCCTATCTACCCGTTGGTCTGCCGGTTTTGAGAGAGGCGGTTGAGAGCATCATCAAGGGTGACGTATTTTCAGAATTTCTATTGATGAGTATTGCAACAATCGGGGCCTTCGCGATCGGCGAATACCCAGAAGGTGTTGCCGTAATGTTGTTTTATTCTGTTGGTGAAGTGTTCCAGACCTTGGCAGTAAAAAGAGCCAAAACCAATATCAAAACACTGCTCGATCAACGTCCCGACGAAGTGACAGTAATACACAATAATCAAGCCATTACGCTTAAGGCAGAGACAGTCAACATTGGCGATATTATCCAGCTTAAAGCAGGTGAAAAATTAGGGCTGGATGGTGAACTTCTATCCCAAAGCGCCTCATTCAACACCGCCGCTCTGACGGGTGAAAGTAAACCTGACACGAAAAATAAAGGCGATGCAGTTTTGGCGGGGATGATCAATCTCAACACCGTATCACAAGTCAAAGTTACCACCGCTTATACCGATAGTAAACTGTCGAGGATTTTGGAGTTAGTACAAAACGCTGCTGCGCAAAAAGCTCCCACTGAATTGTTCATTCGAAAATTCGCCAAGATATACACCCCAATTGTGGTTGTTTTAGCCGTCGCCATTTGTGTGTTGCCTTACTTTTTTCTCGAAGCTTATGTGTTCAGTGAATGGTTATATCGCGCGCTAATCTTTCTCGTGATCTCATGCCCGTGCGCGCTGGTGATCAGTATCCCACTGGGATATTTCGGCGGCATAGGCGCAGCGAGCAAAAATGGTATTTTGTTCAAAGGCAGTAATTTTTTAGACACCATTTCTACAATTCAAAATGTAGTGGTGGATAAAACCGGCACAATGACTGAAGGTGTATTCAAAGTGCAAGAGGTCAACCTCAAACCTGAGGTCAATCGGGTTGAAATTCTGAAAATTGTCAATGCACTGGAAAGCCAGAGTACGCATCCTGTAGCAACAGCCATTCATCAATTTGTAGGCGATATTGATAGTGCCATTAAATTAAATAATGTTGAAGAAATATCGGCTCATGGATTGAAAGCGGACGTGAATGGAAAAGAGTTATTGGTAGGTAATTTTAGATTGCTCGATAAATACGCCGTCACCTACGATATTGATCCTGCCACCATTGTGTATACCGTCATCGCTATTGCCTACGATCATAAATTCGCAGGCTACATTACTATCGCCGACAGCATTAAGGAGGATGCACAATTAACGGTAGACACACTAAAAAAACTCGGTGTCAACATTACCATGCTCAGCGGTGACAAAAGTTCTGTGGTTCAATTTGTCGCACAAAAATTAGGTATCACTAATGCCTTTGGTGACTTACTGCCAGAAGATAAAGTGAATAAAGTAAAGGAAATCAAAGCTAAACATGAAACCGTTGCTTTCGTAGGCGATGGCGTGAACGACGCACCGGTAGTTGCACTAAGTGATGTTGGTATAGCAATGGGCGGCTTAGGCAGCGATGCAACTATCGAAACGGCCGATGTGGTCATTCAGGATGATAAGCCCAGCAAGATTCCTACTGCAATTACTATTGGCAAACAAACTAAACGCATTGTTTGGCAGAACATTTCCCTCGCCTTTGGTGTAAAGGCAGTCGTATTGATATTGGGTGCAGGTGGTTTAGCAACCATGTGGGAAGCGGTTTTTGCCGATGTGGGTGTGGCATTGCTAGCCATTCTGAATGCTGTGCGAATTCAAAGAATGAAATTTTAATTTTCCTTCATATAGCCAGAATTACAGGTGGTTTCATCATTAAAATATGTCTCCAGCGAGATAAAATTTATCCATCAAAAAAATTAAATAGAAGGAAAATTCAGAAGTGACGAATGTCAAAAAAATCCAATATTGGATCACTTTAAGTATTATCAGCTGTATTTTGAATGCAGGATCTACATTGGCACAAGTTGCCAACGCTGACGATTCAAAGCAATTGTGGCAGCTGCTCGATTACGTAGCGGTTGACTACAGCGGAGCCGTCACCGACGGCGTTGTGACTAGTGAGGCTGAATATGCCGAAATGCTGGATTTCACAGAGAGTGCGAAATCTCTATTGCAAGCCTTACCCGAACACGGACTCAAACCAAATATCGCCAAAATGATTGGTCAACTTCAAGCAGCTGTTTTGCGAAAAGAGGAAAGTAAAGATGTCGCTCATCTTGCGCAACAAGCAAATGCATTATTAATTGTTGCATATCCTTTTCCTGTGGCGCCACGAACGATTCCTGATCTCGCACGCGGCCAATCTCTGTATGCGGCGCAATGTGCTTCATGCCATGGGATTGAGGGTCGAGGTGATGGTCTACTTGCAAATAGTTTAGATCCTAAGCCAATTGCATTTACAGATGTAGCGCGTGCTCGCACCCGAAGTATCATGGCTCTTTATCAGGTAATATCTCAAGGGGTTGCAGGAACGTCAATGGTGAGCTTCAACTCACTGCCCGAAGATGATCGATGGGCGCTCGCCTTTTACGTTGGAACATTGTCCCACAGTCAATCCGCGCGAGAACAAGGCAAGCAGCTGTGGAATAAAAACGATAATGAACTAAAGAGACACTTCCCCGATTTACCGGCTCTTACAACGATCACTGAAGCACAGTTGTCCGAGACAACGCCAGAAAATATAGCTCGCACTATAACTGCATATTTAAGATCCGATCCCGCTGTAGTTGAAGCGAACAAACCTGTTGGCTTGAGATTAGCGCGTTTACAGCTTGCAGAAAGTCTGACGGCAGTGAGAGCCGGAGATCGAAATCTTGCTACTCGATTGAGCTTATCGGCGTACCTGGATGGCTTCGAACCGCTTGAACCTATAGTCGCTACACGTGATGCCTCGCTAATGATTGCTATTGAAAAAGGCATGCTTAACTATCGTTCAGCTGTTTCTAAAGGAACAGTTGCTGATGCTGAAACAGCAGCAGCTCAAATCGAGCAACTTTTTTTGCACGTCGAAAAGGTTATCGAAAATACTAATGCCGATCCAAGCACTACGTTCATAGGTGCTTTTACAATTCTATTACGCGAAGGTGTTGAGGCTTTGTTGATTATTATCGGCATGATCACCTTTTTGAAAAAAACTGATAGATCTAATGCATTGCGCCATGTTCATAGAGGATGGGTAAGCGCGTTGTTCGCTGGAGTGCTTACTTGGGTGATAGCAACTTACTTGATAGGAATCAGTGGTGCTAGCCGTGAAATAACCGAGGGGGTTGGTTCGATATTCGCTGCTGTCGTTTTACTGGGTGTTGGGCTTTGGATGCACCAAAAAAGCAGCGCTGGCAAATGGCAGGATTATCTTGATAGAAAGCTATCAAGCGCAATTTCAAGCAGCTCGGCATGGGCAATATATATTTTGGCATTTATCGCAGTGTACCGAGAAGTGTTTGAAACAGTCCTGTTCTATTCGGCATTGGCGGCAGATGGAAATAACGTCGCGCTTATAGCCGGTTTTTTCTCGGCAGTATTAGTATTGGTGGTGATTGCATGGGTATTGTTACGCACTAGTGCTCGCATGCCATTAGGAACATTTTTCTCTTTTACCTCTTTCCTTGTAATGATCCTTGCGATAATTTTGATTGGCAAAGGTGTATCTGCTTTACAAGAGGCTGGATGGATGAGTATAAACATATTTGATATTCCGAGCGTGGAATGGCTAGGCCTCTATCCAACGCTGGAAACATTTACAGCTCAGGCGGTAGTTGCTTTAGTCATAATAGGCGGTTATAGCTGGCTTAGCGTTCGAAATAAAATGGTCAAAAAATCGAAAACAAATTGATACTGTTTTTAATCTCGGGCGACCAACATCAGTGGTCGCCCAACCCACATTAACTTAAGCATTAATTTGCCATGAGCTATTTCCAAGTTTCTATTGTTCATCAATACTTTCCAACTGTGCCTTGGGGTGAGAGGCATCCAAGCCAAAGGCATCCAGTAAAATGATAGCTTTTTGAACCATTCGCAAGTATTCACTTTTTTCTGGAAACTTTCGCTTGCACGACAATCCATTGGCAAGCAACCACTCTTGTATTTCAACAAGTCCGGTTTCAGTGAGGCCATTTGATAGCAGAGTTTCTGCGCTAATGTTAGAGACATACTGCGGCGTAAGCTCATCAGTGGAGCGTAATTTCAACTTACCCACCAAATTATTCCGCAGCACCCTTCGAAGAGAATTTTTTTGTGAAGATAATACAACTGTAGCTGCATCAATATATTTTTGTGGATTAGCTCGAATGTCTTCAAGATCCCAGCGTAATTTCAAGTGCTGACAAAATCGGGGTAACGCACCTCTCGCTTGGGCAGCGCTAAGCCCATAAGACTTTGCTGCTTCAGCGACTGATTGGCCGCCTGCCACCGCAATCAGAACATTTGCTTTGGTCATATCAGAAATCATATTTTCTCCATTGCGCAATTATTTTTAAATCGTTCTATCTCAATCATTGTTATAGGTGGGCGAGGCAGTTAAGGATTTTTTTATAATCATGTAGTAATGCGGATCTTGCTTCTTTATTAAGTTGCATCAACTGAGGATGTGGCTTTTCAACATTAATTATTTTAAAACGCTGATGCCACTGACTACGCACTTCAACAAAGACCGTTTTATCTGTCGATGAGAATTGGTTGGCGGTAATGTCTATGTCAGTTTCATCAAGCCTTAACCAAACATGCCGCTGGGATTTTTTATAGCGATTTTCGCCGGTGACTATTTCCAGGGATGATAAGCCAATTTTTTCAATCAGAAATTTTGCTAATAAATTCGAAGAAAACTCGCAACAATTAAGCGGAAAAAGATCCAATGAATCAAATTGGAATCCATCTACTTTTGCTTTCAGTATTGCTTTTCGAAACAGGACAATCGGTTGTAGCAATTCCATGCGGCGAGATAAAAGGAAGTTAGTTAGGATGGGCAGTGTAATTCATTTGACGTGGATATAAATGCTTCTACTTTATTGTGGTGTATTGTTCTCATCTTGCAGGGAGTAAATAAGAATATCCAAACCCTCATGAGGATCGACACCTAAAACTTGGCAATACCTCACAAACTCAAGCACTTCAATTTTTCGTCGATCCTGCTCCATCTTGCCCAGCACAGAATGATGCCGCCCCATAGCGAGAGAGGCTTCACGGAGTGTCAAACCACTGGCCTCCCGCTGTTTTTTTAGCCAGAGTCGTAACTTTTCGTAGTGAGGTGAGTAAGGAGATGATTTCATTGTCTCGATGATAGAGACAGGATAGAATGGCGCGAAATTCGAGACAGAAGGCGTCAATTTCTATCATGAAATCTCTCACCGTTAAGTCCGGGCTGCTCTCGGCATTAACAACGTTGGTAAATCGCGAGTTCACCGTACACGATCTCACAACAGCTTATTTGAACGATCCGACATGTCTTCATGGCTCCAAAAAAGCGGCTCGACAGTTTGTCTATCGCAATATGCTCCGCCTTATCGATAATGGAGAGCTGACCCGTGTCGTTGTGGAAAGTGGCTGGCCGTTGTATCGATTAACCCCTCAATTTAGAACCTTAGGGGAACCCCCCCTAGTAGCTGTCGCACCACTAGCGACTCATGATAGAGCGACAGCCCCAAAAGATAACCCTCGCCAAAGCCTTCAAGAACGACTTAATCGGCATAAATTGGAAATGCTCTCCGCAATGGGCGAAACGGAAGAATATGACTCGATATGTAGTGAGATGCCCGAACTAAGAGACGATGTGCAGCCCCTCTACAACCAATCCCGGGACAAATGTTCCAAGCTGCTGGGCCGTGTGAAAGCGCTGGAAAGCTTATTGGCAAGGGAAACAGGTTTAGCGCAATGAGGTTAAGGCGCTGGCAATCCAGGTGTGTAGAGCAGGCTCTGGTGAAATTCAGAAACGAAGATAACCACTTCCTGTGCCTTGCCACCCCAGGTGCGGGCAAGACAGTCATGGCGGCAACCTTGGCGCAGCAGTTGTTACAACTAGGCATGGTTGATTTGGTACTGTGTTTCTCTCCCTCAATCATTGTATCTTCCGATTTCCAGCAAGCGCTGGAAACCCATACTCATTCCCGAATGGATGGCCGTCTCGGGTCGAGGGGGCAATCATTGACCTATCAATCAATGTTGAGCCTGGAAGATGCTTTTTGGGCATTGTTCCAAACGCATCGTGTTTTGGTGATCTTTGATGAGATCCATCACTGTGCGGGTGATAACCTTGAAAATGCCAATGCCTGGGGGCAAACCATCATCCAACATATTCAGGGGCGCGCGGCTTATACCATTGCCTTGACCGGCACACCTTGGCGCTCTGACCGAATCCCAATTGCGTTATCCAGTTACTGTCAGCAAAACAAAATCCGCTGTGATTTTATTTATGGAATGACGCAGGCTATTCAGGAAAATGTGTGTCGAGCCCCCAGCATCACGCTGGTGGACAATGATCGCATCATCGTAAAACGCAGCGATACCACGGAGAGATATTCATCTTTTGCAGAGCTACTTACGTTATCAGATTGTTCCTATCAGCAACTGATTGATAACGATGCTCTGATTGTGTATTTGTTAAAACAATCCTCCAAGAAGTTGATGCAAATTCGCAAGCAACACCAAAATGCGGGCGGTCTTATCGTCGCGGCATCGGTAGAACATGCCTATAAGATTGCAATGCTACTGGAACGTCATTTGGGGCAGCGAGCTTGCGTCGCCACCTATTTGGACGAAAATGCCCACGGCACGATTAATTCCTTTAGAAACAGCACCCAGCCCTGGATTATCTCTGTAGGAATGGTAAGCGAGGGCACTAACATTCCACGGCTGCGTGTCTGCTGCCACCTGACCCGGGTTAAAACAGAATTGCATTTCCGGCAGGTATTGGGCCGTGTTTTACGTATGGGAGACATTCCCGGTGAAAGTTATTTGTATCTACCGGCTGAACCTAATCTAGTGGAATACGCAAATCGTGTCGCAGAAGAAATACCGGAATCTGCAACTATTCGACGCGACACTATGCCGAATAGTGACGATGAGCAGCCGCTTGCCATTAGGCTACAAGAACCATCACATACCGAAGAAATCACGGAAATTATTTTTGAAAATATGCCTGTAGGTGAAGCACAAAATAATACAGACGACCAGAAACCCATTCATATTTCCGTGCTGGCACAATCCTATGAAACTACCATCGATGTATTTGGCCGGTTTCGGCAAGAGTTGCTGCAATTGAATCGGCTTTATGCACGAGAATCCAGCAGCCCCACATAAATCATTTTCAGTCAGACTGCGAAAATATCATTGAGGCTTATCAGCCCGCCCATTGGCTTTATGGTCGCAATCATTAGTTCTTAACGTCTGTATAGGCGGCACGATATTGATGAGTATATAGATAACAGTATTGCTTCATTTGGCACTCCAGTGCACTATTTGCCAATGACAGGGCAAACAACAAATCCATTATGGCAACCGTAGATCAGTACATTAATGCCGCTACGCGTGACAACACGCGGAAGAGCTACCAAGCTGCGATTGAGCATTATGAAGTTCAATGGGGTGGCTTTTTGCCCGCGACGGCAGATTCAATAGCGCGGTACCTCGCTCATTACGCGGATGCACTGGCAATCAGTACATTAAAACTGCGATTGGCAGCGATTGCCCAATGGCATTTGGATCAAGGCTTCCCCGATCCAACCAAAAGCCCGATAGTTAAAAAGGTGATGAAAGGTATCCAAGCCTTGCATCCGTCCCGCCCTCAACAAGCCAAGCCCCTGTCAGTTAGCCAATTGGAATGCATTGATGGATGGCTCACGCAACAATTTGAAGACAGTGCGAATCGGGAGAAACAGCTCAGAATTCTGCGTGATCGGGCAATACTTCTACTAGGATTCTGGCGAGGTTTTCGTAGTGATGAGCTAAGCCGGGTCTGTGTTGAACACGTGGAGTTGCACCCAGGTGAAGGCATGGCGCTTTATCTACCACACACCAAAACGGAACACTCGGGGGCGACATTTAAAGCACCGGCCTTGCAACGATTATGTCCAGTCGCAGCCTGCCAGTCATGGCTTCTAGCCGCTGGCCTGACGCAAGGTCCGTTATTTCCGGCCATTAATCGGTGGGGTCAAATGGGCACCGACTCCATGCATCCAACAAGTTTCATTGCATTGCTGCGTAATCTGATTAAGATGGCCGGAATTGCGAATGCCGATGAGTTCTCCAGTCATTCACTGCGCCGGGGATTCGCTACCTGGGCTACAGCCAACGGCTGGGATTTGAAAACTACCATGGAATATATTGGCTGGAAGGATGTCCGGTCTGCTATGCGCTATATCGATACAGATCCGTTTGCCACCACCTCCCTCGCATTGCCGTCATAAGACTCTCCCAAACCTCAGTTATCACCTGACTTAACTTCTTGCTTTTTCAATCTTCCTCCATGTGGTTCACACATGATCTTTTTCGGTTTTTGGAAAATTGTATGAATATTGGATATATGTATGAAATTGATTCGTGTATTGCTCTCCATCCTTTGGTAGATTGTATGAGCCAATTTGATCATTGATTAGCTGGAAATGAAAAGAGCCAGATAAAAGCATTAAAAATGCACAAATATGGTGCATTTTTTGGATTGTACACACGAAAATACTTGGGATTGGAGGGAGAAGACGGGAGAAATGACAGTAAGAGCGACTTTCGATACTTACGAGACGATATTGAGTGCGTACGATTACTTTAATACAGCGCTGTTCGGCGGGCAACTGCCGGAAGTCATCATTACCTATCACCGTCAACGTAAAGTCATGGGCTACGCTTCAATCGGGCGCTGGGTAAATGCTCAACGCCAGTACGTGGATGAACTAGCAGTCAACCCTGAATACTTCGCTAAATATCCCCTCATCGAAATATGCCAAACCCTTTGCCACGAGATGGCCCATATCTGGCAGGCCCACTTTGGCAAACCTGGACGGCGTGGATATCACAATATCGAGTGGGCCAAGCAAATGACCCGCATTGGGTTGATGCCATCATCTAACGGGCTTCCTGGTGGAGAAAAGACCGGTGAGTGGATGATGGATTATGTCATGTACGAAGGCGCGTTCCATCGTAGCTGTCAGGTATTACTGGCCAAAGGCTTTATCTTACCTTGGGTGGATCGCTACCCAGTCTTCCGCCTGGAAATACCCGTATTAGCCTATGACGACAAAGGGCGAGCTATCGAACTGGACAGCAAGCTCAATGCTAAAAACAACAGCAAAATGCTGGCTGCAAAATCCTCACAAGCAATCGCTTCAGTGACAAGCGAAGTACTCATAGCACACGATGATCAAGAAGAAACTTTCCGGCTTCAGCCCGCACAGCGGGAAAGTTTCTGTGAACATGATATGAGCGATGAGGCAGAACAAAATTTATTACAGGAGATCTTAACCTCAAAACCTCGCGCCAAGTCAGGCCGGATAAAATATTGCTGCAAAAGCTGCCATATTCAGGTGTGGGGTAAACCTGGGCTCAATATTGACTGCGCGGACTGCAAGCAGTGTATGCAAGGAGAGATCTAGTCCACGTTAAATTCTGCTCATAAAATGTACATTTAAAACTCCTGCTGTGTCCATTAACGAAAGGAGTGTTCTATGTACGACAAATTCGACAACCAGTCATTTCACGATAATCCTCCCACCTTTAAAGCCCCTGATCGAAAGCGCTACTTTTACGTCGATGAAAAATTCGGGCATACCTTGTTGGCAAAAGTACGGGGAGATGACAATAAAGTTTTTCTAACCGTCGCCTACGGATATTTTCGCGCCACAGGACAGTTTTTCGACACGGCTGTCCAAGCAGATATTGATTACGTTGCGGCAAAATTTAGATATGCGGGTTCGTTCTCTTGGTCAGAGTACCGACCTAATACAAGAGATCGCCACCGGCAGTCGATTCGCGAACTGTTGGGCTATTCGTTATTTGATATCGCTAAACTTGATGGACTGCAAACGCTCATCAGAAACTCTTCTCGCAGCCAAAAAAGCCCTGCACGCTGTTTTGAGGATGTGAATCGATGGTTATTCGGTCACAAAATCGAAACGCCTAATTTTGCGACCCTTACCAAAACCATTGATGATCTCTACAGCAATCACCTCGATGATCAAATCAAAAAGGTAACGCGTCTTCTTCGCCAAGACGACAAACAGGCACTCGATCAGTTACTAGAAAAGCCAGAAGATGCCAATGACCAATGGCAACCACATCGAGTTACTCTGCTTAAAAAATTCAATCAGTCCATTCGCGCAATGAAGGTCAAGGAGAACATCGAATCCTTCGACCTTTTGCAACCACTTTACAACTTCACAAAGCCTGTCATTGATCAACTTGATTTCACCCAGGATGGACTTAAACGTTTTGCATCTCAGGTGCAGAAAAAGCAAATTTTTCAGGTTAAAAGGCTAAAAGATCCACAGCGGTATTTATTGATGTCAGCGTTTATTGTTCATCAATTTCGACAACTAGAAGACACTCTCTCTGAAACTTTTCTGGCAGCCACCACATCCGTGCGGAATGAAGCAGACCGCAAAGCCAAGGAAGAGTATTTTTTGCAGCGTAATACCCAGACGGAACATACTCAATTATTAGTCAAGGATGCGCAAAACTTGGTGAAGGTTGTTACTGATCTTCGCGAGACTCTGGAAAACCCCATGCTTGATGACAGCGAAAAGGTAACGCAGAGCAAAAGAATCATTGGTGCTGAATCGTTCTCAGAGGGTGAAATCATTATTCACGTTGATGATGTTCAGGAAGACCTTAATAAGGTCAGCGGCCACGCATTAACGATGAAACACTATGAAGAAGCATCGTTAAAGCTACAACGAAAATGTAATGACATTTTACTGCGGTTGGAATTTGGTTGTGATACCAGCGGTGAAGTGATCTATAAAGCCATACAGCGATTTAAACAAACCAAAGGACAAATTGACAATAAATTTCCTATCGATTTTATGACCAAATCTGAACAGGAATTTGTCAAAAACGACAACGTTATTAATAAACCTTTGTATAAGGTTCTGTTGTTTATGTACATCGCCGACGCCCTCAAACGAGACTCACTGTCGGTGGTTGACTCTTATCGCTACAGAAAACTGGATAAGTATCTTATCTCTCCAGAGCGTTGGGCGGCAGATCGCGCATATTTGTTAAGCCAAGCCAACATGCAGGATTTTAGTGATGCGCAAAAGGTGCTTGACAAGCTTGAACTACAGCTTGATGCTCAATACAAGGAAACCAATGAGCATTTAAAGGAAAATAAAAACGAGTATGTAGAAGCAGATGGAATGGGAGGCTACCGACTCACATCGGAACGTAACACCAGTGCTGCAACTTTTGCACTGGACGAGAAGCTGGATATAGAGCTGTTACCTGAGGATGTGCAGATATCTATTGTCGAAGCTATGCATACAGTCAATCAAGCAACAAAGTTTCTTGATGAGTTTGAGCATATTGATCATCGATATTTAAAATATCGACCTGAGGATCGAAATTTTTATGCCTGTATTATCGGTCTTGGTGCTCATATTGGCACAAAGAAACTTGCCAAACATTCACGTTCTATAAAAAACTCAACGCTTGAATCAACATCCACTGCCTATTTCAGTCTGGATAATGCACGGCGAGCCAGTGACGCCATCATCCGTTTTGTCAACAAACTACCGCTATCACAATTGTACCGATCAGAATATGGACTACAGACCTCCAGTGATGGTCAAAAATGGACCGTCAGCAAAGACTCCTTCAATGCAAATCACTCATTCAAATATGGTGGTAAGGACTTGGTTTTATCTGAATACGGATATACGGATGCTCGCGGCCTTTTTCCGCACTCGATGGTAATTAGTGGTGCCGAGCGAGAGGCGCACTATATGGTTGATGGGGTATTGCGGAATGAAACAGTAAAGTCAGATATGCACTCAACGGATACGCATGGTTATACTGAAGCGGTATTTGGGATGACATATCTGCTTAAAATCTCGTTTGCACCGAGGATTAAAAATGTACATAAGCAGCACCTTTATTCCGGTAAATATCCATCAGTTTACAAGCAAAAGGAATACCTGATTCTTCCAGAAAAACGGATTAATCGTAAACTTCTCGAAAAGCACTGGGAGGATATTCTTCGCCTTGTAGCGTCAATCAAGCTGGGTGAGGTTTCAGCATCACAAATTTTTAAGCGGCTAAATTCGTATTCGGCGGATGAAAACTCGCTTTATTGTGCGCTAAAAGAATTCGGAAGAATCCCCAAATCACTGTACATATTGCGGTATGTCGATGATGTAGATCTCCGTGCCGCAGTCCATAAACAATTAAATAAAGGGGAATCAGGTAATCGCCTCAATAAGGCACTCGCCATAGGTCGCCTGGAGTACAGCCAAACACTGAAAGAAGATCAGGAACTGGCAGAGTGCTGCAAGCGCATTTTGAAAAATGTTGTTGTCTGCTGGAACTTTATGTACGTCTCGCAGTTGCTTATGCGTGCCAAGACGGACGTTGAACGCACTGCAATTTTGAAGAAAGTCAAAACCTCATCATTGTTGGCGTGGGAGCATTTTATCTTCCACGGTGAGTTTGACTTCTCTGATGCGAAGCTACAGGACTCCCAAAAATTTGATTTTAAAGGAATGGAAAATCCAAGATTGATAAAGGGAATTGATGAGGAATAATACCGTTAATTCAGTGAAAAGCCTGTTTCCCAAAATTTGGCGCTCATATTCGCCAAATTTTGGGAATTAGAAAGCGAATTAACACATTGTTTTATAAGGGAATACTCGGACATCAACGGATTAAAATGCAGTTTTGTTTAAAGTTAACCAAAATAGAGGCATGCGATACGTTTAATTAGAACCCTCTATTACCCTCAAACTAAAAAGGCCAGCGTAATTGCTGGCCTTTTTGTGTGCGCTGATGCGCTAAGCATAAAGATATTATTTTTTGGCGGTGAGATAAATCGTTAATTCCTGACCAGGGTGAATGTAACTTTCATCTTTTACTTTGTTCCAACTCAAAATATCCTTTTTAGATACATCAAATTTGTTGGCGATTTTGTACAGCGTGTCACCTCCCTTAATTTGATAGGTGATTTTATTGTCTTTCTGGGCGGCGGTAGTATTCATCACCAATAATTTCTGCCCCGGTTTTAAATGAGATTTGGCTGACATGTCGTTCCATTTCAGCAAATTGCTCACACTTGTGCCGTGTTTTTTAGCGATAGTCCAGAAGCTGTCGCCAGACTGGATTGTGTAGAAAGTGCCGGTGTTTTTTTGATTGCGCTGGGCAATCTCTTGTTCGGCTTGAATTGCATAGGGTGAATTCAATGGTGCTTGACCGGGAATACTTAGACTTTGACCGATTTTCAACTGAGTGGATTTTAGCTTGTTAGCCGATTGAATCGCCGCAACACTTGTTCCAAAACGTTTTGCAATCGCGCCCAAGGTATCGCCAGACTTTACTTTGTAATCTCCCGCAATCTGAATGGGTGTAATTTTGGGAAGTTTGTCGAGGCTCAGGGTAAATTGTGCGGCATCGGCAACAGGAACTAACAATTGATGCGGGCCAGTGGGATCGGTAATCCATTTGTTATAGCCAGCATTGAGGTTGCGTAATTCTTTAGGATCTATTTCCGCCATGCGTGCCGCTTGGGCAAGGTCGATGGGCGAGCTGACATTCACAGTGGTGAAATAGGGATTATTTTCAATTTCTTCTAATTCCAGATCGTATTTTTCTGGTTCGGCGATGACTTTGGAAAGGGCGAGTAACTGCGGAACATAAGATTGGGTTTGCTGCGAGAGCGAGAGCGACCAAAAATCGGTTCCTTTACCTAGTTTGCGGTTTTTATCAATTGCACGACGAATGGTTCCTTCGCCTGCATTGTAGGCGGCAATGGTCAGCAACCAGTCGCCATCGAACATAGTGTTCAACCGTTTTAGGTAACGCACGGCAGCATCGGTAGAGGCGATGATATCGCGGCGCCCATCATACCAGTGGTTTTGTTTCAATCCGAAAGTACGCCCAGTGCGCGGCATAAACTGCCAAATGCCCAGCGCTTTGCTTGGGGAGGACGCAAACGGGTTGTAAGCACTTTCAACAATAGGTAAGAGTGCTAGCTCCATCGGCATATCATTTTCGCGCAATTCATTGGCTACATAATACAGATAGGGTTTGCTCTGTTCAGTTACCCGGTCGAGGTACCGCTGATTGTTGGCTAGCCAGCGAAGATTTTTATCGACCTTGGCATCGCTGATTTCCGGAAAGTCATAACCGTCAATAATCTCATCCCACAGGTTGCCATAATCGTCGGTATGTTCCCGTGGTTTTGCGCCCAATTTGGATTTTTCAGATGGGGTGATGGGCTCGGTAATGGAAATGTCGGCGACAGGATCATCAGCCTTTTTAAGAGTGCTACATCCAGCAAGAATGAGAAACCATGCAAGGCAAATAACGGGTAGCAGCGCAGAGCGAATGGAATGCTTCATAGGTCAATAGGGTCACTTGTCACGGGGATGTTCCAGCCTTATTGAGGGTGAAAAATCCGGTTGATATTTGCCTTCTTATTTTTCGCTTTAGGATTTTTATCCTATTATTTCGTCAAATAACGGCTGCGTAGTGATTGCCTCTGCCCTTATTGGGGCTGTGGATCTCGGATTCTAGGTGCAGGCGTCGCATGGGTCAACGCTTAATTCGGAATAAGGGCAACCTGTCACAACTCGCTTGAGAGCTGGTCGGGACTTTAGATTTGCGTCTTAGCTGAATTAGTTTGGCCAGGTATCCTTGATTAAGCGCAATGCACCAAATACGTCAGCCGGAGTGGAAAGTACTTGATTTGTCTTTTGCTCAGTGAAGATTTTGATGCCAGCTTGTTGACAGCGCAAAAAAGGATTTGTTCTTTTTTCCAGCAAAATATTCGAGGGCAGGGTGATCTGGCCTTTCGCACGGGCGCGCTTGACCTGTTCAAATCGAGCGCATAGTTCAGCGTTGTCAGGCTCTACTGCAACAGCAAAGGCCAGGTTGGCTTGGGTATATTCATGGGCGCAATAGATTTGTGTGTGGTCAGGTAGAGCGGCGAGCTTTTGCAGCGAGGCCCACATGATTTCTGCTGTGCCATCAAAACGCCGCCCACAGCCACCGGCAAAGAGCGCGTCGCCACAAAACAGGAGCGGGGAAAGATTATTGGCACTATCGCAAAAATAGGCAATATGCTCCCAAGTATGGCCGGGCACCGCAATAATCCTGAATGTGATACCGTCCAATTGCAGTGCATCATTGTCGCCAAGTGTGTGGGTTATTTGCGGGATTAATTCTGAGTCTGGTCCGTACACGGGGACTTGCCAATGCGCAAGCAAGGTTGTAATTCCTTGGGTATGGTCACGATGGCGATGGGTGACCAAAATAGCGCGGAGTTCTAGCTGGTTGCGAATGAGAAAATCCATTACTGGCGCGGCATCCCCCGGGTCAACAACATAGACCGATGGGCTGCTTATATCAGGGCGAATCACCCAAAAATAATTACTGTCGAGTGCGGGAATGGGGGTAATCGTTAACATAATCGTGTCTCACAAGAATCAGGTGCCTATTCTACGCCTGCCAAGTCAGTTCTTTATAAAGCTAATTTACCCTTGGTGCTTGTGCTAGATTGTGGTGATCTTTATATATGTGTGTCTGGCAGAGAACCTCTGGGCGCGGGGAGAAAAGGTAAAAAATGCATCGTAAGTTGATAAAAACACCGCATCGATTACTGATCCGCTTTTCTGCAATCTGGAAAAAGCGCTTTGGTGTCTTGCCGATAAAAGAGTCAATTAATGATGTGACAGGTTGGCTTGAATCACCACTAGGCCAAGCGCTGCTGACAGAAGAACAAGAGGCAATTGCTGATGGCTTGCAGTGTGTGTTTGGTTATCACTTATTACAGCTCAGCATCAGTGGCCGCTTGGACTTAACCACAGAGAGCCGCATTACTCACCGTTTTATACTGCATCCCCAACTAGACGATCACCAGACTACAACACAAGCACCGATTGGTGCATTGGTCGATTTCAATCACTTACCACTGGCGGCCGAATCAATCGATGCAGTTCTGCTGCATCACAGTCTCGATTTTAGCCAAAGCCCGCATCATCTCTTGCGGGAAGCGACCCGCATTGTGATTCCCAAGGGGCACCTTATTGTGGTGGGGTTTAATCCCTGGAGCCTCTGGGGTTTGTGCGCCAGTCTTGCACGTATCGTAAAATCCCAGCCGCGCTGGCGTTTCCAGTATTTGCGTCTGGGGCGATTGATTGATTGGTTGACATTGTTGGATATGGAACCGATTTCAGTTTACCAAGGTTTTTTCCGGCCACCGTTACCGCAAGAGCGAGCAATTAAACATTTGCATTGGATGGAGCGCTGGGGTAAAAAGCTGCGCCTGCCTTGGGGGGGATTCTATATGGTGGTGGCGCGCAAGGATCATATCCCGCTCACACCTATAAAACCTGCCTGGCAGCGCTATCGCCCATTGCGCGGCTTGGCCGTCACCCGAATTCTTGGCCCTGCACCGGGTTTAGGTTTGCGCATTCGCGCTCTATCGCCCTATACCTGCAATGACGACAACAGGGTTTAACTACCGTTTTAAATGAAGGCTTGGACAGATGCGTCAAATCGTACTGGATACTGAAACTACCGGCCTTGAAACCTCTCAAGGGCACCGGATTATCGAAATAGGCTGTGTGGAGTTATTTAACCGCCGCCTTACTGGCCGCCACTACCACCAATATATAAAACCTGAACGCGAAATCGATGCGGGCGCGCAAGCTGTGCACGGTATCAGTAACGCAATGCTGGAAGATAAACCCGTATTTGCCCGTATCGCCGATGAGTTTTTGCAGTTTATCGGTGATGCTGAGCTGATCATCCACAATGCAGCGTTTGATATCGGCTTCCTCAACTATGAAATGAATATGCTGCGGCCAGGTTTTGGCAGTATCAGCGATCGCTGTCACGTCATCGATACCTTGCTAATGGCGCGCGCCAAGCATCCCGGCCAAAAAAATAATTTGGATGCACTCTGTAAGCGTTACGGTGTAGATAACTCCCAGCGCGAGTTGCATGGCGCATTGCTCGATGCCGAAATTTTGGCAGATGTTTATTTGCTAATGACCGGTGGGCAGACTGCGCTATCACTCGGCGGCAATCAATCTAAAAATGAAGACGGCGAAGACCAAAATGCACTACGCCGTCTAGCTACTGGTCGTAAACCCCTGCCAGTTATAATGGCTACTGAAGAAGAGCTGGAATTGCATAACCAGAAATTAGCGGTGATTGCCAAGAGTAGTGGCGATAACTGTGTCTGGCTGCGTGAGTAGCTGAAGTGTTTGGCTGCCGTTTGGGCATTCAGTGGAAAAAACGAACTGGACGCAATAGGTAACTGAGAGATGTTTGGCAAACTGCCAGCCTCGACCGCGCTAATTTACACGGCAGCGGTGAAATAACGCCAAACATGGTATAGAGTCAATGTGATTTATATAAATTGCATGGCTAAGCTGTGTGCTATAGCCATGCCTTACCCGTAAAGTGACAAACGCCAGGATGTTATTGTGAGCACAACAGAAACCTTAAACCTTGCTTCCCTCAAAATGGTTCAGGACGAACTTGTTGCGACTATTGAGCAATCGGCTATCCGGTTGGAACAGTTTTCACAAGATCGCAATAATGGCGAACTACTGCAAAACTGTATCGATGGAATCAAACAAATACGCGGCATTCTGAGCTTAATTCAATTGCGCGGTGTGGATTTATTGGCCGAAGAACTGGTGATTCACATCACCGATATCACCCTAGGTGAAGACGATAAAACCGATGCAAAATTAGAATTACTCACCTCCAGTTTTTTCATCCTGCCGCGTTACCTTGAATACTGCACCCAAACAGCACGCAGTATGGCAATGCTATTAATTCCTCATGTCAACGAGTTGCGGCTTGCGCGCAAGGCAGCACCTTTGCCTGAAAGTTATTTTTATCCGCTGCCATCAGTAAAAGCGAACCGCGAATTGGTTGCAGCACAACAACTGCCGGAAGATTTAAGTGTATTGGTTCGCCGCTTACGCCACATGTACCAAACCGGTTTATTAAATGTGCTTAAAGGTGTACAGGTCAAGGCCTCGTTAGGCATGATGACTCGCGCATTGCAGCGGTTGGAATCTGCCGCTGCAGGCAGTGTGCTCAGTAATTTTTGGTGGCTAAGTAGCGCTACAGTCGGTGCCCTAGCAGAAAAAAATATGCGCATGACTAAAAGCCGCAAAATGTTGTTTAGTGCAGTTGAACGCGAAATAAAACGCTTTCAATTTGAGGGCAATGCTGTTTTAGGGCGCGAGGTAGATCCGGCACTGCAAAAAGAATTGATTTATTTATTGGCGCTCTCCCACTCAGATCAAGAACTACCCAAAACTGTTTTGGCTGCTTATGGCGTATCGCCTTTAAGTTATACCGAGGCAGAACTCGCGCGCGAAATGGAATTCCTCAATGGCCCTAGCGCCAATACCATCAGCTCGATGGTGGCAGTGTTAACCGATGAGTTGCATAGCACTAAAAATATTCTTGAGCGCGCCGCACAGGGCGGCGCTGAGCTGTTAAGTGAATCGCCCGAGTTGTTAGAGACGCTAAAAAAAGTAGCCGATATTCTATCGATTGTCGGTTTGGTATCGCCCAGCAACAGCCTTAAACAAGAAATTGAAAAAATTGCTGTATGGCAAGCAAATCACAGCCCGGTTACACCCGATGAGCTCTTAGTCGTCGCTGACACACTTTTGTATGTGGAAAGCACAATCGCCGGCTTAAATAACGCCAACCTTTCCGATGAAAAAGTTGCGCAAATTAATGCGCTTTCCCGCGATGCAGCTATGGCCAACAACCAAATTGCGGAAGCGGAAAAAATTGTTATCGATGAAGCAGAGGCCGGGTTATCGATGGTCAAACGGGCGCTTTCTGCATTTGCTGAATCGAATTACGACAAAGGTCATATTCGCAATATCACCGGAATTTTAGATTCGGTGCGCGGAGGAATGTTTCTGTTGGGCTTGCCGCGAGCGGCAAAAGTGTTGGCGGGATGTATGCGTTTTGTCGATGAAGACTTGCTGGCGACTGATCAACATCCAGCAGTTCAGCATTTGTTGGAAACTTTTGCCGACGCTGTGATTAGCCTTGAGTATTATCTTGATGCGATCAAACTCGATAAAAATGCTGATACCAGTGTGCTGCAAATTGCAGAAGAAAGTTTGCAGGCTCTGGGCTACAACGTCTAATTATGTCTTTTCGCTTTGATCTTGCTTCATTTGAGTTTCATTCCTCCTCTGTAGCGCCGGTTGCCTCTCGCAACCGGCGTTTTATTATAGTTGCCGCATCGCCTAGCTATCGCTGTGATCAATTGTTGTGTGATAGCGACGGGCATGTATTGCTCGCTACAGAATTCCATCCGTTAGAGCTTGGTTTGCCTATCACCAGCGAGCATTACTTAGGTGTGCTTAATGGTGAGGATCTATGGGTTCGGGTAGTGAAGTGCGGTGCGGTGCCCATTCAATACCAATGGCTCGGACTGCGTTCACAGTTAGAAATCGTTTCGGTTGATGTATTTCAGTTAGCTGGGCGGGCACTGCAAGTCGCGCAATGGTTTTACGATCATCGCTTTTGCGGCCGCTGCGGGCAGGAAACCCATCAGGACCATATCGACCGGGCTAAAATCTGTACCCACTGTGAGCTGCGTTTTTATCCGCGTATATCGCCCTGTATGATTGTGCTTGTCAGGCGTGGCGAAGAAATTTTGCTCGCTCATCATCAACGTGCAACACGGGTGATGTACTCAACTCTGGCTGGATTTGTGGAGGCGGGTGAAAGTGTGGAGGACTGCGTGCGGCGCGAAGTTATTGAAGAGGTAGGGATTAAAGTGGGTAAGTTGGAGTACTTCCGCAGTCAGCCTTGGCCGTTTCCCGGGCAGTTAATGCTGGGCTTTTTTGCAGAATACGAATCTGGCGAGATTCAAATCGACCCAATGGAAATTGTGGATGCGAAATGGTTCCGTTACGATCAGTTGCCTCAGACGCCAGCACCGGCTAGTGTAGCGGGGCAATTGATTGCGCATCACATCGAACACTTGCGTCAGATTCATCTTCACCATCGACAATAACAAGCTGATAACCCAGGTAGGACATGTATGATTTTTACCTTACTGACGATTTTTATTGGCCTTATTGCGGCCTATATTGCGTATAAATCGGTGACTGTGCTCTGGAAGAGCTCTTGGTTTGCTGGTTTTTGTCGCGGTATTTTTGGCTTGGCTCTATTCGCCGCTGCCGCATTGGTGGCACTCACCGCTTACGATGTTTATAGCTACAAACAGGTACTGCAGGAACAAGTGGTCGCCACGATTAATTTTGACAAGATTGAAGATCAGCACTATTTTGCGGTGCTCTCCGATAAAGATGGCAAAGAGCAGCGAGTAGAGCTGCGCGGCGATCAATGGCAATTAGATGCTCGCATAGTGAAGTGGCAAGGTTATCTCGCCAGCTTCGGTCTTAAACCTGCGTTCCGCTTGGAGCGTCTGAGTGGTCGGTATTACGACATTGAACAAGAAACCACTGCCAAGCGCACGGCTTATACAGTGCATAACAGTTTATATGGCGTAGATGTCTGGAGAATTTTTCACTCAAATCCGCAATGGGTGCCGGTAGTGGACGCTGTTTACGGCTCAGCCACCTATTTACCGATGAAGGATGGCGCCTTGTTTGAAATCAGCTTGTCTAATACCGGTTTGGTTGCGCGCCCCATCAACCAAGTTGCGAGAGAAGCTGTGGCCGAGTTTTTTTAATCTCATCGATATTCAATTTATTTAATTTCATTTAAAAGTAGTTCGGAGTTTACCCATTGGAATTTTTAACAGATTACGGTTTATTTCTCGCCAAAACAGTTACCTTTGTGGTGGCTGTTGGGGTCATTATTACGCTTGCGGTGTCTATGGGCGGGCGCAATAAAAAGTCGGATAAGGGCCACATTGAGGTGACCAAGCTTAACGAAAAGTTTGAGCACCTTCGCGATTCTCTGCGCGACGCCATGCTCGACGACGATGAATACAAAGAATTTGAAAAAGCTGAAAAGAAACGTTTAAAAGAAGAAAAAGCACAAAAGAAAAAAGCCGCAAAAGAATCCGCCAAAGTCAAAACTGATGAGTCTGCCGAAGCAGAAACCTCTGTTAAAAAGCGGGTTTTTGTATTGGATTTTTATGGCGATATCAAAGCGTCTGAAGTTGAAAATTTACGCGAAGAAATCAGCACCGTGTTAACACTGGCCAAACCGACCGATGAGGTCGTAGTGAAAGTAGAAAGTGGCGGTGGCATGGTACATAGTTATGGTTTGGCATCGAGCCAACTGGCGCGCATCACCAGCAAAAACATCCCGCTGACAGTGTGTGTCGATAAAGTCGCAGCTAGCGGCGGCTATATGATGGCCTGTGTAGCGAACAAAATTGTAGCAGCTCCGTTTGCGATTCTCGGTTCAATAGGTGTAGTGGCCCAGCTGCCTAACTTTCATAAAATACTCAAGAAAAACGATATTGATTATGAAATGTTTACCGCCGGTGAGTACAAGCGCACGGTGACTATGTTTGGCGAAAATACCGAAAAAGGCCGCGCCAAGTTTGTTGAAGAGCTGGAAGATACCCACGTACTGTTCAAGGAATTTGTTAGCTCGCACCGCCCACAAGTCGATGTAGTGAAAGTTGCTACCGGTGAGGTCTGGTTTGGTTTGCGCGCAAAAGATGTGAATTTGATTGATGAGTTGCAAACCAGCGATGAATATCTTTTTGCGCAAGCAGAGCACGCCGATATTTACGAAGTAGAATTTACCCACAAGAAAACCCTGCCCGAAAAATTGGGCTTCGCGGCACAGGCGGCAGTTGATAGATTGCTGATGACCTGGTGGGAGCGGCTCAATATAAGCCGCTGGTTTTAAACAGCTATAAACACACGGTGCCTAAGGGCACCGTTTTTGTTTGTGAGCTTATTATCTTCATTATTGCGTACAGTATTTTCACAGGAGTTGTGTATGATTTTTTCATCAACAAAACTGCAAATGCCCACCCGCGAGCAGGCGCTAAGAGGGCGCAGCGATGCAATGCGAGTGGAAAATCAGCATGCAATTTACAATGCACCGATCAAACCGCCATTTCCCGAAGGATTTGAATCGATTGTATTTGGCTTGGGGTGTTTTTGGGGTGCTGAGCGAAAATTTTGGCAGCAGCCGGGTGTGTACACCACAGCGGTTGGTTACTCGGCAGGTTATACCCCCAATCCGACCTATGAAGAAGTGTGCTCGGGATTAACAGGTCACAATGAGGTGGTGTTGGTGGTCTTCGACCCTAGTAAGATTTCACTCGGTACTTTATTAAAAGTATTTTGGGAATCCCATAATCCAACACAGGGAATGCGCCAAGGCAATGATCGGGGAACACAGTATCGCTCAGGTATTTATTATTTTAATGAAACGCAACGTGCGCTGGCCGAGCAGACAAAAGCGGCCTATCAGTTGGCGCTGAATGAAAACAATCTGGGTGAAATAACCACAGAAATTTTACCGGCCAGTGAATTTTATTACGCAGAGATCTATCACCAACAATATCTGCACAAAAACCCCGGTGGTTATTGTGGTCTGGGCGGCACAGGGGTCTGTTACGCGGGCGAATTTTAATCGCTCGCGCGATAAACACTTACATAGATTCGTAATAGGGGCCGCTACCGCCTTGTGGTGGCACCCAGGTTATATTTTGTGTGGGATCTTTAACGTCGCAGGCTTTGCAGTGAATGCAATTGGCGGCGTTAATTTGCAAACGCGCAGCAGTTTCTGTTTTGATAATTTCATAAACACCCGCTGGGCAATAGCGTTGCTCCGGTGCGGCATAAACAGCGAGATTCGTCGCAATTGGCACAGCGTTGTCTGTTAACCGCAAATGAACTGGCTGGTCTTCTTCATGCTGGATATTGGCTAAATAAATGGATGCCAAACGATCAAAGGTGATTCTCCCGTCGGGGGCAGGGTAGTGAATCGGTTGTGCTACTTTGGCAGGAATCAAGCTTTCATGATCCGCGTGTTTATGGTTTAGCGTCCAGGGCAGGGTGATGCCGAGTGAATGCAGCCACATATCCAATCCGCCATACAAGGTCCCTCCTATATTCCCAAAGGCAGACAGTGCAGGTTTGATATTGCGCACTGCGTGTAAATCTTTCCACAACCAGGAGTTGCGTATTTTTTCAGGATAAGGCGTTAGCAGTGCAGGACTATTGCCGTTAGTTAGCGCTTCAAAAACAGTTTCTGCCGCGAGCATGCCGGATTTCATCGCGTTATGTGAGCCTTTAATTTTCGGTACATTTACAAAACCCGCCGAGCAGCCAATCAGCGCGCCACCAGGGAACACTAATTCTGGCAGAGACTGTACGCCGCCTTCGTTAATGGTGCGTGCACCATAAGAAAGCCGTTTGGCATTTTGCAGTAACGGTTTAATGGCAGGATGGGTTTTAAAACGCTGAAATTCTTCAAATGGACTTAAATAAGGATTGCGATAATTCAAATGCACTACAAAACCCACGGCGATTTTGTTATCGGCCAAGTGATATACAAATCCACCGCCGCCGGTGTGATTATCTAGCGGCCAGCCTTGTGTATGCAGCACCGCCCCTTCATTGTGTAAAACTGGATCAATACTCCACATTTCTTTAAAGCCTAAACCGTATTTTTGCGGCTCGGCATTGGTGCGTAGATTAAATTTTTGCTCCAGCGATTTAGCCAGTGACCCGCGGGTGCCTTCAGCGATTAAGGTGTAACGCGCATGCAATTCAATGCCGGCAGAAAAAGTATTTTTGTGGCTGCCATCGCGCGCGATACCCATATCGCCGGTGATAATGCCTTTAACGCTGCCGTCATCGCCATAAAGAATTTCGTTGCCGCTAAAGCCGGGAAATATATCTACCCCTAACTCTTCCGCTTGCGTTGCTAACCAACGGCATACTTGTCCCAAACTCACGATATAGTTGCCGTGATTGTTGATCAATGGCGGCAAGAATAGGGCAGGAATTTTGTAATGGTTGGATTCAGTCAGCCATAAAAATTGATCTTGTTTTACTTCGGTGGTGAGCGGTGCGCCTTTGGCTTTCCAGTCAGGAATTAATTCATTCATCGCGATAGGGTCAATTACCGCGCCAGATAAAATCTGTGCGCCTACCTCGGCGCCTTTTTCCAATATGCACACGCTGAGTTCGCGCGCGTTTGTTTGCGCTAATTGTTTTAAGCGAATCGCTGCGGCAAGTCCCGCTGGGCCAGCGCCAACAATCACTACGTCATACTGCATTTGATCGCGTTGGGTCATAACAAACTCATCAGCCGGTAAAAGTAGAAGTTAACTGGATTTGATCGCTGCGCTGCAAATTGGCGGTGAGTGTGCGGCAATAATCGAGAAAGCTAATCATCGCCGGCGTTTGGTAGCGGTTTTTATGCCACACAAACATAAATGGGCGACGCAAATCCAGCTGTGGCATTTTTATCTCCACTAAACTGCCGCGTTTAAATGCATCGCGCAGCGCTAAACGCGAAATGCAACCAATGCCTAAACCGGATTCTACCGCGTGTTTAATTGCCTCGGTGTGTTCCAGTTCCAAGCGAATATTGAGTTCCGGTAAATGATGGCGCAATGCTTGATCAAAGGTTTCGCGCGTGCCTGAACCTTGCTCACGCAAAATCCAATTTGCCGTTAATAATTCTGGCAGCGTGATAGAGGCAGATTGTGCGAGTGGGTGATTGGGTGCGCAAAAAATTGCCAGCTCATCTTCAATCCAGGTTTCGGCATGTAATTCAGGGTGATGGCAACTGCCTTCAATTAAACCGACATCTAAATCATAACCGGCGACTTGCTGCAAAATGGCTTGGGTATTTTTGACTTGCAGCGCGATATGGCAATCCAAATGATTTTGCATAAATTCGCTGATAATCATGATCGCCAAATAATTGCCAATGGTCAGGGTGGCGCCCACCCGTAAATCACCTAGAACCGATTTTCCTGCCAACAATTGTTCAATTTCATGTGCTTGGGTGAGCAGGCTGCTCGCGACCGGTAAAAGGGTTTTACCCAGCGCATTGAGTTTGAGTAACTTGCCGTTGCGATCAAACAATTGGCAGTCGAATTGACGCTCCAGTTCCGCTAAAGCCGTACTGGCCGCGGACTGTGACAGGGCAACCTCGTCGGCAGCGCGCGATACATTGCCGGTACGAGCAATGGCGACAAAAATTTCCAGTTGGCGTAGCGTGTATCTCATATCTGTTTACCAAATATATGCAGCACAAATAATCAGTTTAATAAATATGCTAGCGGGAAATAGACCAGACATCAACAATCCAAACCAATCCATACAACACTGATTTAATGAAAGCTCAGCGGAGGGTGTCAGGCGCGCTGTAATATCGTGTTATACCTTGTTTTGTTCGCGTGTGTTTAGATGCCAATGTGTTCGGCTCTTGGCATCCTATGAATGCTTTGGGCTTGGAGAACCTGAGGTATTGATGGATGACATGCATGTCTAATAAAACCCGTTTGTATGAAGCCCTGGGGCAAATCGTTGTTTCCTTCACCGCTTTGGAGCGGGGGGTTGATAGCTTGGTGCTGTGTAGTTTGGATTCGTCTGAAGCACAAAGCGAAATCATGGTGAGCCCCATGACTTTTCAGCAAAAAGTCTCCACGCTGTATGAGTTGATTCGCGAGTTGCACCATGATGTGGAGCTGGGCGCTTTAAACCATACGCTGGACGCGCTGGTGGAGCGCTGTTTGAACTGCGAACAGCAACGCAACGAATGGGTGCGTTCTTATTGGGTGCCAGAGGTGGATAACGAGGCGGGTATGGTTATGCGTTTGATGCGTACATCTGACTCTAATAGCCTGGAAATGGTGCCGGTAAAAGTCAGCGATTTGGAGCATTTCATTGTGGTGCTCAATGCTACCTTGGCGTATTTATCCGGCTTCCATCAAAAATTGTCTACCAATTTCAAGCGAGTTCGCCAGTTGCCCGAAGGTCATTCGGGCAAGCTGGAGTTGATCCCTAACCGACGCTATTAGTGCTATTAATCTGCCGATTTACTGTGCGCGTTCTCAACATGCGATAACCCACCGGCAGCAGCAATAGCGACATCAACGGCGCTGTGATCATGCCGCCCACCATCGGCGCGGCAATGCGGCTCATGATCTCTGAACCTGTGCCTTCGCCTAATAAGATGGGTAACAGGCCGGCAATAATTACAGTCACCGTCATCATCTTGGGGCGAATACGCAAAACGGCTCCCTCCTCAATTGCATCCAATAAATCCGCGTTTTGGGTAGTGCCCTGAACGACACGCTGCTGCCACGCCTGCTTGAGGTAAAGCAACATAATCACCCCGAACTCAGCGGCAACACCGGCCAGTGCGATAAACCCCACGGCGGTTGCTACCGAGAGCGGAAAATCCAGGAAATACAGCATCCACACGCCGCCAGTTAATGCAAAGGGCAGGCTGCCCATGATCAGCAAGGCTTCATCCATCCGCGAAAAGGTCATAAACAACAACGCCAGTAAGATGGCGAGTGTTGCTGGAACTATCCACTGCAGCCGTGCTTGAGCGCGCTGCATAAATTCAAACTGACCGGCATAGCTGATACTGACACCGGGTTTTAACGTGATTTGCTCCGCTAGCGCACGCTGTAAATCGGCGACGGTTGAGCTTAGGTCACGCTCGCGCACATCGATATACACCACCCCAGTGAGCCGGGCATTTTCGCTTTTAAGCATGCTGGGGCCATCGCTTACCGAAATCTTAGCGATTGTACTCAAGCTGATTTGCTGGCCATTGGGTGTGATGATGGGGAGCTTGTGCAGCTCGCCGATACTGGCGCGCCAATCCCGCGGGTAGCGCAGGTTGATGGGAAAACGCGCGCGGCCTTCGATTACCTCGCCCACATTTTCGCCGCCAATCAAGTTGCTCACCACCGATTGCGCCTGACTCATGCTCAGCCCGTAACGCGCCAGTTCAGCGCGGTTAAAGTCGATATCCAGAAAACGTCCGCCAGCAATACGTTCCGCTACTGCCGAGCTAACACCGGGTACGGTTTTGGCGATTTGCTCAATTTGCAGTGCTGCCTCATCAATATCGGCGAGGGAATTGCCGGAGATCTTTACCCCAATCGGGCTTTTAATGCCGGTGGCGAGCATATCGATACGGTTGCGGATCGGCGGTATCCAAATATTGGCCAAGCCGGGCACTTTGACCCGCTCATCCAATTCGGCCATCAGCTTCTTGGGGGTCATGCCCGGCCGCCATTGGTCGCGCGGTTTAAATTGAATCGTGGTTTCAAACATCTCCAGCGGGGCAGGGTCGGTTGCGCTATCGCTGCGGCCGGATTTGCCAAATACTCGCGCGACTTCCGGCACGGTTTTTATCAAACGATCTGTCTGTTGCAGCAGTTGGCTGGCCTGTTGGGTGCTTAAACCCGGCAGGGCGCTGGGCATATAGAGTAGGTCGCCTTCATCCAGTGGCGGTAAAAATTCTCCACCCAAATGCCACAGCGGCCAAGCGGTGCTGAGCAATACCGCGAGCGCAATTGCCATGGTGATTTTTGGCTTGTGCAGCACCCCAATCAGTACCGGGCGATAGACTTTAACCAGTAAACGATTAAGTGGGTTTTGCCGTTCAGCGGGGATTTTGCCGCGAATCCAATACCCCATTAACACCGGGATAAGTGTGACTGAGAGCCCTGCAGCGGCGGCCATGGCGTAGGTTTTGGTGAACGCCAACGGGCCAAATAAGCGGCCTTCTTGCGCCTCCAGCGTAAACACCGGAATAAACGAGAGGGTGACAATCAATAGCGAGAAAAACAGCGCAGGCCCCACTTCGGCTGCCGCTTGGGTAATGACTTGCCAGCGTTTTTCACCGGCAAGCAAGGTGTCCGGATGCTGCTCTTGCCAGCGTTCGATATGTTTATGGGCATTTTCGATCATCACAATCGCGGCATCGACCATCGCACCTATAGCAATAGCGATCCCGCCCAGCGACATAATATTGGCCGTGATACCTTGCTGGCGCATTAGCGCAAACGCAATCAAAACGCCCAGCGGCAGCGATACGATCGCTACCATCGACGAGCGCAAGTGCCAGAGAAATAGGGCGCAGACCAGTGCGACTACCAGAAACTCTTCGATCAGTTTATGGCTAAGGTTAGTGACGGCGCGGTCGATCAAGAGGCTTCGGTCATAGGTTGTTACCAACTCGACACCAGCGGGCAGGCTGCTTTTGAGCTGTTCCAGTTTGGTTTTAACTGCACTAATCGTGGCGCGTGCATTGCCGCCAGAACGCATAATCACTATGCCGCCGGTCACTTCACCTTCGCCATCCAGCTCGGCCAAACCACGGCGCAGTTCCGGCCCTAACTGAATGTGTGCGACATCGGCCAAGGTGATGGGAATACCGCCCATAACGCTGAGCGGGATGGATTTAAAATCTTCCAGGGTTTTCAAGTAACCCGTCGAACGCACCATCAACTCCGCCTCACCAACGCTCAGCAAACCGCCGCCGGTAGCTTGATTGGCTTGTTCTAGCGCCGTGATTACATCGGTGTGGCTGAGTTTAAGTGCCGCCAAGCGAATGGGGTCGAGCAGAATTTGGTATTGCTTGACCATACCGCCAAGGGTGGCAACTTCGGCCACATCTGGCAGTGGGGCTAGCTCAAAACGCAGAAACCAATCTTGCAGAGTGCGCAATTGGGCAAGGTCATGTTGGCCGGTTTTATCGATCAGTGCATATTGAAAGATCCAGCCCACGCCAGTGGCATCCGGCCCCAATGCGGGTTTGGCGGTGGCCGGTAGCTGCGCTTGAATCTGGCTCAAGTATTCCAGTACCCGCGAACGCGCCCAGTAAACATCGGTGCCATCGGCAAATAGGATGTACACAAAACTATCGCCAAACATGGAATAACCGCGCACGGTTTTGGCGCCGGGCACCGACAGCATTTTGCTGGCGATGGGGTAGGTCACCTGATCTTCCACCTGCTGTGGCGCTTGCCCCGCAAAGGCTGTGCGAATGATGACTTGGGTGTCCGACAAATCGGGCAGGGCATCAATCGGTGTGGTTTTTATCGCCCAGATTCCCCAGCCGGTCAGCAATAGGGAGGCAAATAACACCAGAATGCGATGGTTCACCGACCAGTAGATGAGTTGTTTAATCATGGCTCATCTCCGGGCTCATCTCCTGATTCTCGGCGGTTATGCCCAAGAGCGATGCCTCTGAATCCAACAAAAACTGGCCGCTAGCGACAACCTTATCACCCTCGTTTAAGCCGCTGCGAATCAGCGTTTGATTGCCTACTTCATAGCCAGCTTGAACCAGCACTGGCCGAAATCCGCCGTCCGACTCGGCTAGCATGACCAAGGTGGTTTTGCCGGTGCGAATCACCGCTTCGGTGGGTACTGCCAGTGCCTGCTCTTCGTTTTGGCTTTGCAGCCAAACGCGCCCGGTGGTGCCGGGCTTTAGCTGGTTGGAAGGGCTGAGCTGGTTTAAGGGATTGTCCAGCAGAATCCTCGCGGTTACTGTGCCAGACATCTGATCGACCGTGGGTAACAGGTAATCCAACTTGCCGTGCAGAACGGGCGCCCCTGGGTTGGTGGCAAAAAAGCAAGCTCTGGCGCCGGCGAGCAAACCTTCAACTTGTGTTTCGGGAACAGCGGCATCCAACCAGAGACTATCAATATTATTGATGCGCGCCAAAGTGGCACCGCTTGCTAACGCCATTCCAGTTTTTATCGATAACTCGGTGATCACACCGCTAATGGGCGCATTGATGGTGACTTGTGTGATTGGCAGGCGAGTTTTTTCAGCCTGCGCGATCAAGGAATCGGGCATGCCCAACAGGCGCAAGCGCTCGCGCAGTGTGTGTAATAAACGGCGATTTTCACGGGGTTGCGCAAGCAGTTCATTTTGCGCGTCCAGCCATTCGGGCACTTCAAGCGTGGCAATGGGTTGCCCTTCGCTTACCGTGTCGCCCGTCGCCAGTGGCCAGACTTTTGCCACAAAGCCTCCAGCGCGCAGTTGAATCACCGCCTGATTGCGCTCGTTGAACGCCAGCTTGCCGGTAACATCCCACTCGCGCTGGGCAGCAATAGGCTTCACCAATGCCGTGCGCATACCCAGGTTTTGTACCAGGGCCGGGTTAATCCTAACCGCCGCTTGGTGCGCTCCCTCGGCCTTGGCCGCCGCATATTTGGGCACCAAGTCCATATCCATAAACGGGGATTTTCCCGGTTTATCAAAATGCTGATTGGGCACCATAGGGTCGTACCAATACAGAATCTGGCGTTCGGTTTTATCTGAAGATGTTGTGTCGATACTGGTGGGCGATGGCGCTTGATGTGTGCCGAGCAAAACGCCGATAAGTGTGCCAAGTGCCAGCATCCCCAGCGCAATAAGCGTGAGTTGGCGAAGAGAAAAAATAGTCACAAAAATAACTCCTGAGCGACGATCAATATTTTCTCGCCTGCGTAAATAGAGCGCAGAAGCTCCCTATCGAACCGGGCGAGGTTGAATCGTGTGAACTCAGGTAGTGCTGGGCGGGCGCCAAATACTGGCAGGGTTAAACATGCTAAACATGGCTGCCGGTGGAATAACGGCATCTGCTAACGAGAGGTTTGTCGCAAAGCTTAATGCATCAACACGATAAATCTGCCCCGGTGTTTTGCACAGGTGGCAGCTATTCATGTTTTTGCACGAGGGGGCTTGCTTGGGGGTCTTATCGGGGCAGCAGGGCATCTTGTCCATTGCTGCCGTGTTGCCCGTCATCACCATTTCATTCATTTGCATCGCTGTATGGTTCATCGCACTGCTGTCTGGGCAGGGCGCATTGAGCAGCACGCCTGCAACAGCTTGCAGCGGTATGATCCAACTCAGCAATAAAATGAAAAGGCAGTGACGGTGCATAGGCATGGCTGTCTTTTTTCGTTTGATTAAAACTTAATCTACATTACCTGCGTGTAAACCACACTCTTTTTTAGTGGCTTCTTCCCACCACCAGCGGCCTTCGCGCTCGTGTTGCCCTGGTGCAATTGGTCGGGTGCAGGGCTCGCAGCCGATGGAGACAAAACCGCGTTCGTGCAATTCGTTGTAGGGTACTTCGCACATGCGGATGTAATCCCACACTTCTTTAGATGACCAGTTCGCCAGCGGATTAAACTTGGTGAGCTTATCACCGGGGCGAGCAAATAATTTATCGTCCTGAATTACGGGGATTTCCGCGCGAGTAGGGCTTTGGTCTTTGCGCTGGCCGGTAATCCAGGCATCTACTGTGAGCAACTTTTTACGCAGTGGTTCAATTTTGCGAATACCGCAGCACTCTTTGTGGTCATCTTCATAAAAACTGAACAGGCCTTTTTCCTGCACTAGTGCGCGCACGGCATCGCCATCCGGTGAAACTACATCGATCTTAATGCCGTAATGCTTGCGTACTTTTTCGATAAAACGATAAGTCTCCGCGTGCAGGCGGCCAGTGTCTAAACAAAATACGGGTACATCCGGGCGATAGTTATGGGCCATCTCGATTAGTGCCACATCTTCTGCGCCACTAAATGAAATGGCGATATTGTCGAATTGGCTCAGCGCATATTTGATAATTTTTTGCGGGCTTTCTTGTTGCAGCTTTGCTTCAAGGTCAACAAGATTAATCTGATTTTCAGTCATGGCAGCTACTCACGGCGATTCTGTAATAGGTACTTTTTTTGTTTGGCGCGCAGGATACCAGAGCAGGGCGCTTCAGCCCAAGTAATACGCCCTGCTTGGGTTTGCTTTAGCAGGTCAAAACGGGTAGATTGCCGCCACTCTTTTCGGCTTTTTAGCCTATTTATTAACCGCTTTGGAGGTTGTTGTGGAATTAGCATGTCTTGATTTGGAAGGTGTATTGGTCCCCGAGATTTGGATTGAATTTGCCAAGGCAACGGGTATTGAAGAACTTAAAGCCACCACCCGCGACATCCCCGATTACGATGTATTAATGAAGCAGCGTCTGCGTATTTTGGAAGAGCACAAACTGGGCTTGAAAGAAATTCAGGATGTGATCGCCACCCTCAAGCCACTCGACGGCGCGGTTGAATTTGTAGATTGGCTGCGCGAGCGTTTTCAAGTGATCATTCTGTCAGACACTTTTTATGAATTCTCGCAACCGCTAATGCGTCAACTGGGTTTCCCAACCCTGTTGTGTCACCGTTTGAATATCGACGAGCGCGGTATGGTTGCGGGTTACACCTTGCGTCAGCGCGATCCAAAACGTCAATCAGTATTGGCGTTGAAAACTCTGTATTACCGTGTAATCGCCGCAGGTGATTCTTACAACGACACCACCATGCTGGGCGAAGCAGATCAGGGCATCCTGTTCCACGCACCGCAAAATGTGATCGAACAATTTCCACAATTTCCGGCGGTTCACACTTACGAAGATTTGAAGAAGGAATTTATTAAGGCGAGTAATCGCGAATTGAGTTTGTAAGGTTTAAGCGCAAAAAATTCTAAAAGGCAGACTAACCATCTGCCTTTTTTTATTTCAGAACTTGATAAGGTACTAGTGACGGTTTAATCCACTGGGTTTGGATAACCGAGTATTAGCCAAAAAAACCTTTCATGGCGATAACAATAAGCGCCCCAACAGCCAAGTAGTAAAGTAGCTCATTTGAAGTTTGAAGTGACATTTTCATATAGCCTCCTTAAGTCTTCAGTGAAATGTATAGATGCGATTAAGTTATCAAGCTGCCTGTTCAGATTGTAATTTGTTTGGGCGCGCGAGTGGCAAGGGGAACTTAAAAAGTGTTCCTTGGCGCCGTTTCGAATCTACGCAAATAACACTGCCGTGCAGCTCTAAAATTCGTTTCACTATCGCCAAACCTAAACCGGTACTTTGTTGATGAAACTCAGTGGGTTTCTGTGCGCAGTAATAGCGTTCAAAAATATGTGGAATGTCTTCATCCGCCAAACCAATACCGGTGTCTTGTATACCTATTTCTACGCTACTGGATTTGTGAGTCAGGGTTAGCTCTACGCTACCGTTTTCTGGAGTATAGCGCAACGCGTTATCTATCAAGTTTTCCAATACACGCTCGATCAATGCAATATCTGCATGAACCATGTAGAGCTGGCTCGTCTGGGGGGTAGTCAGCGAAATATTTTTTTGTTGTGCAGGCAGAGAATACTTCTGTGTTACATCTTGCAGGAGCTCGGCAAGAGAAAAATTTTCTAACTGCGGCGTTATGCGCCCAGCGTCTAACTTACTCAATTCAAATAACTCTTTTACCAGTTGTGTTAAGCGGCGGCAGTGTTTAAAAGCAATATCCATATAGGTTTGGCGCTCTTCTACAGTAATAGAAGGACGAGTGAGCATTTCCAAATAACCCTGCATAGAAGAGAGCGGTGTGCGCAGATCATGGGAGACGTTGGAGATAAGTTCGCGCCGCAAGCGATCTGTCTCTTGCAGCTTTTCCATTTGTTCACGAATGCGCGTGCGCATGGCGGCAAAAGCCGAACTTAAATAGACAATTTCATCGCGCGTACCCGCAACGGGTTCTGGCGTGGAAGATGGGTGTAAATTTAATTCCTGCTGTTGAAAGTCATTCATTTGCTGGGCGAGTTTTCGCAACGGACTAGTGAGCACTGCAAAAATCAACAGAGCACTAATAATGGCAAACAACAAAATCACAGCCAGCCCAGTGAGGCTTTGTTTCAAAATATAGCTGCCACGCAATGAATCACTCAAGCTCTGCACGTTTTGTCCACCGAGAATGACATATAAATATCCAGCTAACTGCTCGTTATCCATTACTGGCCAAACGGAAAATACCCGCTCACCCTGATTGGCGCGGGGGTTGTCACCCAAAATAGGAAATGGCTGGGATTTATTGAGCCAATGTTGCAGCGGCTGAACGGAAATTTCTGGGCGAATAGATGTGTCGGGTGGCAGCGTGTGGGTGAGCACTTTGCCTGATGGATCGAGCAAATACACCTCCACTATAGGGTTGACGGTCATCACCAATGTGGCTAACTCCGTCATCGCGTTTGTATTGACAGTGCCGCCCTGAATTAAGGGCGCGCGTTGCACAATATACATCGCCAAACTTTGATTCAAATTTTGCGTAACTTCTTGATAGTAGCGGTTATTGCTCCAATTCGTGAGCGCTAAAAATGCAACGCCTAACACTAAAAACAATGCAACAAACGACAATGCCAAGCGCGCGCATAAATTAGAAAACATACTGGGAACCAAACGATTCATAATTAACAATGCTCACAAAATTTGTAGCCCACACCCCAAACGGTGAGCAAATATTCTGGTGCAGATGGATTGAGTTCGATTTTAGCGCGCAGGCGATTAATGTGGCTGTTGACTGTGTGTTCATAGCCTTCGTGGCCATAACCCCACACCTTGTCCAATAATTCGCTGCGATTAAATACTCGGCCGGGATGGCTGGCAAAAAACCACAGCAAATCAAACTCGCGTGCGGTTAATTCAATATCGACTTCGCTGAGTAAAACGCGACGCTGCAATTTATCCAGCAATAATTGATTGATTTGAAGCGAGTTGGGCTCTTGTGTGTCCGGTTGTTGTGCGCGGCTACTGCGGCGCAACAAGGCGCGCACGCGCGCAGCTAACTCCAAGGAGCTGAAAGGTTTTGTTAAATAATCATCGGCACCTAATTCCAAACCCAGTACACGATCCAACTCGGTTGAGCGCGCGGTTAACATAATCAGCGGCAGTTCTACACCTTTGCTGCGCATCTCGCGGCAGACTTCCAAACCATCCATACCGGGCAAACGCAAATCCAGAATCATTAAATCCCAGTTTTCATTTAATGCTTTGTGCAGGCCTATATCACCGCGCTCGACCACTACAATCTCAGCATGAAAATCCTGCAAGTAAAGTTTGATCAAGTTTCCCAAATCAGCTTCATCTTCTACCACTAAAAATCGGCGCAGCAGAGTAGGGTGCAGTGCAGTAACCTTGGACGCGAACATAATCAATCCTCTGAAAGTGTCGGGTACAGATGCGCGAAGCCAGCGTTTGTTTCAGCGAAGGATAAAAAGAGTGTTCTGTGACGACAAAAGCACCTGAAGTTATGATGAATAACTTCAGGTGCAGCCACATTAAGGTGCTAAACGAGTAATGGTGATACGTGCAACCGGGTTATCCCAGCGGTGAATTTGCGTCAAAACAGAATCTGTTTTGCCATCGTCTTGGGTGATTACACCTGGGTGCATGGTGACTTGATTGGCGAGGTCATCGCGCTGGGCATTAAATCCCTCACCCCCGGCTGCTGGGCCGGGAATACTGGCTTGCAGTTCGGTATTTTTTTCAGTGCCTGCATCATAACTAAGCGCATCAAAGGTCCAGCTTTGGCCTATGGTCAGTTGTTTGAGCGCGATGCTATTTAAACCGGTTAAAGCATCATTGGTATTCACCAACATACTCAACACACTGAAATAGAGTTGGTCTTCTTCGCCCATAGCCACCATAGCATTGAGTGTGAACTCTTTATATTCACCTGGCATAGTCATGCCACTCGCGGTATTGGCCATGATCACGGCAGTATTCGCACTGGCTTCGGCAATGTAATCTGTTGTCGCGCCAGACTCAGCAATCATCTCAACCCCCAAACTGGCGGGCATGCCGATGGTAAATGGCTTAAACGCCGCTTTGTGTAGCGTGTAGGCCAATGGCGATAAAGGCTGCGCCGCGGTGAGATTGGTCACCTTCACTGAATAACTCAGTGTTGTCATGGCGGCCATACTAGAGCTGGCCATTGCGCTGCTACTGGGAGCTGGGCTAGCGGCCATCATGCTGCTCATCGCCATGGAGCTGGAAGACGCCGTGTTTTTGGGTTTTGAATCACTGCCACCGCAACCACTCAATACCAGAGCCATACCGATAAAACCAAACCATTGATAGTTCATGGTAGTGCTCCTTATTTAACTGTGAGGGTCACGCGGGCAACCGGGTTTAACCAGCGTTGGCTGGATGCGTCTATATCGCTCGCGCCGCCAGTGGCGTTGTGATCCCCCAATACCCCGCGATGAATATGCACAAAACCTTCTGCAGTGGTGGTGACACCTGTGCCGCCAGTGCCAACCAATGCTTCCAACGGCGGAGGAACCGGCATTCCCGCCATACCGCTTGCGCCGCTGCCGCGAATTTCATCGTTGGCTTCGGTGCCCGCATCATAAGCATTGAGAAGATAGGTATAGGTACCGGGCATGGTCGGCAATGTGAGGTTGTTGAGCGCGACAAAACCATCATTAGTGGGCAACAGCATCGCCGTAATCGACAGCTGAGTATTTGCAGCACCCGGGTTACCTAAATCCGCCATGGTGTATTTGCCGGGCATTAATAAGCCGCTTGCCGGGTTGGCAATATTCACTGCGCCAAGAGCCTTCAAGTCAGCATCAAGGCCACTAATATCGCCGCCCTCAGCCATTGCCTGCAGATTTGCAGAAGCCGGCATACCGCTAGTAAACAAAGTGGTACCAGCAGGGTGAGCGGAAACGAGTAATGGGGTGAAGTATGTGCCTTGGGTCAGGTTTTCAATTTTGACGCTGTAGTCAGCGGCAAACGTAGAAGGGATAAACGTTAAAGCGATTAAGCCAGCGAAAAGGTTCTTTTTCATGATGTTGCTCCTGTGGTGTTTTTGACACAGGCAGAATGCGCGCAGGTGCGATTGCAATCATCACGGAATTATCACGAAACCATTACGATTTCATCAGCAGGGATTATTTAGAGCCCCACACTTTTGCAACGGCGCCATTTGAACCTAGCAAGCCCACAATGACTGCAGATAAACCAGCACCCAAAAAAACCACCGCCGGAATAATTGCGCCCAATTCGCCACTAGAGTAGCCGACTAATGCCGACACAAACGATAACAATAGAAATACGAACCCAATAAAATTCAGCGCAAATCGGTGCGACTCTTTGTAATTTGCCGGTTGCGCTTCAGTTTCGAAGAGTCGCAACAGCGGCCAACAGATTTTAATAAATACATTTTTCATAAAAATTCATCCAAGACTGATTGCTGAGTGAGCAGTTGATTAGGCCACTTTTTTGCGCGACGGTCAGCACGACGCGCAAAAAAGTGCCTAGTTATTGCGTGCGAGCTACCAAATTTTTACCCGCACGTTTTCATCGCGATACATGCCATCACCTGGCTTCACGTTATACACCTCGTAAAATTCCGGCATATTGGACAGTGGGCCGAGTACGCGATACTTGCCAGGAGAATGTGGGCCGTTGATGACTTGTACACGCAGGGCTTCGTCACGGTATTTGATTCGCCACACCTGTGCCCAGCCCATAAAAAAGCGCTGCTCCGGGGTAAAGCCATCAATGGTTTTGCCCTTTTTTCCAGCCTGCGAATTCATATAGGCTCTGTGTGCGAGCGTTACGCCGCCGAGGTCAGCAATATTTTCACCCAAACCTAATGCGCCTTGCAGATGCAAATCATCAATAGGGTTGTAAGCGTTAAATTGCTCGACCATAAGTTGCGCGCGATTTTTAAACTGGGTGGCATCTTGCTCTGTCCACCAATCGCGCAAATTGCCATCGCCATCTGAGTGGCGACCTTGGTCATCAAATCCGTGGGTGAATTCGTGACCGATCACCGCACCTATACCGCCGTAATTGACCGCATCGTCAGCTTCTACATTGAAAAAGGGCGGCTGCAAGATGGCGGCGGGAAATACAATTTCATTCATGCTGGAATTGTAATAGGCGTTAACCGTTTGCGGTGTCATGCCCCATTCGCTGCGGTCGACGGGTTTGCCTAATTTTGCAATCGCGCGCTGATGTTCGCACTCCGCACTGCGCTGTAAATTGCCGATTAAATCATTCGCAACAATTTTTACACAGGTGTAATCGCGCCACTTGTCTGGGTAACCGATTTTGGTGTTGAATTTAGCCAGTTTTGCTTGGGCTTGTTGTTTCGTGGCGGGGCTCATCCACTCCAATTCATTAATGGATTGGCTGTAAGCAACGCGCAAATTTTCAATCATTTTATCCATACGCACTTTGGCGTCTGGCTTGAAATAACGTGCAACATACATCTTGCCCACCACAAAACCCAAATTGGATTCAGTCAGGCTCGCCGCGCGTTTTTCTCGTGTACGTTGTTGCTCGGTGCCATTGAGAGTCTTGCCGTAAAATTCAAAGTTCGCTTCGTCAAATACGCGGCTCAAATTGCTGGCATTACTGTTGAGCAGATGAAACCGTAAATACTGCTGCCAATGCGCCAAAGAAACCTGGGTTTGCAGTTTGGCCAGTGCCGTAACATAGGTGGGCTGATTGACTACCAGTTCATTGATATTTGCCAAGCCCGCAGCACTCGTCACCACCTGCCAGTTAACGCCCGGAGCGAGGTCATCTAATTGGGCAATTGTCATCTTGTTGTAAAGCGCATTGCGATCGCGATTTTGGATTCGGCTCCAGTGCAGCGCCGCGATTTTTTTCTCCAGCGCGACAATATTGGCAGCGGCTTGTTCGGTATTAGGAATGCTGGCAAGCGCCAATAGTTTTGCGATGTACGTTTGATATTGCTTAAGCAGCTCAAGGGAGCGTGCGTCGGTTTTTAAATAAAATTCGCGGTCGGGCAAACCAAGACCGGATTGCCATGCACCGGTAATGTATTGATCGGAATTTTTGTCATCCTGATCGATATAAAATTCCACCGGTACACCCACGCCATACACCTGCCATTCACCCCATAAGCGGGTGAGATCCTGATAGGTTTTTAAATTGTCGATGCGGGTAAAAAACGGTGCCAGTGGTTTGAGACCTTGCGCTTCAATCTGTTCTTGATTAAGAAAAGATTGGTACAAGTCGGCAATTTTTTGCTCATCAGAATCGGTCGGGTGCTGTGTAGTCGCAAGGTCTTGAATCAGTTCCAGTACTTGCTCGCGGGCATTTTCCGCTAATGCATCAAAACTACCCCAGCGCGATTTGTCGGCTGGAATTTGCGTGTTATCCACCCATTTACCGTTTACGTAGCGAAAAAAATCGTCTTGCGGCGCAACACTGAGATCCATATTGTTTTTATCAATACCGGAACCCAGTGGTAGCCCGGATTGCGTCATATCCATTGGGGATTTGTTTGTCGTGTTATTACCGCAGCCAGTGATGGCCAGTGTCAAGCTCAGCGCAAGCGGTGCGGACAATGCAGTGGTGATCAATTTTTTCATGGCGATTTCCTTGAATTGTTTGCGGCAAAAGGGAAATTAATAAAGCGCACGCTTAAACATGCCCAACGCGGTTTGATAACCCCACAATTGCAACTCGGCATCATAGCGGTCGCCTTCATCGCGCATAAATGCGTGTACACCGTTCACTTCGTGCCAAGTGAAGTTCACCTTGTTGGCAACCAAATTGGCATAGACTTTTGCGCGGCCTTCGGGCGGAATGTGTGGATCTTGTTTGCCCCAAATCATTTGCAGCTCACCTTTAATCTCGCCGGTGCGCGTCAGGCTTTCATTGCCGGGGTTGGATGGCGTTAAGCCTGAGTGGATATCGGTTGCGTAAAAACAGCTGGTGGCGCTAATGGCCGGATGAATCGCCGCGCGATAGGCCAAACCGCCGCCCAAACAAAAACCCATAGCGCCGATTTTGCCGGAGTAATAAGGCAGGGTTTGTGCGTAATCAATCATCGCTTGGGTATCGGTATCGTGCGCTTCTAAGGTTTTGGCGACCTTGTCGGCATTGCCTTTATCGCGCCCGGCATCGTCATAACCCAATACGGTGCCGATGGGATTCAGCTCGTGGAATACTTCCGGAACAATCACGATAAAACCGTGCCCAGCCATAATTTGCGCGCTGCGACGAATCGGTGAGGTTTGTTGAAAAATTTCGGAGTAGAGGATAATCGCGGGGTATTTTTTATCGGCAATTTCGGTGGAATCTTTGGGGTGGTAAACATAACAGCGCATGATGCCGGTTGCGGTATTCAGATCAACTTGATGGTTTTGAATTAGCATTTTTTTCCTCATTTTTTCATTTGGCAATAATGTTTGGTATTGCTGTGGTATTGGTGTGTTACAAACCTGACCGGTTCAATGTTGTGTTGCGCACAGACTATAAGTTGTTTAACCCTATTAATACCCTCTCAATATGAATGATCGGAGGACGTAATAATGAGATTGGAAAATGAACCCTTGCACGATGCATTAACCTGGGCAGCTGAATTTCATAATCGCATACGTGATCGGCTTCGGCATTGTAGCCAAACAGCCTCTGACGAGCGTTTAGCCTTGTTGCTGGATTATTTAGCCAACCACGAGGATCGCTTGGCAAAAATCATCGCCGCATTTGAGCGCGAGGGCGATCTAAATTCTCTCAATACCTGGTGCGTTGAGTATTTAAATGAAAAGCCAATCGCTGAGCACAAGTACAGCGATAAACCCTTGTCCGAGCTGGATCAGGATCAGATTTTGGACTTTGTCGTGTTCAAGCACTCACAGATCATTGAGCTGTTCAAAAATTTATTGGCACGCGCTGCGATCCCATCTATGACGGAGCTGCTGACCAATCTGGTCGAGCTGGAAGAGCATGAAATTAAATCCATGGTTCAAGGCGCCAATCGCTTAAGTGATGCCTGAACGACACAACGGCGTTAATTAAATTTCTGCTCAAGCGTTTCCATCAACACCTGTACCTTGGCGATGGATTCGCGATATTCCTGTTCAGTTTCTGAGTCAGCCACAATCCCGCCGCCGCCCCAGCAGTGAATTTTATTGCCGTCGCACACCAGCGTGCGAATGGCGATGCTGGTATCCATTTGGCCGTCTGCACTTACATAGCCCAAACTGCCGCAATAAAGTGAGCGGCGCGTCGGTTCCAATTCTTCGATAATTTCCATCGCGCGGATTTTTGGTGCGCCGGTAATGCTGCCGCCAGGGAATGCATCGCGCAGTACCTCAATCGCATTGGCGCCGTCTTTTAATTCCCCTGTGACCGTACTGACCAAGTGATGGACATTGGCAAAGGTCTGCAGTTCACACAGCGCGGGCACTTTTACCTGCCCACAGTGTTTACTTAAATCGTTGCGTAGCAGGTCAACAATCATCACATTTTCGGCGCGATTCTTCTGGCTGTTTTGCAGCCATTGGGCATTTTGCGCATCCTGTTCCGGGGTGGCGCCGCGTTTGATGGTGCCTTTAATCGGCTTGGTTTCCACCTGTGTGCCGCGCACTTGAATAAAGCGCTCGGGCGATAAACTCAGCACCGCACCATTCTCCAATTGCATAAATCCCGAGAACGGCGAGGGCAGTACATCGCGCAAGGCGAGGTAGGCGGCAAAGGGGTCGCCGCTAAATTCCGCGCTGAAACGCTGGGCAAAATTCACTTGGTAACAATCACCTGCGCGGATATAAGCCTGAATCTTTTCCAGCGCTGAGCGGTAGTCCCGCACATTAAGATTGCTTTCAAAGTCATTGATTTTAAATGATTTGTTGCCACTCTTAAGGTTGTTTTTAAGTTCGTGAAACAGTGGATTTGGGGCGGCAGTCAGGCACAGCTGTTCGATTTCCAAAAAGTTATAAGCACCGCCAAGGGTTTGACTCAGGCTCTCATTGATGACCAAACAGGCAGCTTGCAGTGCATGATCTTGCACAATCGCCCAAGGGTAAATCCCGACACACATATCCGGCAGATTGATATCGGCCTGCGCCAGAGTGGGTAGTTTTTCCAAACGGCGGCCAAGGTCGTAGCCAAAATAGCCCAAAGCGCCGCCGATAAATGGCAGGGCAGAATGGGTTTGTGGTCGTTCTTGTTGTGGCTCTTGAGATGGCGATAAGGCTTGAGCAAGCAGAGCAAACGGGTCTTCGGTGGAATCACGACTGAGGCCATGTTGCTCGGTGATGCGCGTCACCGCGCTCTGGGTGGTCAATAATTGTTGCGGCGCGGCAGCGATAATATCGAAGCGGCCATAGCTGCTTGCCGGTCTGCCGGAATCCAACCAAAGCGCATTCGGCAAATGGCGCACCAGACTAAACCAGTGCGCAGAATCTGGCCGATAATCTAGCGGGGTAATACGAAGCTTTTCAGCACAGGGTTTTGCAGCAATAAATTCGGGCATGGAATCTCGTCGGGCAGCACCGTTGCGGGGGCGTTATTCTACCCCATGACTGGCGGCCTGCGGCAAATAGACTTTGGCGCCAAGCCCGTTTAAGCTGCATCGTTTTGGTTCGCCTCTTCTTACTTTTCCGCTTAAGGGATCGCTCGATGGATGTACTAATTTTTATTTTGGCCATGGTGATTGGCGGTGTTGCGGCATGGCAAATCTTCTCTTGGTACTACGCCAAAAAATCCAAATCCCCCAAACAGGATGTCGCGGTTGAATCGCACATCTTGCTAGAACGTATTGAAAAGGTATTTAAGGTGGTACTCGCCGAGGGGTATTTCACTGAAATTTACGATCACAACACCAAAAAAGCGTTCTTCCGCATTTTCAAAACCAATAGCAAAGCGCTGGTGGTGGCCAAGGCAAAAGTGTCCGTTGGTTACGATTTCGCCAAAATGAAATTTCGCCGCGATCACAATACCCGCACTCTGGTGATCGAACACTTTGCCGATCCGGAAATTATCTCTATCGATACCGACTACAAGTTCTACGACATCAACCAAGGCATTCTCAATAAATTCGATAACGAGGATTACACCGCAATCCTCGCCGAAGCTAAAAAACTAATGCAGGAAAAAGCGCAAGAGAGCGAATTGCCAGAAATTGCCCACCAACAAGTACAAATCATGATGCAACAACTCTGCGCTTCCGCCGGATGGCAATTGGAGCAGGAAAAAGTATTAGAGCCACTCAAAACCGTTCAATTCATTACAGACGATAAAAAATAAACCGGGGATGGGTATCGTTGCACTCCACCCATCCTACGCATACCAATGTACCAGTAGGGTAGGTGGAGCCTAAGCGATACCCACCGAATAGTTATGCAATGATCAAAAACAAGGAAATCAAATGGCTTTACTGATTATTTTTACGCTCGTCGGTATGGGGTTGGGCGAAGCAGTGTTTTACAACAACGGTTGGATCATCGGTGGCGCGCTGGGTTTTTTAGTCACTAAAACGTTCCAGCTGAGCAGCAACCTTAAACAGCTGGAGCGCGCGCTAAAACTGCTGCAAACCGAACAAACGGCGCAAAAACAACAGGCGCCAGTTATGCAAACTGCGCCCACTACACAATCTGCACCTGAACCTGCCACCGAAAGAACTCCGCTGGCTGAGCGCTTAAAAGCCCACGGCATTGAACTGCCACCGGAAGCATCGGAAGTAGAAACTCCTGCCCCGGATGCAGAATCTCCCATTAGCGACGCCGAATTAGAAATCCTTGCCATGGCGAGTTCACAACCCGCCGCTGAATCGATCAAGCCCGCTGCTGCAACCGTGCAATACCCACCGCAAGCGCGCGTACCGGCAGAACCCAATCTGTTTGAAAAAGGCATCGCTTATGTGAATCGCTTTTTTACCGAAGGCAATCCTATTGTGCGCATCGGTATGGTGGTGATGTTTTTTGGTTTGAGTTTTTTAGTCAAATACGCCTCCAACCAGGGCCTGTTGCCGATCGAATTGCGCATGGCGGCAGTCGCTGCGGTGGCGATAACACTGATTGTTTTAGGTTGGAAAACCCGCGAACGGGCAGGGGGTTATGGTTTGGTATTGCAGGGTGGTGGTATAGCAGCGCTTTACCTCACCGTATTTGCCGCAGCAAAAATGTATTCGTTAATGCCGACCGGTGGCGCGTTTGCGCTGATGTTTATTATTGTGATGCTGGGTGCATTGCTGGCGATTTTACAAAACGCACAGGTATTAGCGCTGATGGCCACTGCCGGTGGTTTTCTTGCGCCGATTCTCACCTCCGACGGCTCCGGCAATCACGTCGGTCTATTCAGTTTTTATCTGCTGCTCAATATCGGCATTCTCGCTATCGCCTGGTTTAAAACCTGGCGCCTGCTCAATTGGGTCGGTTTTGTATTTACCTTTGTGATCGCCTCGGTGTGGGGCGTGCTCGATTATCAACCCCATTTATATGCGAGTACCCAGCCGTTTTTACTCGCGTTTTTTGCATTGTATTTAACCGTCTCAGTTTTATTCTCGCTCAAACAGCCGCCCAATTTAAAAGGTTTGGTGGATGGCAGTTTGGTATTTGGTTTACCCATTGTTGCCTTTGGCTTGCAAACCGCATTGCTCAAACACACAGAATACGGTTTGGCGATTAGTGCTTTAATTCTCGCAGCGATTTATATCGCACTGGCGCGTTTGCTCTGGGCGAAATACCAAACCACTCATCGCGTTTTGATCGAATCCTTCATTGCGCTCGGCGTTACCTTTGCGACTTTAACTATTCCGCTCGCGTTAGATGCGCAATGGACATCGGCCACTTGGGCGCTGGAAGCCACCGGTTTAATTTGGGTAGGTTTGCGTCAGCAGCGGTTATTGCCGCGCTGCGCCGGTTATTTGCTGCATATGGCCGCCGCGTTTTCATTAATTATTCACGGTTTGAACGCGGGCGCACGGCCTATCATCGATGGTGATTTTATTAGTCTATTGATATTGGCTGCATCGGCGTTGTGTATTTCGTATTTGCTGACGCGATTCGCCGAGCACAGCAAGCGCGCTGAAAAACCACTCGCGTCCCTAACGATGATTATTGGCTGGCTCTGGTGGTTGTTGGCGGGCACAGAAGAACTCAAGGTGCATATCGCTGGCGAGTATCAGTTTCCAGCATTGATCGTATTTTTTGCCGCGTCTGTTGCGGCATTAGTCGCCTTGAGTAAAAAAATCCATTGGCCGGAATTAACCCGCATCGGGTTCTGGTTGTTGCCGCTGTGTATGTTGTTATCAATGCACAATTTTGGCGAAGGTATTTTTATTGGTTACGCTGTGTATCCATCGCAACATTGGGGTTTATTGGCGCTCGGTTTTTTTGTCGCAGTGCAATACCGTTTTTTATGGCAGCAAACCGGGCGCAGCAGTTGCGGCTTGTTAAGCGTTTATCATGTGCTCACTGCATGGTTTTTGTTTAGCCTGGTGGGTTGGGAAGCGAGTTATTGGCAAAACGAAATGAATTGGTACGGCACCAGTGCAGCGGTGTTGTGGTTTGCCTGTCTGGTTATTCCGACGCTGGCGCTGCTGTATGCTACCAACAAATCCATTTGGCCTTTTGCGCAATATCCCGCCGATTATAAAAACCTGATTCCCGCACCGCTCATGCTCGGTTTGTTGTTCTGGTTTATCGCTGCCTGCCACTACTCGGGCATGACGGATCAATTTTATTTACCCGTGTTAAATCCGCTCGATCTGGCGCAAGCGGCTGTATTGGTTATTTTCGTCTATGCAGTTAAACGCGGTTTTATCGGCCTTGCTAATACACCCACAGAATTGCGTTACGGTGCGATGGGAGTATTGGCGTTTGCGTGGATCAATGTTGTATTGCTGCGCGCGATCCACCAATACGCCGCGATCGACTACAACGCCCCCGTGATGTGGGATTCAGTAGTAGTACAAATGTCGCTCTCCATTTTGTGGGCAGTCTGTGCGCTGGGCATTATGAATTTGTCGCGCCGTTTGCAAGAGCGAAAGCTGTGGATGCTGGGCGCCGGTTTATTAGGTTTAGTCTTATTAAAACTCTTCACCAAAGACCTAACCGGCACCGGCACACTCGCTCGCATCGTTTCATTTATGGTTGTCGGCGGTTTGATGTTGTTGATCGGCTATTTATCGCCGATTCCGGCGAAAGCGAAATTAACAGATGAAGAGAAGGTTTGATTGTGGAGTCAGTTATGCACCAGATTAAAAAGCGATTTGTTTTTCTTTATTGCCTGCTGGGCACTGTGGCCAATGCCGAAGTCATCCCCGTTTACCAAATCGATAAAGCGCCGGACACCTATGTGCAAACTACGCTCACTCACGATATCTATCGCTACAGTGCGGATGCGCGCTTAAATGATCTGGTAGTGACTGATCAGCAGGGCAATAAGTTGCCGTATCGCCTTGTTGCGCCCAGTGCAAAAAATACTGAGCAGTCGCAACAAATGCCGGTGCGTTTTTTTCCGGTAGCTGTCGGTGCGCCGCCGGAAACATTGTTGGCGTTAAGCAGTGCGTCCATTCGGTTAGATGCCAATGAAATTTCTGTGAGTGTGGTAAAGAGTGATAAAGAAGAATTGCTCGACCAAACCGCGCCTACGGATTTTTATGTCGTGGATTTAAGTGATTTGCGCACCCGTGCGGATGCGTTAATGCTATTGTGGCCAGTGAGTGAGCAGCATCAGTATCTGGAAGTGCAAGTCAACGGCACCAACGATATGACCAACTGGACACCCATCACCAAAACAACACTGGTGCAATTGCATAAAGACGGTGAGCAATTAACCCGCAATAAAATCGCGCTTAATCTCAAGGAATTTGAATACGCTTATTTGCAATTGAAATTTATGCGCGGTGGTGAAAATTTACAGCTCACCCAAGTCGCCATTGAAAATACCGATAAAATCGCCAACGCGCCCGCACCCGATAGCTGGCAAGTATCCGGCACTTTGGCTGAAAAACAGCAATCCGCATTGCACGCCATTAATAGCGGCAAAAAAACCGCCGTCGCCGCCTGGGAATTTGAACGCGATGATATTGCACCCATCAGCCGTTTAAGTATCAACCTCGGTGAAGTAGTGTATGGCGATCAAATCAAAGTATTTTCTCGCCGCAGCGAAAAACAACCCTGGCAACTTATCCATCAAGGTATTTGGTTTAACGCCCAAGTCGGCAGCACATGGCAGCAGAGTGACGCACTCCACATCCATCAAAACAGCGATACCCAATGGCGTGTTGAGCTCAACGAATTACTCCGCACTCACGCCAGCCCACAACTGGTATTCACTCGCCAACCCGAGTTATTACAGTTCATTGCCAACAACAACGCCCCCTTTAATATCGCCATAGACACCCAAGCCACCCCCGACAACCAATACACCAGCAGCCAAATTTTTTCGCAATTGGTGAACGGCAAAGAATTACAGTGGGCGCAAGCCAACTTCACCGAACTAAATCCCAACATCAACTATTTCGCCCGCCACGCCTCACAATTCGGTTGGAAGACCTTATTGTTTTGGGGAATTATGATTGGCGCAGTTTTGGTGTTGGTGGGGGTTGCGGTTCGGTTGATGGGGCAGATGAGGCTTTCAAAATGATTTCCACAATTGTATTTCTTTAATTTTAATGGAGTTTAATAAATGCAAAGTATCGAAGAGGTAATCGGTGAAAAACGGAATACACTAAAAACTGATCGACTTGACATGTCTTTTGGTGAACTAATGAGCTTATATGAAGATGGAGAGCTTTTCATAACTCCTGAGTACCAAAGAGCGTTTCGCTGGTCTGAGTTTCAACAAACACGATTTATTGAATCCGTATTGTTGGGAATTCCAATTCCGCCAATTTTTGTTGCTGAAGATGATCAAGGAAGGTGGGAGGTTGTTGATGGGCTGCAACGAATTTCAACGATATTTGCTTTTTTTGGGATACTTCAGGATTTGCCTTCAAAAAATAACTTTACCTTAACCAAAGGTGAAATCGTTGAACTTTTGGAAGGTTTAAATATAGATACTCTTCCAATAAAATTAAAAACAACCATAAAACGATCTGTATGTAGAGTTGAAATTGTGAAGTGGGATAGTCTCGAAGATATTAGATACGAATTATTTAATAGACTTAATACAGGGTCAAGCCCCCTTTCTGATCAAGAAATACGTAATTGCATATTCAGATCATACCCAATAGATTTTAATAGTATCTTAAGAGATATTTCTAAACATGTTGCTTTTGAAAGCTTAATTTCCCCTAGTGAAACTAAGAAAGAGCAAATGTTCTTGGAAGAGCTTGTGCTTCGATTTTTTGCCTTTAAGCATTTAAATGATGAATTCAAAACTACCATTCCTCAATTTTTAAGTGAGTTTATGAAATCTGTTTCCAAAGGTGATATCAGTTTTAATCTTGAGTCAGAAAAAACGTTTTTTATCGATCTGATTGAATTTCTTAATTCGCGCTATGGAAAGGGAGTGTTTAGACCCAATGGCAATTTTGCCTTGTATATCTATGACTCAATCTCTTATGCGTTGCCGAAAACATTTTCTGAAATTAAAGGTAATGAGGATAAGATTACTACGGCGATAAATAATTTACTTATTGATAAGGATTATAACTCAATAGGAACAAGCACTTACTCAAATTTGCGCATTCGAAACAGAATGCAGAGAGCTATAGAGGTTTTTCAAAGTGCATAGGGTATTAGAGGAAATACTGGAGGAAAATAAATGGCGAAACGGGGAGTTTGCTAAATTTAAAATTAATTCCGGTAATGTTGAATCGTCGCTTTGGTTTAGAATGTGCATCCCTATGATTTATGCTCACTGGGAAGGGTTTGTTGTTAGTGCAATTAAAGTTTTAGTTGCTCATCTCAATAGCCTGAACTTGAGCCCCCAAGAAACGAAAACAGCTCTTACAGTTCACGGATTGGGAGGAGCATATCAGTCACTGGCTGGAAAGCAGAGATTTGATCAGAAAGTTGCATTCACTGATAAATTTAAGGCCCTCTTTAGCGAACCCATAAAATTTCCACATCGGATTAATACAAGATCCAATCTCAAAAAAGATGTCTTTCAAGAGATTTGCGAGGTGTTTGAGTTTGATTTTAACAAATTTGAGTTATGCCTTCGTGATATAGATAGGCTTGTGAACATTAGAAATTCCATTGCTCATGGCGAAAACTCGGTCATTCCAGATATTAACAATATTGAAAAATATATAAATGCAGTAAACGTTGCCACCGATACTCTTATTGGAGAGATAGAGACATTTCTTTCCAATGAATCGTATAAAGTGATTTGTTAGCGCTGAAGTGGTCATGTTGGGCTTCGTTCCTCAGCACCAACCTACGTTCGCTAAATAAATTAAGTGTTCGCGACTATTTGTTGTTAAATAAATTAAAGAGAGTGTAATGGCTTCAAAATTTTATGTGGTATGGGCAGGGCGGGAGACGGGGATTTTTACCGATTGGGCGACTTGCAAAAAAAATGTCGATGGGTTTAATGGTGCGCGTTATAAATCGTTTTTAACCCGCGAAGAAGCCGAAGCCGCGTTTGGTAATGCTAAACCTTCCGCTGGCACCGGTGGTCGCGCAGCGACTGGAGCCAAAATCAAAACCTATAATGCCGCTGAAGTTAATGCGTTACCTGAACAGGTAAAAATATTTACCGACGGCGGCTGCGAACCAAACCCCGGTGAAGCTGGATCGGGTGTGGCGGTGTATGTAGATAACAAAGTCACCGAGCTTTGGTATGGTTTGTACAACCCAATGGGCACTAACAATACGGCGGAATTAAATGCCTTGCACCAAGGCTTGTTATTGGCAAAAGAGGAAATTGCCAAAGGCAAAACCGCAGCGGTTTTTTCTGACTCCCAATATGCCATTCAATGTATTGTTCAATGGGCAAAAGGCTGGGAAAAAGCCGGATGGAAAAAGAAAACCGGCGAGATTAAAAACCTCGAACTGATTAAAGAAATTTATGCCTTGCACCAAACCTTGCAAGACAAAGTACACGTCTTCCACGTAAATGGCCACGTAGGTGTACAAGGCAATGAACTCGCCGACCGCATGTCCATTCTCGCCATTCAATCCCGCGAAACCGATTTTGCGCTTTACCGCGAACCCTTGGATATTCCCGCCATTTTGGCAACCCGTGCGGGTTAGGTGCGTTTGTCGGTTGGGGTGAGTTTACGAACCCCAACATTCTGCTTACAACGTAAAAAAATTAAGTGAGCCTTGATTGATTGTTAAAAACTCCAACTATTTTTACCTATGCCTATTTATTTTGTTTGCAATAGGCCTCTGGTTTCCCTCGCTCTTTACTCCTTTCTGGGGTGATGATTATTTTTTTCTGACGCAAGCGCGCGATTCACGCCTGAATGAAAACTCTTGGTGGTTGCCGTTTGTGACTGCATCAGAAACGGGGTTTTGGCGACCATTGAGTATGGATACGGGTTGGCGGTTTGTAGAGCAGGTGCTGCAAGGCAATGTGTTGTATGCGCATATTTATTTATGGTGCTTAACATTTTTATCGCTAATGGCCATTAGTTGGTTCGCTTATGAATTTTCGCGGGCAATGCAGTGGCCACAGCCAAAACTGATTGCGTTAATCACGGCAGCGCTGCATGCCGTGCATGTAGTGACCTACTTGCCGTTGCATTGGGTTGCGGCGATGAACAGCCCAACACTGGTGCTTTTTATTAGCACTACGCTTGCGTTATGGGTGGCGTTGCCGCGTTTGCAGGGCGGTGTGCGCTGGTTGGCTTTAGTAATCTTGCCGCTATTGCAATTACTAGCGTTATTTAGCAAAGAATTAGCGATTTTGATTCCCGCATTGGTCGTGGTACTCGCATTCTTTTTGCACGGCAAACTAACCTATAAAACTGGCGATTTTATTGTGTGGTTGTTGTGCGTGGTTATTTGTTTAGTATGGCTGTATTTCTATAAAGAATTCACGCCTAGCCGCCATTCAGCCTACGGTTTAACTCTGGGCAAAAACCTGGTGATTAATTCACTTAGCTTTGTCGGGTGGATTTTGAATGTGCCGCGTGAAGCCTTGCGCATGTTGGCGATGGAGCGATATGTTTTGGGTGCGATCTGGGCCGCTGCTTGTTTTGTTCCTATGGCGCTAGTGTACTGGATAAGCCTCCGCACCTTAAAAAACACGCTGACGCCTAAGCAATGGTTGGCCGCATTGGCTTTTTTAATCATCGCTTACGGCCCTTATTTTTTACTGGCTCATCAGTCTTATGAATACTACGCTGCAGTAGCGATTATATTGCCCTTGCTGTTGGTCGCGCGTGCGCTGGTATTGGGGAATCAATTCAAAATCGGTTTGTTACTGGTGGGAGTTTCGTCGCTGATTGCTGTGCAAGGCACTCGCTCTGCTGATTATCCTGCAGTGATTGAACGCGCATTTTGGGCTGAGCGACAGATAGATTTTTTACAGCAAGAACCGATTGACTCGCCTTTATTAGTCAGTGTGGCCAATGAACATCAGTTTGCGGCCTTAGGTGTGCAGGGTTTGGAATGGCGATTAAACTTGCCAAAAGGCAGCGTGATATTAACCCATGAGTGCGCTGGCGTTGCTAATGCCAAACAAATTCTCGTACAACAACACAATGGCAATTTTGCGTGGAATGCTTGCCCCGAATAAACAATAAGACCCGAGAACACACCATAGAGCGCTCATAATGAATTTAAAAACTCTGCTCAGCACCCAACCAGATCAACTCGCCTTGGTGATTGGCAATGGCATTAATCGCTATAACAGCGATGCGGGTTTAAATTCATGGGATGCTATGTTGCTTGAATTGTGGCAGCGTCACACTAAAGAAGATGCACAAATCATCCCCCTCGGGATTTCGCTCACTGAATTCTATGACGCATTGGATCTAAGCAGCCAATTAAAAGAAAAAAATTTGCAAAAAGAATTCTGCGATTTTTTAACCGGCTGGACGGCAAAAGAGCATCACAAGCGGATTGTAAATTGGGCTAAACATAATAAAACACCTATATTAACCACTAATTTCGACGAGACATTATCTAACTGTTTAGCGCTGAATTTGCACCATGCCGATGGTCAGCGCTTTACAGACTTTTACCCCTGGGGAAGTTGTTTTTCTGAAAGTGAAATTCGCAACCCAGCGCGTGAATTTGGCATCTGGCACATAAACGGAATTCAGCGCTATTCGCGTAGCATCCGCCTGGGTTTAAGCCATTATATGGGCTCAGTCGAGCGGGCAAGGGCGCTTATCCACAAAGGAGAGCAGCGTTTATATACCGATGACGCGGCTACTCGCTGGAACGGCGAGCAGACTTGGCTGCACTGCATTTTTAATAATAATTTAGTATTTTTAGGTTTAGGGCTGGATACCTCTGAAATATTTTTGCGCTGGCTGCTGATCGAGCGCGCCAAGTATTTTAAACACTTTCCCAAACGCGCCAAAAAAGCCTACTACGTTTACGCAGGGCGGGATATATCCCAAGGGCAGATGATTTTTTTAAAAAGTGTGGGTTGTGAGATTTTAAAAGAACCTACCTATGACCACCTTTATAGTGACTTGAGTTAAAAAATTAAGATAAAAATTTTCTAAAAGGGAAGCCAGCGAAACAAAATTAAAATACCAATAAGGAACGTACCAAATGCAAATAAAAAAGGTACCAAAGGCGCCCGGATTAAGTCAGGCAACATGACACCACCCCTATTTCCCCACATGAGTATGGAGTTGCTGAACGTCCGCGAACATTCCGCGTACAAATAGCTGCCGACCAACAAGCCTATAATGCCCGCGATAGCGTCCAAATTACCCTGACCTAACGCAGCGGCTCCTGTTCCAGGGCAATATCCCATTAATCCAAAACCCACACCAAAAATGAGTCCGCCGATAATATTAGCGACGTAACGTGTGGGTTTTACGTGTAATTGGACTAAGCCACGCGCATGCATAATAAAAATTCCAATCATGCCTACTAATATCGCAGTCAGTATGATCTTCATAACCGTGAAGTCTGTTAGCAACAGCGCCCCAAGTAAAACCTCGTATTTAGCGACACCTCCCTTTTGCAACAGGAAACCAAAAGTGATGCCGAAAAAAAATCCCAACATTAGTTGGTTGCCCGAAGTGGATTTTTCAGCTCCCGTTTCTTTTGGGTTCACTGCCGTTTTCAATAATGTCTCATGTGAAGAATTAGCCATACATCACCGCCGCTGTAAAAACGCCGCCAATAAAAAAACCAGCCAATGCAATCCAGGAGCCTACCGATAACTGCAAGGCACCGCTAATACCATGTCCACTGGTGCATCCCCCGGCGAGCCGGGCACCAAATGCCATAATGATTCCACCGACAAATGCCACCAATAACCGTAATGATATTGAATCGCCAAATTCCGTTTGCCATAAAGAAGGAAGCACAGTCATATTAAACTCGTCGCCGGTAAATGCAGCGATAAACGCGCCTATAATTGTGCCGAACAACAGCATCGCTTCCCATTCAATTTTCGGTTTTTTATCTTGGTAAAATTTTAGCGAATCAGTGTGGGGCTTTGATATTAGGTAACCCACCAAACCCGCCAGACGTGCGTAAGCAGTGGATATACCTAAAGGTTTATTTGAAAAATAAAACGTTGCCATAGTAAGCAGACCAATAAGTGCGCCCACTAAATAAGGATCCCATGCGCCTCCGCCTGAGTTCATAATATTTTCTCCGTTTATAGGTCGTCACTTTGATTTGGTTTTTCCAGCGGTAACCCTAGAGCCTCCCACGCCGTTAGTCCGCCCAGCATATTATGAACATTCACATAGCCGTGACGTAACAGAATACTGGTAGCCAAGCCCGATCTATGCCCCACACTACAATGAACAATAATCATTTTATTTTTTTCAACGGCAGGTAAATTATCTTCCAAGTAGCCCACAAAAGTATGATGAGCCCCCGGAATATGTTTTTCATTCCATTCCATCTCATCGCGAACATCCAGAACATAAACCTCTTTCTCTTCCGCCCAGCGTCCCGCGTCCTGAGCGCCAATTGTGTGCGAATTTTCTATCGGGAATCCCGCTTCACGCCAAGCCTCCACACCTTTCGCGAGTACTCCTCGTACACTGTCAATGCCGATGCGAGCGAGCGCGGTAACAGCAGAAGTAGCTTGATCGGGGCTATCCACTACTAAAAAAATATTGCTCTTTTCGTTACTGACCCAACCGCCGAAAGAGGATACCCCTTGCAACCAAACATTATAGGAACCCTGAATGTGCGCACCAGCGAAGGCATCGGGTGATCGGGTATCGATCACTATTCCCTCTTTAACATGTTGATGGAATACTTTGGGGGATAACAACAATCCTTCAGTTGACGTGGGCATCACACGTCCGGCCTTAAGATTTACCTCTTCCATGTGAGAAAAATAAGGAGGGCGAGGTAACTTTTCTTTCACTTTTAGATCAATGAACTCTTTTCGGCTTTTGGTAAATATTGGATTGGTGGCTCGCTCTATGCCGAGTGTTGAGTCGTCGCGGTCGGAAATATTTCCACCGCAAGCAGAACCTGCGCCGTGTGCAGGCAGTATCAATGATTGATCGCCTAGGGGAGCCAATTTCGCGTGAACAGAATCATATAAAAGGCCGGCGTTTTCGGTCGTTTTTGCGGGATCAGTTAAATCAGTACGCCCAGAGTCTCCTACGAAAATCGTGTCGCCCGTAAATATTCCCCAACATTTTTCACCAGAATCTTTAGGGTAAACTGCATAACACATACTTTCGGGTGTATGGCCTGGCGTGGTAAACGCGACGAAGCGAGTAGAACCAATATGGAATTCCTCTCCATCTTCTAGTGCAACATCCACACGCCCGAATAGAGGATGGTTACCTGCAAGAATTTTGGCATTGGTTATTTCCGCTAAATTAGCAGAACCAAATTCAAAATCTTCTTGACGATGAGTTTCGAGACAAAAGGCAATTTGAAGATTTTGGTCCTGAGCAATTTGAAGATATTCGGTCACATCGCGACGGGGATCTACGACAATAGCAAGCCCTTCCCCGCAACCCAAAACATATGCATTGTGGCCAAGCCCCGGGGTTTTGACTCTTTGAAAAAACATGCGCGACTCCTTTGTTGCAGCTATACAACATGCGGGTTCATTTAGGAGACATTCACTTTAGGTGTAGTAAATGTCATTGAAATTACTTAAAGATTAAGATGCCCATTTCGTTGAATCTGTACGATGTCCAACATTGAATTAGTAGGTGAGGAGGGATCACAGGTTTGGTTTTGTAAATCCTTTGTCATTTATCTGATAATTGAGGTAGATTTAGGCTTGGCTCGAACTCACTCAGACCGATGAACTCCAATAAAACAGATAAGGGGATAAAAAATGATTAAGCGGTTTACCGGGGCTGCGCTGGCAGCCGTGATCTTATTAGCCCAAACAGCTTGTGCAGCGAATGATCCTGATCAGGAGGAGTGGATCGATCTGTTTAATGGTAAAGACCTAAGTAACTGGTCGATCAAAATACGCGGCTTTCCTTTAGGCGAGAATGCGTTTAATACTTTCCGTGTTGCCGATGGCATGATGCAAGTGCGCTATGACCAATACACAGATTTTGACAAACGTTTTGGTCATATTTTTTCTAACGCGGGCGAATTTTCTCATTACAAAATTCACGTTGAGTATCGCTTTGTTGGTGAGCAAGTAAAAGGCGGGCCGGCCTGGGCGTTTCGCAATAACGGCATCATGTATCACACGCAAGATCCTAAAACCATGGCAGTGGAACAGGATTTTCCCGGTAGTATGGAATACCAACTGCTGGGTGGAAATGGCACAGAACCGCGCTCAACCGGCAATTTGTGCACTCCCGGCACGCACGTAGTATTTAATGGAAAATTTACTGAAGATCACATTATTAATTCCACCAGCGACACATTTCACGGCGATCAGTGGGTTACTGCTGAATTAGTCGTACAGGGCAGCGAAAAAGCCGAACACTTTATTAACGGAAAAAAAGTATTGGAGTACACCGATTTGCAGTGGGACGACCGCACGCCGAATAGCAGTGGTTTTATTGCCCTGCAGGCTGAGAGCCATCCAACTGATTTTCGCAAGGTTCGCCTGTTAAATTTAGCGGGCTGCATGGACAAAAAAGCGAAAAACTATAAAAGTTATTTTATAAAAGCGACTCCAAAAGCTTGCCTATACTGACTTGTGTCATTTATAAATCTATCTCCCTATGGGGAAACCGTGCAACCAAGAGGAAAACCCAAAAATGATGAAATTAACTTCTACTGCCATATTAACCCTAATGATGATATCAGGCGTATCGGTTGCTGATGACGCAACAATTAATGCCAAGTACGACAAGTCCTGCAAACTGTGCCACGATGCTGGCTTAATGGGCGCACCCAAAACCGGCGATATTGAGGCCTGGGCTCCGCGTCTGGAAAAGGGCAATGAAGTGTTGTTGAAGCATGTAAAAGAAGGCTTTAATGCAATGCCGCCCAAAGGTGCCTGTATGGACTGCAGCGACGAAGAATTCCAGAAATTAATTGATAAAATGGCGAAGTAGTTTTTCTGCAGATATGTCCAACAACAGTAAGGCCGCATATTCACGCGGTCTTACTGTTACACATTAATGCGCATAGCTCACAACCCGCACCAACTTCCATCCATTTTCGGTATTCTTCCAAATATGGAGAAATTTAAAAACACCACAATCTGGTTTGCCCTTTTCAGTGTGGCAAAACTCGTGTTGCCCCGTTTGAATAGCCCCAAAATTGTTGAGCGGATAGATTTCAACAGTATCAGTTAATAATTCCCGTCGTAGATCGCCGCCACTGGCAAATAAATTCCGGGTATTTATTATGGTTTTAGCATAATCAGTGACCCCTGATTTATCGTGATAAAACTCCAGATCCCGATCAAAAATCATTTCCATAAGGGTTATATTTTTTGCATTAAATGCGTCAAATAACAATCTATCTTGTTCCAGTATTTGGCTCGACAGCGATTTTTCACTGGATAGTGCACACGTAGAAAATAATAACAAAATAACAAAAATCACGTCTTTCGATACTGACATATACGCTCCATTGATATTGAATTAGTTACACAATCTTTTGATCAACCTCGACAATTCTTTTGAGTGTCTGCAGATCTGATTTAGAACCACAATCATTAGACGCATATTCGTCATATTTGGATTCGATGCTTCGCGATTAATTGGTGACGTCACCTCGCTTAATTGCAGCCAGTGTTGAACTAGCATATCGCGAGCAAATAGATAACCGACTCTCTCGGCCTGCACGCGATATTATCTTGATAGAAAGTCAATGCCCCTCATGCTCTTCTTTGGTAAGCGTTGCTAAATACGCGACCAAATCACGCAGCTCCGCTTTGGTTAAACCCAAGCCCATCGGAGGCATGGGTGAGATGCCGCCGAATTCAAGTTTTTCAATTTCAGAGCGCGGAATTGTTTTTGCAGTGTTATTAGTAGTGATGGTGACATCTGTTTTTGTTTCTGCATCAAATGCCCCCTCTATGCGCTCACCGGTTTTTAATACTGCAGTGACGCGACCAAAGCCAGGGGCAATACGTGCAGCCGGTGCCACCAGAGCTTCTAACATTTGCTCAGGTGTGATGCGAGTGGCGATAGTGGTGAGATCCGGCCCGACTTTATTGCCGCGTGTGCCGACCATATGACAGCGAACACATTGCGTTGTATTGCTGTAGCGGAATAGGGCAACACCGGCTTTGGGGTCGCCACCGTAAATCGATTCACGATATACATCGAGTGGATTATTTTTATCTTTACCGCTCTCATAGTTTGCGAGCAGTTGCTTAAATTCCGGCGTGGCAATTTTTTCAACGGCGGTAATTAATTCCAATTGCACTTCCGGGGCAATTTTTCCTGCAATTAATAATGCCATTTGCTCGCTGAATACTTTTTCAGCTTCCGGTGCTTTTACATTGGCGAGCGACAGCAGTGCCGCTTGCTGCTCACCGGTAGTGCCATTTTTGAGCAGAATGCTGTGCATTTCTACTACTTGCGCGACCGGCAAGTTTAACTCTGGCACTAGCGCCAGGGCCGCCATACGCACAGATTGATTTCTATCGTTGAGCGCGACAAACACCAAATCACCCATATTTTTGGGATTAAACTTATTAAGGGTGTGGAGTACCGCAATACGCACCGCAGCAGAGGCGTCTTTGCTTAGCATGCTCACTAATTTATCGTTAGCCGCGGTGATATTTAATTCGCCCAACGCATTTACTGTGGCTGTGCGAACCTCCTTTTCCTCATCATTGAGTAATTGTTTGTAACCACCTGAAAACGCGGCGATAGACTCAGCTTGCGGGTGTGCAACCTGACCGCGGTACATGCCTGTTACTCGGTCATAATTGGATGGCTCAGCCCAAACAGCGACCGCTTCAATGGCCTCTGCACGCAATGTGCCCGAAATGGGTTTTTGCTGCGCAAATTGAATTAAACGTTTGGCATTCGCCGCACTGTTATCGTCGGCGTACACATTGGCGTTGATGGCACGGCGCAACAAAGGTTCATTGGTAAAGCGAGGTTGCTCAATCAATTTGGCAAGCGCGGGCAAAGCATCCTTCACTAGCGCATCGTCGTTAATGGCACGGGCGGCGTTGGTGACAACAAATTCACTTTTATCCTGCAAAAATAACGCGAGGGCAGGGCTTTCCAATTGTTTTAACGCAACTACTGCAGCAATGCGTACCGCTTCAGATGGATGTGTTGCAAGATTACCCAGTGCATCCTGATTGCCAATACGTGCAAGCGCAATCGCACCGGCATGACGTAAATAGACATCTTGCTCATTATTTTTTTCGAGCATATTCACCAGAGGTGTTATGGCAGATTCTGCACCAATGCGGCCTAATGCCTGCGCCGCATAAAGTTGTACGCGCGGATTACTATCGACAAGCAATGGCAGCAATTTTTCGGTGGCTTCTTTAGCATTGGCGTCACCTAAAACTTTTGCCGCCTGCGCGCGGATTTCATCATCGGCGTCTTGCAGTAAATTTATTAAGATCACATAGATGTCAGGATTTTTGCGCAAGATTTGCCCCAAACCCCAGATCGCGTGAATACGTGCGAATTGATTGCCGGATGAGATGGCCGCATTTTGCAGCGGTTCCAGTTGTTGATTGGCGACCAACGCAAATTGCGCTTTTTGGCGCACACGCATATCGGCATGGCTTAGTAATGTGATTAACTTTTCCGTAGTTCCCTGACGCAAATCCATGGCGAGTAGTGTTTTGGTTTCGCTGCGGATCGCGTTGCCTGCTGTGTCTGGTGTATCCAATTTCCACACGCGGCCTTTTTGTTTTAAACCCCAGCCTTCAATCCAGTCACTCATGTAGAGCGCGCCGTCTGGGCCAAAATCCAAACCAGTTGCTAATACGCCACGAAATACATTTTTATCGCTCGCCAATTCAAAGCTTGCGCCTTTGGGTTTTAGCGTAAAAGCGTTGACGCCTGCGCGCGTGGCCGAGCCGACAAATTCCACTACAAAAAAGTGATCTAACCATTGCTCATTAAATGCAGTGCCGGGGTTGTAAGTCATGCCCGCCGGACCTGCGTGATAGGGTGCCACGGGCGGCAATACATGGGCAGCCTGACCTTTAAATTGCGGTTTGTAATATTCCTCATCCATCCAGACTTTGTAGTTATTATTTTTGGGGTCTTTGTATTTTCCCAACTGCCAATTGATTCGCCAGCCGGTGTCGGAACCTTCAATTAAATGCACCACGCGCTCGTATTCGCCAACGTGATCGCCGTCGTTATCCACACTGATAAAATTGCCGTATTTATCAAACGAGAATTCATAAATATTGCGCAGACCTGCAGCAAAGACTTCAAAGTTACTGCCATCGAGTTCACTGCGCACAATCACACCCTGATTGGGGTAGTGCCATTTTTTGCCGGTGCTGTCGGTCACGCTGGTGCCTATATCGCCCATGCTGTAATAAATTTTTCCATCCGGGCCGAGCATAGCGCCTGACATGCCGTGACCACTAAAACCTATATGCACTGCAAAGCCATTGGCGAGCGACGTTTTACTATCTAATACGCCATCGCCATCAGTATCTTTTAAACTCCAGAAATCCGGCGCGACATTAACAAACAATTCATCGCTTTGTTCGCTATAAAACATGCCGCCGATAACATCAGTCACTTCGCTATTAAAATCTTCTACTACGGTTTGCGCAAAATCTGCTTTGCCAGTGCCTTGCGTATCTTCCAGGCGAATTACTTTTTCTTTTACTACCGCGAGATCACGCCAATCGTGACTGCCATCTTTATTTCGGTCGGGGATTCGTTCGTTTTGTGCGCTTTTTTCCGGTGCGAGTTCACTGTGTAAAAATGCGCGGCGATCCTCAACCGATGCAAATGCAACAGAAGGATGCTCCCACTCGGGATAGCCGCGAATATCAAATTCAGAATTGTTGCTGCGCTGGGTGATGCCAGCCCAAATGCGACCTCTGTCATCCACATGGATAGCCACTGTATCGCCCAATAATTTTTCCGAGGCCCATAGTTCACGGGTAAGGCCATCAGCCAACGTCATGGGAACTTGCTGCTCAATTGTCTGTGCCGTTTGTTTGGCCTCATCGGGCGTGATGCGGGTAATACCAAGTGCAACACTGTTTGCTGCAGAACTGGTTTGTGACTGAGCTGCATCTGTTTTAGTCGGCGATTCTTTTGCGCAACCGCTAAACACCAACAGCGAGCCAACAAGTGGTGCAATCAAGCAAGTGGATAATGGGATGCCAAGCGGGCATTGTTTCCGCATAGATAGTTTCATGGTCTACTCACAGCTATTTATGGTTATTGGTCACAGAAGACATGGAGATAATTGAAAGGAATTATAGGTGAGTCAGTGCGCTAATTGACGCCTGTGAACATTAATTAACATTAATCTGACAGAAATAGTGAAATTACAATGCAAACATTGGCGTTGTGAATCGTCACCCCCGCATGCGGGAATGACAATTCTGCGCATTTTTTATATAGGTATTCCCGTGGGCACAGCAGAGACTTTTTTCGCTTGGGTTCCCTCCGGTGCTACATACATATCTGCAACTGCACCCAACTTATCGCGCACGCGCACCATAGAAAACATGCCGCCCATTTCCAATTTGCCATGACGACCTTCGCCCATCATCATCGGCAGGGTGTTTTCCGGGCCGCGCATATGACCCATATCAGTATGCAGTTGATGTTCGGCCATACCGTGCTCACCCATCGCCATATAACCCGGCAATACTTTATTAATTTGGCTTTCCGGTTGTTTTACACCAATCATATTCGGCACACCGTGCCCCATCGCATTCATGGTGTGATGGCTCATATGGCAATGAAATGCCCAATCGCCCGGCACGCCAATAAATTCCAGATCGCGAACCTGACCTACACCAACAATTTCGGTCACCTCTTTGCGCCATTGCGATTGCGGCCAGCGGCCACCGTCGGAGCCGGTCACCTCAAATTGCACTCCATGTAAATGAATCGGATGATTCCACATGGATAAATTGCCCACACGAATACGCACACGCTCGCCAGTTTGCGCCACCATAGATTCAATCGCGGGGAATACTTTGCTATTCATCGTCCACAAATCAAATTCAGTCATTACACTCGGGTCGGGTTTGTAGGTTCCCGGATGAACAGCCCAGTTGTGCAAGAGTACTGCGTAATCGCGATCAACAGTGGGCGTAGTAGGCTCTTTCGGATGAATAATAAACATGCCCATCATACCCATCGCCATTTGCACCATTTCATCGGCATGCGGGTGATACATGTGAGTGCCGTGTTGAATGAGCGTAAATTCATACACAAAAGTTTCACCAGGTTGGATGGGTTCTTGCGTTAAACCACTAATGCCATCCATACCCCAAGGCAATAAAAACCCATGCCAATGAATGCTGGTGTGCTCGGGTAATTTATTGGTGACATAAATACGCACGCGATCTCCCTCAACCGCTTCAATTGTCGGACCGGGGGTGGTGCCGTTGTAACCCCAGGCTTTTATTTTCGTTCCCGGTGCAAATTCGTGTTCGATTTCTTCGGCAATTAAATGAAATTCTTTTACGCCTTCATTCATGCGATAGGCCAGGGTGCGGCCATTGGGTGTGATCACCGGGCGATAGCCCTGCGCGCTTATCTCCGGTTTGGTCGTGCTAACGGCAGGAATTTTATTGGTTGATGCTCTGGCCATTTTTTGCGTGACCTGATGCTGCGCGTGATCAACCATGTTGTGCTGTTGATGCATGGAATGATCATGCTGCGCGCGCGATGGAATACTGGCGGCGACTAAACCGGCAGCACTGCCTAATAACAGAGTGCGGCGATTAATCATGATGGTGCTCCTCGTGTTCGCTGGAATTTTTATTTGTGTGTTCACCATGGTTCATTTTGCTGTGATCCATTTTGGTATGATTCATTGTCGAGTGATCCATGCCAGAGTGATTCATTCTAAGTTGCTCGGTCGATTCTTCCTCTACATGCAGAGCATAACCAATCGCCAATTCCAATTGCGTACGTGCACGCCAGTAATTTTCCAGTTCGCGCGTATATTCATGAGCTAACTGAATTTCCTGACGTTTGATGCTGAGCAACTCAAATGGGCTGCCAAGCATAAAATTTACTTCGCGAGTTGAAAGCGTTACACGCTTTTCAGCAACCTGTAAGCTGGTGCGAATTAATGCAAGCTGTTCCTGCGCCGACTGCATTTTATTGAGCGCCAGTGCAATTTCAGTATCCGCATTGATTATCACTTGGTCGAACTGCGCATTGGCTTTAGCTACTTTTGCATCTATCACCGCAAGTTTGCCTTGGTTTCGATTAAAAATCGGCAGCGCAAATTCAATCTCGGGGCCGATATTTTTTGCTCCATCAAACTCTCTTTCGGCATTGATGCCGACACTCATATCGCGCCAACCATGTTCACTACCCAGTAAGGCGCGACGATTCTCAAGTTGTACAAACTGCTGCTTGGCAATTTTCACATCCAAACGGCGATCGCGCGCCTGCGCAAACAAGGTAGTGTGAGAAAATGTTTCGGTAGAAATTATGGGCAACTGATCCGGCAAATGAAGTTTCCACGTTGAATTCAAACCCAACAGATTAAGCAGATCAAAGTATTTTTCTTGCGCGCTTAATTCTCGCTTATTTACTTGTTGCTGCACGCGGCGCAATTCATTGTCGTAATACAAAAAGCTATTTTCCGACATATTTCCAGCGCGGTAGAGGCTAATGGCAAGTTGCTGGCGCGCGAGGGTGGCATCCAGCATTTGCTGCTGTACCTGCAAATGTTGCCGCGCGGCAATCGCTGCGTAATAGCGATCAGCTGTTTGGGCGATCAATTTTTGTAACCGTGCCTGTAACCGCAATTGCACGCTAAGCAGATTATCCTCCGCCAATTGGCGGCGCAGCGGGCGGGTAAATAATTCCAACAGCGGTTGGCTTAAACCCACATCCAATTGCCAGCGCCCTCCGTCTTCTGGTTTCAAGGCACCAATCGATAAATGCGGATTGCTGATTAATTCCGCTTGCAGACGCTGCGCATCGGCAATGCCCAACTGCGCCAGCTCAATGCGCACCTGTGGCGATTGACTGAGCAGAATTTGGATTGCCGAATGCAAATCAATTAGTTTGTTATCTGTGGCTGCAGGCGTTGCTGATAAATCAACACCGGGATGTGTTTGAGTAAGTTGCTGGGTGGCCAATGCAATTGAATTTTGTGACGGCGTAGTGACGCAAGCGCTGAGCAATAGACTTGCGCAAAGCAATAGGCCGCCGCGAAACAGCAGGTTTATGGTATTCATTGTTTAAAATCCTTAACGCTTAACTGCAGGCGGTAGCCGCATAAAACGTTAATTGCAGAAATTTTTAATCTGTGCGATTAACCAAGATTCATTTAACTGAGGAGGTTAAATCACCATTGAGTAGATCAGCGTTAAGCACTCAATCGCGGCGGCCGCTGTGGCATTGCCAACAAGGGTTGATCAGGGGAGAGGGAATTGAATTGCGTGTAAGTAAAAACAAGGTTAATGCTGGGCTGGATAAATTCTCGCAACAATAATGCCGAGTGCCAACTACATGAAAACTGACAGTGCTTACACGATGAAATATCGCTTGTTGAAGCTACTTGCGTATCAGACAGAGGTTGTTGCTTATCGATAGATATATCATGACAAGAAAAGTGAGGCGCAGCTTCGGCGGGTTTATCCAATTGCATTAAACTGGCATCCAGTAGTGCGCAATGCAGCCACTGCCCCGCGATTGCCTGCAGCGGCAGCCACAGGCAAAGAGCGATAACAATGACATGTATGCGTTTACGCGCAATCATAAATGTTCCACTAGTGTTTATTGGCACAGGCTAGCCCATCTAATATCGGACAATCAGGGCGGCTATCGCCGTGACATTGTTCTGCAAGATCGCTTAGCGCCTGACGCATTTGCTGCAGTGATTTTATACGTTCATCCATTTCATTGATATGTTCCAGTGCCAGCTTTTTTACTTCTGCACTACTGCGTTGAGAATCTTGCCAAAGACTGGACAGCATTGCTATTTGTTTCATCGAAAAACCTAAATCACGCCCGCTTTTTATAAAACGCAGCAAATGAATATCGCGTGCTTGGTAAACACGATAATTGGCGTAGGTACGATCTGTCGGCTTCACTAGCCCGAGGCTTTCGTAATAACGAATCATTTTGGCGCTAATGCCGGTAATTTTTGCGGCTTCGCCAATGCTATGCAATCCCTGTGAATGCGCATCTGCTAACTCAAGTGTTGGTTTATGGGGGAATCGAGTCATCGTTATTCCTCTGTAGCGTTTTTCCAGTTGCGTAAGCGCAGCGCATTGGTCACCACAAAGACACTGGAAAGTGCCATAGCGCTAGCGGCCAGTATGGGCGATAGCAGTATTCCAAAAAATGGATACGCAATTCCGGCAGCGAGTGGAATTAATGCGACGTTATAGGCAAATGCCCAAAATAAATTTTGTTTGATATTGCGCATAGTGGCACGCGCTAGCGCAATACTATTGGGTACGCCTTGAATATCACCGCTGACTAATACCAGATCTGCACTTTCAATGGCGATATCAGTCCCGGTGCCAATCGCCAAACCTAAATCGGCTTCGGCGAGGGCGGGCGCGTCGTTAATGCCATCGCCCACATAGGCTATCGCGCCATATTGTTCGCGCAATTTTTTTACCGCTGCAACTTTTTGTTCGGGCAATACTTCGGCAATTACCAGATCAATGCCGAGTTGTTTGGCGATCACTTCTGCTGTGCGCTGGTTATCGCCAGTAATCATAGCGATTTTAAAATCCAATTGATGCAGTGTTTTTAGTGCGGCAACTGTGCCGGGTTTAATGGTGTCAGCCAAGGCCATCACCGCCGCAATACGTTGGTTGATGGCAACATAAATAGGAGTTTTGCCTTCGCTTGCCAATTGCTGCGCTGGTGCGCTGAAGGCATCGAGATTAATGCCGAGTTTGTTAAATAAACGATCCGCACCTATATGGATTTCTTCGCCCGCAACCTTGGCTTTTAATCCATAACCGGTGATGGTTTCAAAGGATTCCAGCGTTCCAAGTGAGATATCTTTAGCGCCAGCGGCTTCTACCAGCGCGTTGGCAATCGGATGCTCCGAATGTTGTTCCGCTGCTGCGGCCAGAGCCAACACAGTATTTTTTTCAAATCCTGCGGCAACAATAAAATCCCTCAGCTTGGGTTTGCCGAGAGTGAGCGTGCCGGTTTTATCAAACGCAATAGTGTTTACTTCGTCAAGCGTTTGCAACGCGGTACCACTGCGAAATAACAAACCTAAACTTGCTGCGCGACCAGTGCCCACCATTATCGATGTCGGCGTCGCTAATCCCATGGCGCAAGGGCAGGCGATAATTAATACGGCAACTGCGTTGACGAGTGCAAAACCCAGTGCCGGCTCGGGGCCAAATATCAGCCAAATTAAAAACGTCAGTGCTGCAATTAACATGACCGCCGGTACAAACCAGCGCGTGATTTTATCGACCAACGCTTGAATAGGTAATTTGGAACCTTGAGCTGTTTCTACAAGGGCGATAATTTGAGCGAGCAGCGTATCCCGCCCGATTTTGGTTACGCGATAGGAAAACGCGCCCGTGGTATTGAGTGTTCCACCGATCACTTCTGCGCCGACAGATTTACTCACCGGGACCGGTTCGCCGGTCATCATGGATTCATCGATAAACGAGCTACCTTCAATTATTTCGCCATCCAATGCAATACGCTCGCCGGGTCGAACCAGCAAATGATCGCCTGGTTGAATTAACGCAAGCGTTACAGTTTCTTGCTGCCCGTCGCGTATGCGAGTGGCTTGCTGGGGCTGAAGTTTCACCAAGCGGGCGATGGCATCGCTGGTGCGACCGCGGGCATTTGCCTCCATCAATCGCCCCAATAAAATCAACGTGACGATTACAGCTGCAGCTTCAAAATAAACATTGATGGTGCCAGCGGGCAAAACACTGGGCATGAAGGTGGCGATTAAAGAGTATCCCCAAGCCGCCAAACTGCCTAAAGCAACCAGTGAATTCATATCTGGCTGCAAGCGCGCCAAGGAAGGCAAACCTTTTTGATAAAAAATCCAACCTGGGCCAAACATGACCAGCGTGGTTAGCGCGGCCTGAATAATCCAATTCCAAGTGCCCAGATTCGCCATTAACCAGTGATGCAGGGCAGGAATTAGATGGCTGCCCATTTCCATCACAAACACGGGCAGGGTGGCGATCAGGCTAAAGAGAAACTTTTTCTTTAGCGCAACTCGTTCCTGATCGCGTCGCGCGGCGCTTTCTGCTTGATCAGCAGACTTGGCTGCGCGCGCTTGATAGCCGGCCTGTTCTACTTGCTGAACTAAATTGGCCAATGGAACCCGGTGTGAAAGCGTTAAATGTGCGCGTTCGGTTGCCAAGTTCACGCTGACACTGCTCACGCCATCAACTTTCGCTAGTGCTCGCTCAACATGAGCGGCACAGGATGCGCAGGTCATTCCCTCAACAGCCAAATCCAGTTCTTGGGGCGCTGTGCTCATCATCTTCTCCTTTAAGAATGGTTTTTCTGAAGTTGAGCTGGATAACCTGCATCATTAAACAGTGAGAGCAATTGCTCACTGGATAACTCAGACACCACCTCCACTTTACGAATTGCCGGAAACGCTTTTATCTGAGCGGCATTATCTACTCCCTTAATTGCGCGAGTGATAGCTGCAGCACAGCCCTGACAAGTCATACTCTGAACAATAAATTGATGCATGATGAGTTCCTACTTTGTTGATGTTTAAGCCAGACTAAGGCTTGCCATCGTGGGAAGGTCAAGCATTTATAGTGGATTATCTCTTAGTTGCATTATTGCGGTCTGTATCATGAGCCACTAGTATTCTGCACTTTCTTGGTGCGAAAGGCTGGTCATGACATTCAAACATCTGCTTCACGAAGTGCGTTTACTATTGGGCATCGAACGCAACACCACTCGCCACGGCGAAAAAATCATCTCTGGCATCGGAGCTTTCCTCGGCATATTGGCGGTTTATTGGGGTACGCGCTGGTGCTTCCCGGATGGCTTTATGCACACCGCTGGCACCTTGATTATGGTGACCTCTATGGGCGCCACCGCAGTCTTATTGTTTGCGGTGCCGCAGGGGGCTTTATCCCAGCCCTGGGCGGTAATTGGCGGGCATCTGTTATCGGCCTTTGTTGGCGTCAGTGTGCAACAGTTATTTCCCGATCAAACCTGGACCCCCGCATTGGCAGTGGGATTGGCGGTTGCGGTAATGCACTATCTGCGCTGTATGCATCCTCCCGGCGGTGCGACAGCATTGGCCGCGGTTATTGGCGGGGCGGAAATCTTCAAACTCGGGTATTTTTATTTGGTCGCGCCCATTTTGGTGAATGTAATTTGCATAACGTTATTGGCGATTACGTTTAATGCGTTTTTTCCTTGGCGCCGTTACCCCGCCCATCTCACGCGCCGCAAACTCGTCAAACCAGCCGCTGCTGCGGAGCGACAGTTCGAATTAACCCAGGAAGATTTTTCAGCAGCGATGGAACAGCTCAACTCCTATGTGGACATCACCGCCGAAAATCTAACCCAACTGTTGGAATTAGCCAAACAGCATGCGGAGAAAAACACGACTCACCCTGAGCAGATTGTCGCCGGTCACTATTACAGCAATGGCAAGTTGGGGAACTTGTGGAGCGTGCGTCAGGTCGTAGACGCCGCCGATAATCGAAATGCCAGTAAAGATCAGGTGATTTATAAAATAGTGGCAGGCGAGGGTGGTTACGCCACCGGCATTTGCTTGCGCACGGAATTCCGCCAATGGGCGCGCTACGAGGTTAAACAACAACCAAATGGTCACTGGAAAAAACTCACTGATGATGAGGATTAATCAGGGTTGAGCTCCCGATATTACAAAATCCAACAAATTTCAGGTGTTTAGCGGGGGTTAGTCAGGCTAAGATGCGGTAACCCTGACTTGGCACGCTACGCTCGGTTGGCAAAAATATTTTAAATATATAACGAGAGGTTTATCGTTCATGCATTTATCCACCCAGTTTTCTTCTACCAAATGGCTTAGACACACTGCATCGGCGATCTGCTTGAGTGCAGGTTTATTGATCACTCAGGCAGCATCTGCAACTACAGTGCAATTCCAAACGCCTCTGGGTGACTTTGAAGTCAACCTGTTTGATAAAACCACCCCAAAAACCGTGGAAAACTTTCTCGCTTATGTGAAGGCTAATGCCTACATGAATACTATTATTCATCGTTCGGTTTCTGGTTTTGTGGTGCAAGGTGGCGGTTTTAAATACGCCGGTGAATTACCATTAGTTGCGATTACCCAAAATGCTAAGGTCACCAACGAACCCGTTTATTCTAACGTCCGTGGCACCATCGCCATGGCCAAGCTGGGCAGCGATGCCAACAGTGCAACCAATCAGTGGTTTTTTAACCTCGTCGACAACTCAGGAAATCTGGATAAACAAAACGGGGGTTTTACCGTATTTGGTCAGGTAACCGGCAATGGCATGGCAATCGTGGATGCAATGGCTGCGCTGAATCGATTCAATATGGGCAGCCCTTTCGACAGCATCCCCCTACGCAATTACACCGCTGCAGACAATACCAACAAAGTTCCCGTCACTGGTGATCACTTTATGCTGATCCAAAATATTGTGGTGCTGAATGCAGATCCGGACACTGCCGCCAATCTTAATCCCACTAAAAACACATTGATTAATGAACCAGAAAAAAAAGATGGCGGTGGTAGTATGGGGCTGATTAGCTTGTTCACGCTTGGCCTGCTTGCGTTAGGGCGCAAAAGTCTATTGAATAGGAAGTAACATTTACTTCCAGAGGGATAGCTTGTGATTACTTATCTGTATTGGGCCGCGGTTATCGGCGTTGCGCTATTTGTATTTTGGGGTGTGGGCCGCTATTTGCGTATTAAAGCCGGTTTAATCGGTGCGGCCATCATCTTAATTATTGGCTGGGGAATGTACTATTTTCATTATGAACAAGTTTTTGTAAAAAACTTTGGTGGCGTAATGTCGATCGCTGTTCCTGAAGGTCAATTGCATATGCAAGCCACTTGGAAAGATGACAATTTGTGGATTGAGAATTACGACCCTAAAACCAATACCTGCATATTCAGTGAATACTCTAAAGGTAATTTATTGGAAGGCAGAGTTAAGATCAAAAATTGCAATCCGCTAATGCCGAAAACAGAATAGCAAACATGCTCAGTTAAAATTGCTACCAACTAACAAAGGGACTTAGGGTCCCTTTGTTGTTTCTGGAATACACACTCTATATGGCGGCGCATTTGGTTAGCACCGAAAATTAGACTTTTTTTCGCTAACGGCGCATTTTTCATTGTTACTGCATGACGAACGACTAGGCTTAACATAAGAGGAACAGAAACTCCTACGTTCGAGAGAGGGCTAACTATGAAAAAGAATCATAGCGCACATGTTGTCTGGACGTTGCTTACAATGCTTCTAGCGAGTGGTGTAAACGCAGCAGAAGCAGTGAAAACAAAAACGTGCGATGCAATTCAAAAATCCATCCAACAATTACCCGCTGAAGGTGGTGAACTAACCCTTCTACCGGGCACTTATACCTGCACCCACCCCATTGTTATCGACAAAAATAATGTCACCCTGCGCGGTACAGGTTCAGCAACACTCTTGCGCCTTGCGGACAATGCCAATGCACCGGTAATTATTATGGGCTTGGCAGAAGGAGTGCCCAGCCGGGCTACACGTCACGTACGAGTGATCGATTTAATGATTGACGGCAATCGCGCCAATCAAGTATCCGAGTGCATGGGCGGCCCCTGTAGCGATGCATTTCCATTGCGCAATAACGGCATTAGTGTTCGTCGCTGTATCGATTGTACGGTACAGTCAGTCACGGTATACGGCGCAATGTCTGGTGGTTTAGTAACTGAATTAGGCTGCCGCCGCTTAATGATTCGCGACTACACCTCTTACGACAATGAGTTTGATGGCCTGGCCGGTTATGAAACTGAAGACAGCACTTTTTCCGGCATACACTTATATGGCAACAAAGCTGCGGGAATTTCAACAGACATCAAGTTTAACAACAATAAATTTTACGATGTCACCATTAGCAACAATAGATCCGTCGGTATTTTTATGCGCGACTCACTGGATAATTCATTTACGAATTTGCACATTCGCGACAGTGTTCAGCACGGTATTTTTCTCGCCCAGGTTAATTCCGACCCGACTACTGCCGCAACTGGCAATACATTTACCAGTGTCGTTATTGCCCGGTCTGGCGGCATGGGCTTTCTGGCGAACGATGCATCCTGCATAAATAACATGATGGTCGGCGCGCAATTTATTGACAACAAACATGGTTGCATTAGTGAGGCCACAGCCGGGCTGATAGAAAACGTCGGTACAATTTGCCGTTGATAAAACGGTTTGAGATTTATACTTATTCAGATGTGTGTGTACAGGATGTACGTTTGGATGGCTCGCGATCTTTTTGATCGCGAGTTTTTTTATTGCAATCAGCCTTCAACATCCGGCAAAAAGCGATAACCAACACCAGGTTCCGTTTCTATATAACGTGGATTAGAGGGGTCATCACCTAATTTTGTACGTAGGCGCGCGATAAAAATGCGCAAGTAATGAGTGTCCTCTACATGAGTACCGCCCCAAATTTCGCGCAATAATTGTTGCTGGGTAACTAAACGGCCAGCGTTATTAATCAGACGTTTTAACAATTCAAATTCTTTGCGGGACAGCTTGGCCACCTCGCCGTCTACCGTGAGTTTTCGCTCTTGGAGATCGATAAGTACGCGCTCATCCTGAAATGTCTGCACGCTCTCAACACTTGGGCCAAATGCTTTAATCAAGCCACGAATACGCGCCAGCAATTCCTGGATCCCAAAAGGTTTAACGACATAATCATTAGCGCCCGAATCCAGAGCCTGTACGATTTCACTTTCGCGATTCCGTACTGATAACACGATGATCGGCTGATGAAAAAAGTCACGCAATTTTTTCAGCACCACCTGTCCATCCAGATCAGGCAACCCCATATCCAGAATAATCAGCTCAGGGGTTTCCTCTGCCGCCAACACTAAACCTTGTCTACCTGTATCCGCCTCCAGAATGGTATAACCTTGCGCAGTTAACCCGATCTGTAAGAAGCGGCGAATTTGCGGTTCATCATCAATAATTAAAATCTTACTCATAGTGACTCCATTTTTGGGAGGAGTATAAACAGCAACAGTTTGTGCCTGTGTTATATCCCTGTTAAATCTCTATTCTTCTGATTGTGGGAGTTCTTGTTGTTCCTGCTGTTGATTAATGGGTAACTCTATACGCACACAACACCCAGGATTACTTCTATCGCCAAGCCGCTTGGGATTTGCATGAATACTGACTTTTCCACCGTGAGCCATAATCATCCCCTGGCAGATCGTCAAGCCGAGACCGCTACCTGATTTTCGCCGATCACCTTTTTCCGCAGTGTGAAAACGCTCAAATACTTTTTCCCGCTCCGCTTCAGGAATGCCGGTACCTTTGTCGAAGATATTGATTACCACGAAGTCATTTTCTTTTTTGCACTCGATATCAATGCTGGCATTAATTGGAGAAAACTTAATGGCGTTATCGATCACATTGAAAATGGCCTGCTCCAATAATGCGGCGTGAACATAAAGTGAAGGCAAGTTTGAATCTATATCTTCCGTTAAATAATGGTTAAGAAGCAGGGGCTTTAAACGCTTTTTCACTACGCTCATGATTTCTTCCAAGCTGACCCAATCGCACTCAAGGTGCAACTGGCCAAATCCGAGCTTAGTCATATCCAGCAAATTTTGAGTATATCGATTGAGGCGTTCAGCCTCCTCGAGAACTGTACTCAACAATTCCCGCGTCTGTTGTTTATCCAGATGTTCGCCAAGCTCAATAACCGTTGAGGTTGCGCCTATCATAGTTGTCAGGGGTGTGCGAAAGTCGTGCGAGACTGAAGAGAGCAGTGCGGAGCGCAGTAATTCATTTTCTTTGGCGATTTTTTCTTTCTCCAGGTCTGCCGCCAAGCGCGTACGCTCTAACGATATATTCACCTGATGTAAGAGCAGTAGAAAAATATCCTCCGGCAAGTCCTGAATATTCTCAGTTGTAATCCGGAGCAAACCTATTACTTGTTTGGAATTATAGAGAAAATAGACATTGTGTTCCTCTTCGAGCTGGGGAATTTCAGTAATCACTTCCGGCGTTAAACGAAGCTCCAGCAACTCCTCCAAATAAGTTTTGCGCAAATTGCTCAAACGACGAATCATAGGGTGTGTGGCCCAACTATCGCCATGGGTAATCAATACACAGTTTTCATGCCAGGGTTTGAGCGCGTCGCGCATTGCGGCGATCACATCTTGCGTATCGATGGCCTTGGGCAATCGCTCTAACAACTCCAACTCAATATCTGTCATAAATTCGCGCATACGAATTTTTTGTATATTGCGTTTATGTTTGGTGGCCATATAGCCAACCAATATTGAGGTGAGCAAAAATAATAGAACAGTGAGCAGGTCTTCATCGCTATGAATCATAATTGACCCATAGGGTTCTGCAAAAAAGAAACTAAAAGCGAAAAAACTGGAGAGTGCGTTAATAATCGCCAATTCTACGGTGACATTGATCGCAATAAAAACGACCATCACTATATACAACAATGGCACATTGGCTTTGGGCAAATAATCAGTAATTAAAAACGCAAGCGGTGTTAGCAGCCAGGGAAATAAAATTCCAAAAGGGTAGGCAAACTTGCGTAAGACTTTTTCAGTGTTCATTAAGCGCGCCAAAATGCGGGAGTGAACAGCACAAGAATAGTTAAAAACTCCAAGCGCCCAAGTAACATACCAGCAGAAAGAGCCCATTTGGCGACATCATCAAGACTGGAAAAATTCCCCGCAGGACCGATAACCGGGCCTAGGCCGGGCCCTACATTCATTACTGCAGTGGTGGCGCCGGTAAAACTGGTGAGTAAATCTAAACCTGTTAATGCCAAGATAACCGCAATAACAATCAGGCACGCGGCCATTAAAAACATATACGAAATTGACGATGCAATAATTTCAGAACTAATGAGACGATTATTATAGCGACGACTAATAATTGCCCGCGGGTGAATCGCGGTCATAACTTGCTCTTTCACCAGACCACCGAATATTTGTAAACGGAATACTTTAATGCCACCAGTAGTTGATCCGGAACAGCCGCCAATAAAAGTTACAAAGAAAAAAATAATCAATGCAAACGAACCCCACAACTGATAATCACCCGATGAAAACCCAGTGGTGGTTATAATGGACACAAGATTAAAACACGCCATTGTTAAGGCTCTAAACGGGTCCATTTGCCCACTAATAATCAGTTGTGCCGTTAATGCAGCTGTAGTCATAGCAACAGCCCACAATAATCCTCGCACTTGGGTATCTTTAAATACAATAAAACGCCTATTGATCAATAGGCGCACAAACAATACAAAAGGAAATGCTCCTGCAAGCATAAACACAATCGCAATCCAATGTATTAACAGGCTGTCGAATTGGCCAAATGAACTATCTGATGTTGAAAACCCGCCGGTCGCGACAGTCGTCATTGCATGATTGACTGCATTAAAAAAATCCATGCCGGCGAGCCAATAGCAGAAACAGCAAAGAACCGATAGGGCGAGATAACAATAGATAATCATCGCCATCAGGCTCTGTGCGCGTGGCATCGCTTTGTCAGACCAGTCGGACGATTCGGTTTTAAACAGGCGCATACCGCCCACGCGCAAAAATGGCAATATCGCAATAGCCATCCCAATGATGCCGACACCACCAATCCAATTCAGTATCGAACGCCATAGCAAAATATCTTTCGGGAGTGAATCCAGCCCCGCCATGACTGACGAGCCGGTAGAGGTAACGCCAGAGACTGCTTCAAATACTGCATCAGCAAGCGTGAGCGGTTGATCAATGAGGATAAAGGGGAGGGCGCTAAAAAGAGATACTCCCGTCCAGGCACAGGTTGTAATCAAAAATACCTGCCGGGGCTGCATAAAATCCAGACGGGATTTTTTGCCGATCAGCAAAAAGCCTATGCCACTCAAGCTGGTGATGGTTGCAGAGGAAAAAAAAGCGAGTTGGTTATCACTGTTGTACGTAATGGAAAGTGCCAATGGCACCAACATAAATAAAGCGAGGATGTTCAGGATTGCGCCCAGAATCAGCAGCGTAGGCCCTAATAGTTTCATAGTACTCAACTTATGCGAAAGAGGCGTCAAAAAAGGAATTGCCCGCATTCTAAACGCTACGTTAGCAGGAGCCTATGGGTGAGTGGTATATATTTCGTAAAACACCTAAAGACGCCCCCCTAAGGGCGTCTACCTAGCACCAGATCAATAGGGTTGGGTGATATCGGCATAAATAAGCGTTACATAGAGATTCACAATATGGGGGGATTGCTGCATAAAAACGGTTAGATCGGTCTCTATACCTACAAAACTCATCTGCGCCCTACGCTCACTCATATAACGTTTCGCTGCACACTCAAGTATTTCACGAAAAACAACCGGCTTCTGGAACCGGACTTGCGGGTTATTAATACAGAATTGAGTATAGGCATAGAGAGCTTCTACCACAGCACTTTTATAATAAGCGGGGTAGAGCTGATGAGTTAGCTGATCGACAAGATGGGCAAAGCTTTCTTCACCAGGCGTCATTGATTGACGAATAGTTTTGCAATCTAAATGAAAGCTTCCACCGCTGGTATTGCCAAACACCAGCGACTGGGAAAACATCAAGCTATGCCAAATATCTTTGAGGAAGTTTGCATCGAAATGAGTAATCAGTCCTCGCGCGGTACGCCACTCCAACCAGTCGGTATCCATAGCATCGGACAATACAGGATTTTCATCCTCAGAATTGTCATTATGATGAATTTTATAAGGCGTAACATGGTTAATACCCTGCGAAAAAACTTTTTTTCGCGAGGTCAAAATAGAACGGATTTTTTTGTATAGTTTTGCCGGAGATTGCAGGCCCAACCACTCAAGCATGCTGACATCCTCAGCCTCACCTTTATCCATTGAGCACAACAACATAAAGTTACGCAATTGCACTGAATGCAAGCCATTAAATAAACTGGGTTCGGCACGAATTAATGAACCGATTGCAGAGATTAGTTCCTGCACCAATGTGCGTTCAAGTAAATCAGGGAAAAGTTGCCGCACGCTTTCAAAATAAGTGACATTTGAAAAGGACTGGTCAACTTTGATTTCTGTGTGATTGTTGTCACCTACAGTAATGGTCAAGTTGCGTGCAGCAAGCAGAGTCAAACTGTCGGCAAGATCCGTTAAGGTGTAATTTAACTGCGAAAAACAAAAACGTGATAACAGCCAATAATTTACTTTTTGCGAGCGCAAGAAAAAATCGCGAATTAAATCCTTTACCGTAACCTCCGCTCCGTTGACACCGATGTTGTCAGAAAGCTTACGCCCTTTAACATAGAGGGAAAATTTTCGGTAAGTAATGATATCGCTTTCAGTATAAAAATTTTCCAACATGGCGGCAGCTATTGGCTCTAACTGATCCGGTTGCAGGGCACCCTCATCTGACACCACAGAAAGCATCTGTTGGTTCATCGAAGGAACATGAAAGTAGGGGATAGTTAAACTATTTACCCGTGACGCTCGATAAGCAAGATTAGCGGAAGCATAACCGACATATTCCTGCTCTGTGCGTAACTGGTAAGCGCGTAAGGCGGCAAACAACAGCTCTGCATTGGGCACTTTATATAAACGATGATCCATCATTAATGTGAACACAGCCACTTCCGAGCTGAGCCAGTTTTTATAAATAAATTGAATTTCTTGCGTTAAACTTTCGATTACCCACTGCGCGTCATAACGGCGATAATCTTCGCGCTCGCTCTGCAGCCATGACAGGCTTAAATACACTTTGTTGTTGATTTCATAAGTCTGGGATGTCGCCAAACTTTGGACGCGGCGGCGCGGGCGCCCAGTTAATCCTAAAGATTTATTTTCACCCACATGTGCATAAGTTTCCATCAAACTAGAAGCCGATAGCACGCTCATGGGTTTAATATCTTGCAAGCTTTCGGCAATCACACCATGCTTGGCTAAATGTTGCTTAATCGCCTCATTTTCCGCCAAGACAACAAGCGCTATATTGGATTTTATAAAGCGGGTAGAGCGACGACGCATTTTCAATGGGTCCAAGTCATCCGCGCGCACTAATCCTTCATCCAGCATTAGCCCTGTCAAATATAAACTTTGCGCCCAAACCAAAGGCACATTTTCATTCGGTACCCGAGCTTGAGAACGAGGATTTTTCTTTTCCGCTTCAACATTTTCTAACGGCAAATAATACAGCTCTGGCAATAAACCTATGCCATCGACATGTACCATTAAAGATTCTAGCTTTTTGCGGTAATGTTTTGCCGTGGCGTCGCTTCCATCAAATAATGCTGTGATATAGAGATAGGTAAAAAATAACGGCCATTCGGACTCCACATTTTCAAAATTACCTAATTCGTCATGCTCGTAATAAATACGTGAACTTTCCTCCAGAACGGTTTGGTGACCATCCCATAAAAATCGTTTACAGCCATAATTTCCGCCGAGCTTGGTTAGCACTGTATCGCGCGTTTGGGTTGCGAGAGTTTCTTTGCCTACTGCAAAGGCAGGGAAACCAATAATGCTGAGCAACGCACTGTCTGTTTCTTTAGAAAGGGATTCACGCGGCAGGAGCGAGGCGAGGGTGGTTCTAGCCAAAGATATAGCATCGGCGATTACGTGGATCACCGCCCTTTTGTCGCCATGCTTGCCAAATAGATTAAAGCCGTCCAAGGCTTGCAGTGCGGCCTTGGCCATACCCACTGAGCTGGCGTTAATTTCAGTTTTACCATTGTTGACCTTATTGCCGCGCTCCCAAATACCATAGTCCGGTGTTCTGTAGGCACTGGCGATGTAATAAACCAGGTTTTGGACAAAATCGACTTCATCATGAGTGCACACGATGCGTAAGCCAGATGCGCTCATCTGAGCCAACATCAGTAGAAACACAGAGGTTGCATCTATTTGGAGGTGCCCCCAGGCGTCATCAGCCACCACCGGCAAACCGGTAGCCGTGTCATATTTGGCGTGCAGGGCATCACCGTTTTTTAGCGAGTGCTTAAACTTTTCCACTTTATGCGCCTGACGCATCATGGATTGCAAAAGACCACGCATCAGTTTGATAGTGGCCTGTTTTAATTTATCGCTCTTGTGGTCTTCACCTTGGTGCTCAAGTGCCATGCCCAAGGTCCACACGCTCACAATGGAATAGACGTTATCGCGTACCCATGCGTCGGTGTAATCACCGTGATTGTTAATCGCTGTGCTGGCTGGAAGCAACCCGGTAACCGGGTGCTGTTTGCTGAGGATGACTGTTTCGACTTCAGCGTATAAACGCTCTAACAGTTGTTTGTGCTTCATAGAGCAATTGCCACCAATAGAATTGAACCATTAGCTTGTTTGAGAAACAAAAGAGGAAATTATGAACTGAGGTAAGCCATTGATAATTATAGGATAGGCAATTTAACATAATATACATTATGCGCAATTATCCTTAGGGGCTTCCTCAGTAAATCTCCTCCCTGGAATTCAACCAATCCGTTAATACATACTCTTGTCATAATGACTCAAGCGCTGGCAACCATACCAAACAATTCACTTTCCTGTGGGGTTTCTGGTGATGCGCGTAGCAATTCCGTTAATTGATTGCCCGCATCTTCATCCAGCGTATCTAGCTCAACACCAAATCCATGATCTGTGGTGTGGATAACTATTGAATCAAATCGATAACGTTGCAATTTTTGTGCGCTGCGATACACCAGGATTTCGATACCTAGTTGTTGCAACGGCTTCACATCTACCAAATCTGACTCGATATATAAACCATAGCGAGTACCATCTTTAATACGACCTATGGCTACAGGGACTTCGTAACGATAAATCAAAATTTTAATATCGGCTGTATAGCGCGCGCTGCATCTATGTTCCATAGCGGTTCCTACATAAAGTTGAGTGATATTGTTCTATAACGTTTGGCTTACAGCGCAGCTAGCTCAAACGGTTATAGGCTGCTAACAAATGCCGAATACGCTCGGCAAGTGTGGGTTCAACTTGATCCCACGAAAACGTCCACACCCAATTTTTATCCGTTGTACCGGGCATATTCATCCTGTGCCCTCCATCCAATTCCAAAAAATCTTGCATGGGGATAATGGCCATGCGCCCTACCGATGCCAACGCCGTTTCAATTAGCAGCCAAGGCATTTCATCGGCAGAATTGAAACAATATTGTTTTACTTGTTGCCGATTCTCGTCCGATAAACTTTCGTACCAGCCAACGGTTGTATCGTTATCATGAGTGCCGGTATAGATCACATCACTGCGGATATGGTTGTGCGGTAGGTGTGGATTGTTGGTGTTGCCATCAAACGCGAATTGCAATACCAGCATGCCGGGCAATTCAAACTGATTGCGCAGCGCCTCGACTTCATCAGTAATCACGCCGAGATTTTCTGCTACTAAAGGCAACCCTGGATAAGCAGCAAAACAGGCCCTCAAAAAAGCCTCGCCTGGCGCTTTGACCCATTTGCCCAAGCGGGCATCATGGCTATTGCCCGGAATTTCCCAATAGGCTTCAAAGCCACGAAAGTGATCAATGCGAATCAAATCAAACAATTGCAACTGCGTACGTAACCTCGACAACCACCACTGGAAACCATCTGCAGCCATTACATCCCAGGCATAATGTGGATTACCCCAATGTTGTCCCGTTTCAGAAAAATAATCTGGCGGAACACCCGCTACCGTAAGGGGATTACCATCTTCGTCTAATTGAAAGTAATGCTGCTCTGCCCACACATCCGCACTATCATGACCAACAAAGATTGGCATATCGCCAAACAAACTAACGCCCTGTTGATTTGCATAAGTCTTTAATGCTTGCCACTGGCTAAAAAAAGCAAATTGCTCAAACAATACAGTATCAATTATCGATTGAAGCTGGATGCGAATTTCCGCCAATGCATCTTCATTTCGCTTACGCAGTTCAACTGGCCATGTTGTCCATGATGAACCTTTAAATTCAACACGCAATGCACTGAACAATGCAAAATCATCTAACCAATAATGTTGTTGTGAACAAAAATTCTGAAATTGTTGCCGAGTAGCAGCGCCCTCAACGCTTTTCAGATATTGAAAAAAAGAAACTGCGCACTGTTGGCGTGCATAAGGCAAAGAATTTTCACTAACTAGCTGCACATCTGCTGATGTTATCCAGCCTTTTTCCAATAGTAAGTCAAGACTAATCAAGTCAGGATTTCCAGCATGTGCTGAAATAGATTGATAAGGTGACATATCTGCCTGTGTCGGCCCAGTAGGCAGCATTTGCCAGATCGTCAGCCCCGCACGGGCAATAAGATCTATAAAATGATAGGCGTCTTTTCCTAAAGTGCCGAATGCTTTTTTGCCATTTTTTTTCCAGCAAGTTTCTGAACAAGGCAGCGAGGTAGGATGCAGCAAAACACCAGCTGTACGTCGTTGAAAAAGTGGTGATTTATCTGCCATTAACGCCCTTCCCTTTCTATTATTTCGGAAAAATGTTTTATCTTAACAAGACCACTGGAGACTTTAATTTGAGTGACCTTGTCGCATTACACCACCCGTCGCTGGATCACCTCCACCAATACTGATCACTTCGTGCAAATAGGCAGGTGTGGGCTGTTCAATAAGTGAGTATAAATTCATTAAGTGACGACGAAATAGGTATTCAAAATCACCAACACTTTGGGCTGGATTGTAATCACCAAACCACCAAAACCAATCAGACCCCTCGCAAAGGGCCAATTGTTTTTCAATTTGTGCTAACTGTACTGCAGAAAAACTACGTTTAGTAAGAACAAGATCTACCTGCTGTTTAGCATCGCAAAGCATGTCCCATCCACGATTTTTATCTTTGTCACCAATCCAGGTAGAAAAGCTGCCATAGACCCAGCTGCCCGCTACCAGGTGCGGCATAGCGACAGGCGTTGGCTGTTGTTGATCAAGTACTTCACTGTAGGTGGCAAGTTCAAGTTGTGGATGAGTCGTTAAACGCTCGTAAAGAGTGTGGAGAAAATGATAAGCATTTTCAGGGAAATATTCCCAAGCATTTTCGCCGTCCATGATCACAGAAATTACAGTGTTTTTTGTATCTTTACTGGCATTGGCAATATGCACCATGTGATTAAGTAAATCACCGACGGCATCATCGGAATGCCATGTGGCGTATTTAAATCCGATCAAATCAGACAATCCATCGTCGCGAAAAAATGTATTGATTTTCACCTTGGCAAATTCATAAGCACGATGCAGTGATTGATTATCTTTATGGATCTGCTCCGCAACGCCTTTATTTTCTGGTGCGCGCAAACTGTTGTGTAACACAGAGTCTCCGGTTGCAGCCCAATCAAATTTTGCTTCATGCAGCAGTTTTAAGGTTTCATCACTCAATGAACCTTCTGATGCCCAACACCCGCGTGGGCGCATGCCAAAATATTGTTCAAAAGTTTTAAATCCTTCATGTAGATGCCATTTGGCGCGATTGCGTCCATCTGGATAAAAAGCAGCATTTGGCAGGCTGACCTCTGGCATTGCTTCTTTCGCGCTATTTAAATCGATTAACAATGGAATAATTGGATGTGCATAGGGGCTCATACAGAGCTCAATTTGACCCGTTTCTGCAAGCTTGCGGTAACGCGGCCCAATTGAAGCAATCAGCTCACCAATAATGCCAAGTAGTTCCCGGCGATCTTCTAAAGAGAAGTTACGCTCTTTTTTTTGCAAACGCTGAATTCGCTCATCACTACGACGTGGAATTTCCGCTAACCAACTGATGTGATACCAGACCCCCAAATCAATTAAAAATTGTTCATTCAAATAACGACTGATAAACGGCTTTTCATCAAAGGCACCAACGACATTCGCAAGCTCACTATAAGCGGGAAAACGTTCAATCATGCGCTCACGATTTGCGCGTAGATATTTTTTTGCAAGATCAGAAAATGCCATAGTCCCCGGTGCTGGTAACACCGGTTCAACTAATGAGGCGAGTACAGCATCTTTAATTTTTTTACTTTGATCGCTTAAATGCGCAGCAATTTGCTGCGCATAATCATCCAACTGCTCCAATAAAATCGGAGCGAAATTCACTACCGCCTTAGCAGCTGGCTGCGCTTCGATGTGCGCAGCCATATCAACGTAGTCTTTAATAGCGTGAAGATAAGTCCAAGGAAAATAATACTCTCCCGTCATAATGTCGCGATAGTCAGGCTGATGCATATGCCAGAGAAAAACGACCTTCGTTTTGCCATTATTAACCATTGATTTCATCCTGTCCTAACATGTCGGGGGTTACTAGCACTACACCTTTCGGAGACACGTGGAAACGTTTTTTATCCTCTTCCAAATCATAACCAATGATGGTGCCCTCGGGGATCTTACAGCGCCGATCAATCAGTGCCTTGCGAATTTTGCAGCGGCGCCCTACTTCAACGGTCGGGAACAAAACTGAGTCTTCAATTTCGCAATAGGAGTGTACGCGCACACGCGGGAACAGTAATGAATGCTTAATAGCAGAGCCGGAAATAATACAGCCGCCCGCGATTAATGAATCAACCGCATAACCGCGACGGCCATCATCATTAAAAACAAATTTTGCTGGCGCAACTTGTTCTTGATAAGTCCAAATTGGCCATTCGGCATCGTATAAATCCAATTCAGGGGTGATTCCGGTCAATTCAAGATTAGCCTCCCAAAGTGAGTCGACTGTGCCGACATCGCGCCAATAAGCATCGCCACCGGAGACTGGATCGCGAAAAGGAAACGCCGTAACACGATGAGATTTAATCATTGAAGGGATAATATCTTTGCCAAAATCGTGCGAAGAGTTGGGGTTATCGCGATCCTTTAATAACTCGCGGAACAACACTTTGGTGCTAAACACATAAATGCCCATGGACGCCAGTGCTTTATCGGGCTTGCCTGGCATAGGCTCTGGATTCGCAGGTTTTTCTGTAAATTTTACAATTTTATAATCCTTATCCATGTCCATCACACCAAAAGCATGTGCAATTTCCAAGGGCACCTCAATACATCCAACGGTAATATCTGCACCGCGCTCAACATGCGCCGCAATCATGGTGCCGTAGTCCATTTTATATACATGATCACCAGCAAGAATTAAGACATACTCAGGATTATGGCGGCGAATGATATCAATATTCTGTAAAACTGCATCCGCGGTACCCGCATACCAAGACTCACTCAACCGTTGTTGCGCAGGCAGCAATTCAACGAACTCGCCCAACTCGCCCCCCAGAAAACCCCAGCCGCGCTGTACATGCCTATCTAAAGAGTGCGACTTGTATTGCGTCAATACGCTGATGCGACGAATACCAGAATTAACACAATTAGAGAGTGGAAAATCGATGATCCGAAATTTACCACCAAAATGCACAGCAGGCTTTGCGCGCCAATCAGTTAGTTGATGTAGCCGAGAGCCTCGCCCACCGGCAAGAATAATGGCTAATGTTTCTCTTGTAAGACGGCTAACAAAACGCCCAGATGTTGGTTTACTCATTACTACGTATTCCTTATAGCGATTGTGTCTGAATGATGAATTTTCTGTGAATGCTATGCTTAGATAAGAGCAATATCAGTGCCAATAAATTAATTGAGATCTAACTCGATGCATGCGAGCATTTTTTTGTTCATTGATAATACTATTTATGCTCGTTTTAAATGCAAAACAAAGTGTAGCCTCAAGTTTGGCATTGAACCTGCAAATATTTTTAATTGAAAAGTTTTTTTGTAAAAAAATGGTGCAACAAAAATAACAGATACTCGTTAAGCTAGTAGAGCTTAGCGATATTACGTTTTTATGTAGCCCAAAAGTGTGCATGAACAAAAAAGTGAAAATTCACGCGCCAAAATAATCATTTAGGAATCGATTGAATGTTAACTGTGAAACAGGACAGCCCCTTATCTCACGAGATGTTGCGCATCATAACTGCAACCCATCACGATCCTTTCGAAGTACTTGGGCGCCACTCGCTTGGCGCTCAAGCGACAGCCACGGCCGATACGCTAGTGCGGGCATATCTTCCTGGCGCGCGCACAGCAGCTCTCTTGACCAATGCAGAACAGCTATCTCTAAATCGGGTAGAGGGCACTGATTTTTTTGAATGGTATGGGCTGGGAAAAATTCTTCCAATGCATTACCAACTGCAATGGACTGATCGCCACAATCAAACGCGGACCGAATTCGACCCTTATTCTTTTGCACCACAATTGGGCGATATCGATATACACCTGTTCGCGGAAGGTCAACATTGGAACATCTACCAACACTTGGGGGCGCACCCTCGCACAGTTAACGGTATTGATGGTGTGTTATTTGCCACTTGGGCACCCAATGCTGAACGCATTAGTGTTGTGGGTGACTTTAATGATTGGGATGGACGCCACCACCCTTTGCGCGTCCGTGGCGGCAGCGGATTGTGGGAGGTATTTATCCCCGGCATTAATGCTGGGGCCTTATACAAATTTGAAATTCGTAATCGCGCGACCGGCGCAGTATTCCTTAAATCAGACCCCTATGGTCAGGCGTTTGAATTGCGTCCGTTGACCGGGTCGATTGTCAAAGCCCCATCGGATTATGAATGGCAGGACAGCGACTGGATAAGTAAACGTGCAGAATGGGATTGGCAATCATCACCACTATCGGTTTACGAAATGCATCTCGGCTCTTGGCGGCGCGGCTGGGAGGGTGAATTTATGAATTATCGCGAGCTCGCGCACCAGCTCGTCGATTACGTAAAACCTCTTGGATTTACTCATATCGAAATTATGCCCGTCAGCGAACACCCCCTTGATGACTCATGGGGTTATCAAACGACCGGTTACTATGCCCCGACAAGCCGTTTTGGCACACCAGACGATTTCCGCTATTTTGTAGATTACCTCCATCGCCACAATATTGGGATTATCCTCGATTGGGTTCCCGCACACTTTCCCAAAGACGCACACGCCCTCGCGCGTTTTGATGGCTCTGCACTCTATGAACATGAAGATCCGCGTCTGGGTGAGCATCGCGACTGGGGCACCTTGATATACAACTATGGCCGCAATGAAGTACGCAATTTTTTGTTGGCTAACGCACTCTTTTGGTTAAAGGAATATCACCTCGATGGTCTACGTGTTGATGCGGTTGCCTCCATGTTGCACTTGGATTATTCGCGTGAACCGGGCGAATGGATACCCAATATTCATGGTGGCAATGAAAATCTTGAAGCTATGACGTTTTTGCAAAAACTCAACGAGGTTTGCCACGGGCAACATCCCGGCGCTTTGGTAATTGCAGAAGAGTCAACTGCCTGGCCGCAAGTCACTCGCCCAACCTGGGTCGGCGGCTTGGGGTTTTCAATGAAGTGGAATATGGGCTGGATGCACGACACCCTCGACTACATTAGCAAAGACCCAATCCATCGCCAGTATCATCACAACCAATTAACCTTTGGCATGATGTACGCCTTTACCGAAAATTTTATGCTGCCGTTTTCGCACGATGAGGTGGTACACGGCAAAGGCAGTATGATTAATAAAATGCCCGGTGACGATTGGCAAAAATTCGCCAACTTGCGCTTACTCTATACTTATCTATTTACCTACCCCGGCACTAAATTATTATTTATGGGGAGTGAATTCGCTCAGTGGAGTGAATGGGCACAAGCCCGCACACTCGATTGGAACTTATTAGACTACGCCCCGCATCAAGGCATGCATACATTGGTGAAAGATTTGAATCACTGCTACACCAGCATGCCATCACTTTATCAGCGCAATTTTCGCGGCGATGGATTTGAATGGATTGACTGTCACGACAGCACACAGTCAATTGTGAGCTATATCCGCAAAAGTGATCAAGATTTTAGTATCGTCATACTAAATTTCACCCCGGTCACTCGATCCAATTATCGGATAGGAGTACCAGTGGCCGGCACTTATCATGAGGTATTAAATTCCGATTCCAGTTTTTATGGCGGCAGTAACTGGGGCAACGCCAACCCAATTTACTCACAGCCCATCCCTTGGATGAACCACCAACAATCGCTTGAAATAAATTTGCCGCCATTGGGCGCACTAATTATTAAACTTACTTAAATTTCTCTCCAGAAGGATCACTTATGCAGAAGATTTTATTTGCAACCAGTGAGGTCTATCCACTGATTAAAACCGGAGGACTTGCCGATGTTGCGGCAAGTCTCCCGCGCGCTTTATTAAAACTGGGACAAGAAGTAAAAATATTACTTCCTGCATATACCAGTGTACTAGAAAACGCTAAAAATACTGGCATTAAAGAAATTGCCCAATTAGTTGTTGACGGCCACACCGTATCGTTAAAACAAACACGCTTACCGGGTACCAAACTCACAGTATGGTTAGTTGATGCACCGGAATTTTTTGATCGCGCCGGCAATCCCTACTGCGGCCCAGATGGTAATGACTGGCCCGATAATCACAAACGTTATTATGTGTTTGCGAAAGTTGCAGAACTCATTGCTTTGGATCAAGTAGGCTTGCAGTGGAAGCCTGACATAGTGCACTGCAACGACTGGCAAACAGGATTAATTCCAGCGCTTCTTTCATTGCACCCTCATCATCCTGCAACCGTGTTCACCATTCATAATCTTGCATATCGCGGTCTATTTTCCTACCAGGCTTTTGCGGAGCTGAATTTACCTGCTGCATTTTGGCATCATGAACGTCTGGAGTTTTATGGGAAGTTGTCCTTTATGAAGGGCGGATTGGCATTTGCTGATTTCATCACCACAGTTAGCCCAAGTTATGCGAAGGAAATTCAACAACCTGAGTTTGGTTGTGGTTTGGATGGGTTAATGCGCTACCGAAGCGATTCGCTAGCAGGCATCTTAAATGGCATTGACACAGACGAATGGAACCCTGGAAAAGACGCCCACCTTAGCTGTAATTACAACCGCCGCACACTAGCCAATAAAGCAAAAAACAAACAGGCGCTACAAGAAGAGCTTGGCCTTACCATCAATGCCGACATTCCACTACTGGGTTTTATTGGGCGTCTGGTAGACCAAAAAGGGGTAGATTTAATTCTGTCGCAAATGAAAGATTTGCTGAACCAAAACTGCCAATTGGTCATTTTAGGCAGTGGATTTCCGCACTATGAGCAAGCTTTAAAACAAATTGCTATGCAATACCCATTAAAAGTTGCAGTGACTTTGGGCTACGACGAATCTTTTGCACACCGTATTGAGGCGAGTAGCGATATCTTTCTGATGCCCTCGATTTTTGAGCCTTGCGGTCTAAATCAAATGTACAGTTTACGTTATGGCACATTGCCTGTTGTGCATGCAGTTGGAGGGTTGCGCGATACGGTTTTTGAAAATACAGATGAGACGGATTTAGCAAAAAGTAATGGATTTGTATTTGATGAAGCTACTGCCGAAAGCTTGTTTTCTGCGATTCAACGCGCGATCACCTTATTCCAACAAAAAGACCAATGGAAAAAATTGCAATTAAACGCAATGAGCAAAGATTTCTCATGGGATTCAAGCGCTAAAGAATATCAAGCAATATATACAAAAATCACATCACAATAAGTCAAACAGGTATAAGAATGGGAGCCGGAACCCGTTCTTATACCTTCTCGCTTTATAAACTGGGAATTGCCGCCAACAGCTGTCGCGTATACTCCTGTTGTGGCGAGGAAAATAATTGCTCGGTCTCCCCTTCTTCAACCACCTTCCCGTGTTGCATAACAACCACGCGATCACACAAATAACGCACAACAGACATATCGTGTGAAATAAATAACATGGTCAAATTATGTTTCCGGGTTAACTCCAAGAGTAAGCTTAGAATTTGCGCACGGATGGTTACATCTAAGGCCGACACCGGCTCATCGGCCACAATAAGTTTGGGCTTTAACGCAATTGCACGCGCGATTGCAACACGCTGACGTTGCCCACCAGAAAACTCATGTGGATATTTGCGAATAAAACGTCGGTCCAATCCAACATCATCCATTAGCTCGTTGACCTTATCCAAAACTGAGGATTTATCGGCAAGCCCATGTACTAAAAGTGGCTCAGCCAGAGTATCGAATACCGTCATGCGCGGATTTAATGACGCGTAGGGATCTTGAAAAATCATCTGAATATCGCGGCGCATAAGATTGAGATTAGCTGCGGATAAATCCAGTAAGTTTTTTTCGTTGAACAAAATCTGCCCGGATTGCGCATCCACCAATCGAACAATGCTTCTTCCCAGCGTTGATTTACCCGAACCCGACTCACCCACCAATCCTAAAATTTCACCTCTTCGAATGGTAACGCTGACATCATCCACTCCTCGTGAAAACTGCTTCTTACGACTAAACACAGAACCAGTATAAGATGCATAGCCCACCTGCAGATTTTTCACGTCGAGCAATGGTGACTCATTCGCTTTAGCTTCACTTGCAACCGGCTTGGCTGTAGTAAGAACTGCACCGAGTAGTTTTTTTGTATATTCCTGCGTTGGGTATTTAAATATAGCCTCGGTGGATCCCTGCTCTACCAATTTACCTTTTTCCATAACCAATATGTCATCGGCCATTTGCGCTGCAACGCCTAAATCATGAGTAATAAAAATTACTGCCAAATTATGGCTTTGTTGCAAGCCTTTAATCAGTGCGAGAATTTGTGCTTGAACAGTAACATCCAATGCCGTTGTTGGCTCATCGGCAATCAGTATCTCTGGCTCAGCCAGCAACGCCATTGCAATCATAACGCGCTGACGCATACCGCCAGAAAATTGATGGGGATATTCATCAACACGCATAGCAGCATCAAGAATGCCAACCTCAACTAGTGCAGCAATCGATTTTTCTCTCGCTTCTTTTTTACTAATCTTTTTATGTTGCAATAATGCCTCAATTAATTGATCGGCAATACGCATATAAGGATTCAAACAAGTCATTGGGTCTTGAAATATCATTGCTATCTTATGGCCGCGCACGTGACGCAACTCAGCCTCAGACATTTGCAATAGATCATTACCGTAAAACAGCGCGCGACCTGATTCTACTTTTCCAGGTGGTGAAGGAATTAATCCCATCAGCGCGTAACAGGCAACCGACTTGCCTGAACCTGACTCTCCCACAATGCCCAATACTTTTCCGGGCGTAAGCGAAAAACTTAAGTTTTCCACTGCAACGGTTTGGCCGTTACGCGTGTTAAACAAGACGCGCAAATTTTCTACCGCGAGTAATTTTTCGTTCACCATGATTTAATCCTTGGACGCTCGTGGATCAAGTGCATCGCGCAAACCATCACCAAGAAAATTAAGAGAAAACAAGGTAATGGTTAACACCAAGCCAGGGAATATCAGAAGCCACGGGTATTCTTCCATGGTTTCCACACCACCAGAAATTAGCGAACCCCAGGAACTTGCCGGCGGCTGAACTCCCAAGCCTAAAAAGCTTAAGAAGGATTCCAATAAAATAACGCTCGGGATAGTGAGCGTTGTGTAAACGATGACAGGGCCGAGCACATTAGGAATTAAATGCCGGGAAATAATTCGCCAAGGCGATAAGCCCATCGATATTGCGGCCTCCACAAACTCTTGTCGCTTAATAGTTAATACTTGCCCGCGAACGATGCGCGCCATAGTCAACCACTCTACCGCGCCAATAGCTAAAAATAGTAGCAACAAACTACTGCCGAAAATCACACTGAGTAGAATAATAAAAATGGTAAAAGGTAAAGCGTAGAGCGCATCAACAATTCGCATCATAATGGCATCTACCCGGCCGCCAACAAAGCCTGCAACAGAGCCCCATAAAACACCAATCGTCAGTGCAACTGCAGTTGCAATAAATCCCACCATCAATGATATGCGGCTGCCATACATGATACGTGTCAGTTGGTCGCGACCAAGAACATCTGTGCCGAGCCAGTGCGCAGCAGAAGGCGCTGAAGCACCTAAATCCAGGTTTTGCTCTTCGTAAGAATAAGGGGCAATCCAAGGGGTTAATAAGGAAACAACAATAATAATCAGTAATACTAAGAGGCTTGCCATTGCCATTTTATTTTTACGCAACCGCGCGAATGCATCTTGAGTTAACGAAGTGCCTTTTTCCAATGGTTGTGATTGAGCAGATAATTCATTATTCAACATTATTAATTTCCACCCTGAAGTTCTTGTCGCAGTTTAGGGTTTAACCACACCAGAATTATGTCGGCTAGCAGGTTAAAAATAATAATGAGCGCAGCAAAAAAGATAGTAAAACCCAAAATCATGGTGTAATCACGATTAAATGCTGCGGTAACATAAAATCGCCCCAATCCGGGTATTTGAAAAATAGATTCCACAACAAAAGAACCTGCCAACAACCCGGCAAGTGCAGGACCAAGAAATGAAATCACCGGGGTGATTCCACCACGGAATGCATGCACAAAAACAATACGCAGAGTCGATAGACCTTTTGCACGCGCAGTGCGAATGTAATCTTGCGACATAATCTCTAGCATGCCGCCCCTGCTGATGCGTGCAATATAAGCAGCATAAGCAAACCCTAAGGTAATGGATGGAAGAACTTTATCGCCAGGAATCTGCCCCCAACCTGCAACGGGAAACCACTCCAACCAAATACCAAAAACCAATAATAAAATAGGGCCCAAAACAAAAGTCGGCATACAAATCCCAATCATTGCTGCCGACATGGGCACATAGTCTTGCACCGTATTGGGTTTTAACGAAGCTAAAATTCCAGCCAAAAGCCCCACAACTAGCGCAAACACAATAGCGTAAAAAGAAAGCTCTAGTGTTGCGGGCAGCCCCGCAAGGAGCAAGTCATTGACACTATGAGCCGGATACTTAAAGGAAGGGCCGAAATCTCCTTGCAGCAGATTACCCAAATAATTGACATACTGTTTCCATAAGGGATCATCTAGATGATATTGCTCATTCAGTTTTTTCATCACCTCGGCAGATACGGCTCGATCTTTATCAAACGGCCCACCAGGTGCTGCATGCACCATAAAAAATGTTGCGGTAATCACTATCAATAAAACTGGAATCGCCTGCAGCAAGCGCTTAATAATAAAAATCAGCATGCCGACCTCATTTTTTATTAGATTCTAAATAGATATATTTATACGGATGGTAATCCATAATATTCATGTAATAACCTTTAACGTCGGTAGATAAAAGATTGTTAGTAGAATAATTGTAGATAGGAACAAACGGTGCTTCATCTACCAGTATTTGCTCCGCCTTTTGTAAGAGGTCATAACGCTTATCTCTGCTTTTGGCTGATGCAGCAGCACGAATTAGTTGGTCATAATGTACATTTGACCATCCAGTTCTATTATTGCCGCCATTTGTTATAAATATTTCCAGAAAGGTATTGGGGTCAACATAATCACCGACCCAGGCCATGCGTGCAATTTGATAATTAAGCAGCTTTTGGTTATCTAAAAATACTTTCCATTCTTGATTTTGCAGCGCGACATTGATATTGAGATTTTTTTTCCACATTTGCTGTACGGCTTGAGCAATTTTTTGATGATCCTCTGATGTGTTGTATATAAGCTCTATCGCTGGCATTCCCTCTCCATTTGGATAACCAGCATCCGCCAACAGCTTGCGCGCCATGTCTATATCGTATGTCATTCTGGCTTTTGACGTGTAACCTAATACATCTGGAGGAGTAAGCGCATAGGCTGGCAGCTGCTGTCCTTTAGTAATGTTTTTTGCGATTGACTCACGATCAACAGAATAGGCCAATGCTTTGCGTACACGTACATCATTCATAGGAGGCTTAGTGACATTGAATATATAAAAATAAGTGGCCAAGTAAGGAAAGGTAACGTATTCAGGATCATTCGCATTTTTATATTTCTCAATTTTTGCAATAGGCATCCACTCTGTTTTGTGCAACTGTCCTGCTTTAAACATACGCTCTTCAGCCAGTAATTGTTCTACGGGATAGAAGCGCATCTCCTTTAGCTTGACCGTTTTTGCATCCCAATAATATGGGTTTGGAATTACCGAAAAATATTTACCAGGTGTCCACTCACGAATAACAAAAGGGCCATTGCCGACAAAGTTTTCGGGCTTTGTCCATGTTGAATCTCGCTCATCAATAGAAGCAAATTTTTTGATCGTATTGATATGAACAGGAAACATACTGTGATGATCGAGCAACTGAAGAAAATACGGGGTAGGATTTTCCAGTTCAACCTGCAAAGTACTATCGTTCAACGCTTTAACGCCAACCTCGGAAAATTCTAATTCATGCTTAAAAAATTTCTCAGCATTCTTTAAAACGAAAAGCGACTCCACATATTCATTCGCCAATCCAGGCATTAATGCCCTATGCCACGACTGCACAAAATCATTAGCTGTTAACTTATCCCCATTGGACCATTTGGCATTCTCTCGAATATGAAAGGTATAGATTAATCCATCATCGGATATTGCCCAGTGATCAGCCACACCCGGCATAACCTCCAGCGTTTTTGGGTGCTTCGTCACTAACCCTTCAAATAGTGCCATCTGTACCCGGGACTCTGGCATTCCTGTTGTTGTGTGAGGATCAATACCCGAAATTTCAGCAGCGTTGCTTATGTGCATTATTTGCTGTTCAGTGCCAAGGTCTACCAGCCGCTTGCGCTCATTGCATCCCCAAAATGCAAGCAAGCAAACCGCAACAATAAAAAGCCGAACACTTTTTTTCATAACAAGAACACCAGATGAATGATGAAAAAATAATACTAATTGTTCCGATTGCCAGGGGAAATCGGAGACCGCATTAAAGGTCATACTACAGCATGCAGTAGTATAGATTGATATATCTACAAAAGCCTAAAAGCCTTTATTTTTTAAATACTTAAGTAATCTAGACTGTCTCCATATTCAGATCCAAAGCCAGCTCTTACCATTAACTGCTCCAGGATAGATGATCTTTCCCTACAAAATCATAGATTGCTGCTAAGCTTGAGTTAAATACACCTCGAACTGACCATAACAAGATCTGAACTATGCGAGATTATTTGCTCACCGAAGATCAACGCGATTGCCTTCAGGAAATCACCAATGTTGCTATGGGGCAAGCCGGCTCCCATCTGGCTCGCCTGCTAGATGTTTTTGTGGTTTTATCTATCCCACATGTAAGTGTGCTTAATCCAACCGACATTGCCATGGCACTACAGTCACTGAACCGTGAAAGCCGTAATGACATTGTGCACGGAGTATGCCAAGGGTTCATTGGCGGAGGTATTGCCGGAGAAGCGATGTTGATTTTTCATGAGACGGATTTTGACGACCTTGCCAAGCTACTCAAATATGAGCGAGTAACCGATGAACAGGCTCAGTATGAACTATTGATGGATACCGCAAATGTCTTGAATGGCGCATGTTTGAGAGGGCTGGCTGAGCAGCTAGATACGCATTTCAGCTTCGGCCCGCCCATGCTACTGGGCCAACACTGCAACATCACCGACCTACTACAAAACAATAATATGAAGTGGAAACAGGCGCTGGTCGTTGAGATCAACTACTCTATTGAGAACCACAAAATTAACTGTGATCTATTATTAGTAGTAGCAGAACATTCAATTTTCGGTCTGACTGAAAAACTTAACTACCTACTCGATTAAGTTGAACCATAGCGATGGCAATTAGCGAAGATCTCAGTAAAATTTTTAGCGATGTCCACTGGCAAATGGACATACTACAGCATATTGATGTCGGCCTTGTGGTAATGAGCCCAGACTACACAATTGAAGTCTGGAATAGCTTTATGCAAAACCACAGCGGCAAGGCTCCGGAAGATGTACTTAACAAAAGTATATTCACCGTTTTCCCTGAATTATCAGAACAATGGTTTAGACACAAATCCCAATCTGTTTTTATTTTGCAGAATACTGCTTTTACCACTTGGGAGCAGCGCCCTTATCTATTTCGTTTTCCCCATTATCGCCCCATTACGGGCACTGCCGAACACATGTATCAGAACAGCACAATCATTCCTTTGGTTGATACCAAGGGAGATGTGGGGCATATCTGTTTGGTTATTTACGATGTGACCGATTCCGCTGTTCATAAAATTGCACAACAACAAGCCAACAAACAATTGCAAAACCTTAGTCGCACCGATCACCTGACCGGACTTTTTAACCGCGGCTATTGGGAACTTCGCTTAATTCAAGAGTTCAAGCGCTATGACCGCTATGAGCAGCCATCAAGCCTAATCATGCTCGATATAGATCACTTCAAAAAAATTAACGACAAGTATGGTCACACCATTGGGGATGAGGCAATAAGAGGAGTCAGTCGAGCAATCAAAGAGCAGGTGCGGGATTTGGACATTGCCGGTCGCTATGGTGGCGAAGAATTTGGAATTGTACTCACCAATACCAACGGTGATGGAGCCTGTGTTTTCGCAGAGCGTTTACGTAACGCAATTGAAAAATTAACAATCTACACAGAAGGACATGAAATCAATTTTACTGTTAGCCTAGGCATAGCAGAGTTAACCGATAAAATTCATGACCACCGAAATTGGATTGAAAAAGCAGACCAAGCACTTTATAAGTCCAAAGAAGGTGGCAGAAATCAGTGCACAATGCTTCTTTAATTAAGATCCGCACCATAATAAAAAGGCTCCTTTACGGAGCCTTTTTGCTTTCTATTATTCTTGAACTATGTCTGCTGCATCTTTTAAGAATTTCTGATAGCTGGAAAAATCATTCCTCCCATAGATGCTACTCAATTGACTGGTAATTGCTGTTTTTTGCTCTGGGGTTATTTTGTCCTCCCCCCCGAGATTAACGTCCTCCACCACAATAACAGCTAAGTCTCCTGCTGCAGTTGCAACACTACTCAACGATGGCGAAGTAGCCGTAGGTTTATTCATAGCGAATGCATGACGCAGCACCTCTGAATCAACGTCAGAGCTGTTGCGAGTCGCTGCAGTAATTTGTTTAAGCTCAACCCCTGCTGCGTCAGTTAATTCGGAAAAACTAACACCTGATTTCAAGTCAGCAATTAATTTATTTGCCTGTTCCTCAAGCAACTTTTTGGCCTTTTGGTCCTTTAACACATTAGTAATTTGCTCTTGAACATTTTCAAAAGACTTAACTTGACTAGGTTTATAATCAGTTTTCTTGAGCACAATCACGTTGCTTGAGTCGATCTCGATAACGTCACTGCTATTACCTTCTTTAAGTACTTCGGCAGAAAAAGCCGCTTCAACCACCTTGGCATTAGCCATCAAGCCAACACCTTTACTGCGCTCGAAAAGACCTGAATTTACCGCATTAAGCTCCAAAGCCTGCGCGACATCTTGCAAACTTTCAGCATTATAAGATTCGTCACGCAAGTTTTCTAATTTGGCGACAAATATATTCTCCGCCTCAGCGCGTTTTAATTGATCTTCTATACTAGCTTTTTGCTCTTCAAATGATGGCGGCTCCGCTCCCTTCTCAGCAAGCAGCTTAATGAAATGTGTACCCGCGTCGGTTTTAACTACTCCAGACACCTCACCCACTTTTAATGCAGCAAGCGCAGCTTCAAACTCAACAGGAAACGCATCACCTTTTGTGAAACCAAGATCACCGCCCTGCTCTTTACTACCTAAGTCATCAGAGAGCTCCCTGGCTACCGCGGCAAAATCTTCGCCAGCAGCAAGCTTATCTGAAATGGTTTTAACTTTATCCTGATTATCACCCTCTATCAGAATATGGGCCGCTTGGCGTTCAGGCGCAGCTACAAAAGACGCTTGATTTTGTTCAAACTGTTTCCGCACCTGCTCTTCAGTAACGGAAATATTTTTCATTAAATCGTTAACACTAAGGTTGATGTAATCCACAGCAACCTGCTCTTCACTGGTAAACATCTGCTGATTAGCATCGTAATAGCCCTTTAGCTCAGACTCATCAAGCTGAATGGATTCGCGCACTTTTGTTATCGGCAAAATAGCATACTTGAGATCACGTGATTGAAAGCTCAACGCAATCACATCATCTAATTGAGCTGGCGTAGTGAAAGCTGACGCACTTATACCGGCTTGTAGCTGATTAATTACAATCTCGTCGGATAAAATTTTGGTATAGGTGCTATGTGTATAACCCATATTGCGTAAAGCTTGCTGATAGCGATTATTATCAAAAGCACCCACTTCATTTTTAAACTGAGGCGCACCGGCAATTTGCTCACTCAAATAGGCATTACCAACTGCCATACCTGAATTTTTTGCCGCTTGTGATAAGACCATGCGCTGTATCAGATTCTCAATCGCTGGCTTACGCAAATATTCATCAGATAGAAACTCTGCAGGAATCTGATCACCATAAGTATTCAGCATTTGCTGTTTTTGCAAACTAATAGTCCTAGCCACTTCCATCTCTGTAACTGTCTCTCCATTTACTTTGGCGGCTTGATTCGCCGAGGCATCCCAGTTAAATAGCGCCTCAACGCCCGTAAGGGCAAAAATGATCACCAAAAAGCCAATCAATATAAAAGAGATCACGCCTCTGGAATTGTCTCTGAGGTGTTGTAACATTTTTAACTCCTAGCAGGATAAAGATGCCTTGCGCAGATAGACCACACAAACGGACAACTAGATACTTAATTATTCGATGTTTGAATAAGGCGCTTGGCCTAGTTTATAAAAGACACGCAGTATTAAAAAAAAAGCGCACCTAGATGCGCCTTTAATGCTTCACAATTTCAGATGTATATCTGAATAAGCACCTATTAATTAACAGCATCTTTCAATGCTTTGCCTGGCTTGAATCCAGGAACTTTAGCGGCAGCAATTTTAATCTCTGCACCAGTCTGAGGATTGCGACCAGTACGAGCAGCTCTTTCTTTAACTGCAAATGTACCAAAACCCACAAGAACCACAGAGTCACCATTTTTAAGGGCACCAGTGATACTTTCAACGACTGCATCTAAGGCACGTCCGGCTGCAGCTTTAGGAATATCCGCAGATGCGGCAATGGCTTCAATCAGTTCAGTTTTGTTCACACTTAACCCCTTTTGATTATTTGTTTCTAAAAGCACAGCGCAAATTAATGTCGCTATTAATCTGCATTATCTGTGCAGCAAATGAATTGCGATTTATACCAACAGAGCAACAGGGGGTCAAGGAAAGCTTACAGCTTTACACAAAACCCCGCAGAATCTGCTCATAAAACAAGCAGCAAAACCCATACATTGAACAAGATCACACTCGCGCACCTTTAGTGGGTACTCAGGCGATTATCACTTTCAGTGGTCTTTTGTGCGGCTTTCTCCAACGCCCGGTATTCTTCATCACTCAGTGGCTTAGGACTGGATTGCAATGCAATTGCCAAAACCTCATCGATCCATTTAACAGGCTTAACTATGAGATCAGCCTTAATGTTATCGGGAATCTCTTTTAAGTCTCGTTCATTTTCCGCAGGAATAATCACAGTTTTAATCCCACCCCGGTGAGCAGCCAAAAGCTTTTCTTTCAACCCGCCAATACGTAAAACTTCACCGCGCAGAGTGATCTCCCCAGTCATGGCAACATCTGCTCGCACCGGTATGTTTGTCTGTACAGATACCAATGCAGTGCACATAGCAATCCCGGCACTCGGACCGTCTTTAGGTGTAGCTCCTTCAGGAACATGAATATGGATATCCACTTTTTCATGATGATCAGGAGCTATGCCCAACGCCTGACTGCGAGAGCGAACTACAGTCAAAGCAGCTTGGATAGACTCCTGCATTACATCACCCAATGAACCAGTTTTTATAATTCGCCCCTTGCCTACAACAGCAGTAGCCTCAATGGTCAGCAATTCGCCGCCGACCTGAGTCCAAGCAAGCCCGGTTACTTGACCAATCTGGTCTTTACTTTCCGCTTTACCAAAATCGAATTTGCGAACACCCAGCAAACTTTCTAACACGGTAGCATCAATTAAATCGGCACTAGCCTTTTTGCCTTTAACATGACGAGTCACTACTTTGCGACAAATTTTTGCAATTTCTCGCTCAAGCCCTCTTACCCCGGCCTCCCGCGTGTAATAACGAATAATATCGCGAATAGCATCGGGACCTATATTGATTTCCGAATCCTTCAGTCCGTTCGCTTTCATTTGCTTTGGTATTAAATAACGCAAAGCAATATTTAATTTTTCGTCTTCGGTATAACCTGGAATACGAATAACTTCCATGCGATCCAGTAACGGACCAGGAATATTCATTGAGTTTGATGTACAAACAAACATTACATCTGACAAATCATAGTCAACTTCGAGATAATGATCACTGAAGTGACTATTTTGTTCTGGATCCAACACTTCTAGCAGCGCCGATGCCGGATCACCGCGATTATCCATACCCATCTTGTCAATTTCATCTAACAAAAAGAGAGGATTCCTTACACCTACTTTCGCCATTTTTTGGATAAGTTTTCCGGGCAAAGAGCCGATATAAGTTCTTCTATGGCCGCGTATTTCAGCTTCATCGCGCACACCGCCCAGAGCCATGCGAACAAACTCACGATTAGTTGCACGGGCGATGGATTCGCCAAGCGATGTTTTACCCACACCAGGAGGCCCCACCAAGCATAAAATAGGACCTTTTACTTTTTTAACGCGTTGTTGCACAGCCAAATATTCAAGAATCCGCTCTTTCACTTCCTCAAGCCCGAAGTGATCTTTATTCAGTACTTCTTCAGCACGAGCAAGATCGTGACGCACCTTACTTTTTTTGCTCCAAGGTACTTTAATCATCCAGTCGATATACGCGCGCAGAACAGATGCCTCGGCCGACATTGGCGACATCATTTTTAATTTATTTAATTCTGCTCTTGTTTTTTCTGCTGCATCTTTTGGCATTGACGCGGCGGCAATTTTCTTTTCCAGCTCGTCAGCTTCACTAACTTCTTCACCTAATTCGCCCAGCTCTTTTTGAATCGCTTTGATTTGCTCATTCAAATAATACTCGCGCTGACTTTTTTCCATTTGTTTTTTAACGCGGCCGCGAATTTTCTTTTCAACATGAAATAAATCAACTTCCGCGTCCATAAGATCTAAAAGATGCTCTATGCGGGCATGAATATCCGCCATCTCCAAGATGGATTGTTTTTTGGGCAGATCAAGCGACATGTGCGCAGCTATAGTGTCAGCCAAGCGTCCGGGCTCATCGATACCAGAGAGTGAAGTAATAACTTCAACCGGCACTTTTTTGCTGAGATTTACATACTGCTCAAACTGACCAATTGCAGATGCAATCAGTGCGCGCGCCTCAGCCCCCTCAATCGGACTACAAGGTATGACATCCACCGTTGCCCTGAAGAATCCATCTGCCTCTTCGATAGACTCGATGCTGGCCCTTTCGCGCCCTTCGATTAACACCTTAACAGTGCCATCAGGAAGTTTCAGCAATTGCAGAATAGAAGCGATTGTACCTATGCTGTATAGATCCTCAGCCTGGGGCTCGTCTTGCTGTGGATTTTTTTGAGCCACCAATAGAACTTGTTTATCGCTAGCCATGGCGCGCTCGAGCGCCTCAATCGACTTGCCACGACCAACAAATAATGGAGTAACCATATGCGGATAAACGACCACATCACGCAATGGAAGCAAGGGGATTTCAGTTATATGGGATTCGTGTAGAGTTTCAGCGACCATTGGTTCCTCTCTATTTCAAAAAGGCAACAAACACCTTGCCATAAAAACAAGATTGGGGTCTAAAACCGGGAATTACAAGTTATTGAAGCACAAAAACCAAAAAGAGCGCCTATGTGCGCCCTTTTTGCTCATGATGATTAATAGTTGACCGCACAATTAATCTTCTGCAGCTGCCTTTGCAGGTTTATCGTTGTTTTCATAAACCAATAAAGGCTCGGCTTCACCTTTAATAACAGACTCATCAACAACGACCTTAACTACATTTTCTTCGGATGGAATCTTATACATGGTGTCAAGAAGGACCGACTCCATAATAGATCTCAAGCCACGAGCACCCGTTTTACGTTCCAACGCACGCTCCGCAACAGCATCCAATGCATCACTACGAAAATCAATTTGTACGCCTTCCATCTCAAATAACCGACCATACTGTTTGGTCAGCGCATTACGCGGCTCGGTCAGAATTTGTATTAGAGCCGCTTTATCCAGCTCATCCAATGTCGCTATTACAGGTAAGCGACCTACGAACTCTGGAATAAGCCCATAACGAACAAGATCTTCTGGCTCTAAATCTTGCAGTGTCTGGCCAAAGTTCCGCTTCTCATCTTTACTTTTTACTTCTGCACTAAATCCAATACCGCCTTTTTCGGATCGGTCGCGGATAACTTTGTCCAGGCCAGCAAAAGCTCCACCGCAAATGAACAAAATATTTGAAGTATCTACCTGCAAAAACTCTTGTTGCGGATGCTTGCGCCCACCCTGAGGCGGTACAGAGGCAACAGTACCTTCTATAAGCTTCAGCAGCGCTTGCTGCACACCTTCGCCTGAAACATCACGAGTAATTGAAGGGTTGTCTGATTTGCGAGAAATTTTGTCAATTTCGTCAATGTAGACAATGCCTTGCTGTGCTTTTTCTACATCGTAATCACATTTTTGCAGTAATTTTTGGATGATATTCTCAACATCCTCACCAACATAACCCGCTTCAGTAAGCGTAGTTGCATCTGCAATTGTGAAAGGCACATCAAGCAATCGAGCCAAGGTCTCTGCCAGCAATGTCTTACCACTACCTGTTGGGCCAACTAACAAAATGTTACTTTTACCTAGCTCAATCGTTTCTTTATCTTTACCTGCTTTCCCGGCAAAACGAAGACGTTTGTAATGGTTGTACACAGCCACAGCCAATACTTTTTTCGCTCGTTTTTGACCAATGACATACTGGTCAAGAATTGCCGATATCTCATGCGGCTTTGGAAGTTTTTCGGAAGCACCTTCAGCAGCGCTTTCCTGAATTTCTTCACGAATAATATCGTTGCAAAGGTCAACGCACTCATCGCAAATAAAAACCGATGGACCCGCAATTAACTTGCGGACTTCATGCTGACTTTTACCGCAGAAAGAGCAATACAGCAACTTTCCGTTTTTATCGCCTGCGTCACTGGTGTGATCGGTCATTGAACCCACTCCATCTAAATTTCTATATCAATTGTCAGTTTAAAAGATCAAATTCAAGCTGCTCAAAAGTGAATTGTCACTGGGTCAAGCTTGCGATGCTGATCTGAGTTCGGTTTTACTCTGACAAACAAACAATTATTGAGCTGGCTGTATACGTTTATCGATTACAGCATCAATCAAGCCATAATCTTTCGCCTGTTGAGCAGACATAAAGTTATCGCGCTCAGTGTCCACCTCTATTTTTTCAATAGGCTGACCTGAATGAAAGGCCATTAGCTCATTGAGGCGCGAGCGGATCTTCAATATTTCTTGCGCTTGAATGTGTATGTCAGATGCCTGCCCCTGTGCTCCGCCGCTTGGCTGGTGAATCATCACGCGAGAGTTGGGCAGGCAAAAGCGCTTGCCTTTAGCGCCCGCATTTAACAAAAATGCCCCCATGCTACATGCTTGACCTATGCACATGGTGCTCACATTTGGTTTTATAAACTGCATAGTGTCATAAATGGACATACCTGCAGTAACTGATCCGCCTGGTGAGTTAATGTACAGATGGATATCTTTATCCGGGTTTTCGGCTTCCAAAAATAAAAGTTGAGCTACGACTAAATTTGCCATGTAGTCCTCAACGGGACCAACAAGGAATATCACACGCTCTTTAAGCAAGCGTGAATATATATCAAATGATCTTTCGCCTCGTGCCGTTTGCTCGATAACAATCGGTACAAGGCCACTATTGATAGGAGATAACAGGGAGTTCATGTGTTGGTATGACATCGTGCGTTTTTGTCCTTAAGCGGGCTAATAGCGTCGCCAATGTTGAAAACTATGATTTTTTGACACTACAGAGCTTAACCCGTGATGGGATTATATGCCAGTCAAATGAGGTAATTTGGAAGGTATTCAGAGAGAGGGAAGCCGCAAAACAGGCGTTTTGCGGCTTTTTTAAACGATTAGCGCTGAGCGTTAGCCTTGATGATTTCATCGTAGCTAGTCTGTACTTCAGCGACTTTGGCTTGCGATAGGATATAGTCCACGACCTGATCTTCCAGCACTGCCGACTCCACCCCAGCCATCAACTCCTGATTGCCATTGTAGTACTCAACCACTTCTTTTGGCTCTTGATAAGTTGAGGCAATCTCTTCGATCATAGCTTTTACGCGTTTCGCTTCAGGCTTAAGCTTGGCAGACTTTACAATCTCGCCAACAATTAAACCCAAGGTTACACGACGAGCAGCCTCATCTTGGAACATGGTATCGGGAAGCAAGGATTTAACGTCAAAATTTTGTTGTTGTCCGCCAAAACGCTGCATCATTTGATTACGCAGCACCTGAATTTCATTGGCAACCAACGCTTTGGGCACATCAGTGGTGTGAGAGGCAATAAGAGCATCCATTACTTGGCCTTTTACTTTTGCTTTCAGCGCATTGGCCAACTCGCGATCCATGTTTGCTTTTACTTCTTTGCGGAATTGCTTCTCACCGCCTTTTTCTACGCCAAACTTCTGGAAAAACTCTTTCTTTAATTCTGGTAGTTGAGCTTCTGACACGCTATTGACGGTGATTGCAAAATCTACCGCAGCCCCTTTCAGTTCTTCTGCCTGATAATCTTCAGGGAATGTAACTGAAACAACCTTGTTCTCACCTGCTTTCAGACCAACAATACCTTCCTCGAAACCAGGAATCATTGATTTCGAGCCGAGCACTAAATTGTGATTGTCCGCTTTACCGCCGGCAAACTCGACACCATCTTTGGTGCCAACAAAATTGATATTAACCTGATCGCCATCAGCAGCTGCACGCTCTACAACAGACCACGTGGCCTGATGCTTGCGCAATACTTCAATCATATTATCGACATCAGTATCGGTCACTTCTGCTTTGAAGCTGGTGAGCTCGAATGCTGTAAGATCGCTCAATGCAACACTTGGATAAACTTCGAAGGTTGCAATGTATTCAAGATCTTTACCTACAGCCAACTGCTTTGGCTGAATGGATGGCTGGCCAGCAGGCTTTACATTTTCTTTTTGTACTGCAGCATAAAAAGAACGGCTAATTACATCACCCACAACTTCTTGACGAATGCCCGCACCAAAACGCTGTTTGACAACAGACATTGGCACCTTGCCCTTGCGGAAACCTTTGATGCTTACGTTGCGTGCCGCTTGCTTCAAGCGATTTTCAACTTCGTTTTCTACTTGCTCTGCGGGCACGCCAACGGTTAAGCGGCGCTCCAATCCAGAAGTCGTTTCGAGTGAAACCTGCATATATGCCTCGTGAAATAACTGAAAATCTGTTGCAGTTGATCAAGCACTCTGAAATACAGAATGCTGGGGGAATATGGTGCGGACGGAGAGACTCGAACTCTCACACCTTGCGGCGCCAGAACCTAAACCTGGTGTGTCTACCAATTTCACCACGTCCGCTTGGGTCGCCTTCATTACATAAACAAATGAAAGCACTGACTTAATGTTTCGCGCTCCAACCAATTGATTTTTAATGTTTTTTATAAAAATCAGCAGCCCTAGCGCGCGAAGGGTGCTGATTGTGCCACAGTCATTCTGCAGGTTCAACTTTTTATCAATACTCTGCGATCGTTTCGCGCTGACGCGTTACCAATGTACCGAAGCTTTCCAACCAAGAAGTTAACAACTCCACAGTTAAGTCAGGCAATTCTTGCCCCTGAGCTTCCGTCAACTCCACTAAGGCAATTAAATTTTCCTGTCCAAATGCTTTTTTCTCCCTGGGTTTTTCGGGAGATTTAAAAATATGATCGTGATACTGAGTCAGTTGACTTAACCATGAATCACTTAACTGGCTAAGCGCTAGCAATTCAGAAGACTCCGAAGAAACCTTATCGACCTGCTGCAGTGAAGAGATTAGATCCTGAATGGAGCGAATAACGGATGGCTTTTTTATTTGATGATGCTCGGCAAGCTCGCGCAGATAAAAATGCAGCGCCACTATCAGATGGAACACAACCGCATCGGCCAAGGCCTGCGATTCAAGTTTGCGCATGCCTTTTGGCTCACCAAGAGAGTTGTTTAATAGGCCGATGGTGGCCCCAGCAAACGCCAACTTTTGATTTACAAGTGAGAGGTGACTAATTGACATAATGCGCGACAGGTTTCAGAACAAGGTAGGGGCAGTAGCCATCAGCAAAGATGACTACTGCAGAACTTATTTTTGCACTTTCCATTTTCCGCCATCGTAAAACGCCTTCCAGCCCGTAGCCTTACCGTTTACTTCGGTTTGAACATACTGCTCTTTGGTTTTACGACTAAAGCGAATAATAGCCTTGTTGCCTTCAGGATCCTTTACCGGTGCAGACAACAAAAAGTGATACTTCGGATCTATTTGATCCTTATGGGGCAACAACTCCTCCACCAATGGCGCACGAGTTTCACGATTTTTAGGGAACTGGCTTGCGGCAAGGAACAAGCCGGCAGCACCATCTCGCAACACATAGTGATCATCCACTTTTTCACAGCGCAACTCTGGCATTACGATTGGGTCAACCTTTGGTGGGGCAGCCTCACCGCTCTTCAGTAGCTTACGCGTGTTTTTACATTCACTATTAGTGCAGCCAAAATACTTGCCAAAACGACCTGTTTTAAGCTGCATTTCGCTGCCGCACTTATCGCACTCAATAGTTGGGCCTTCGTAACCTTTAAGGCGATAGGTGCCCTGCTCCACCTCGTAACCGGGGCAATCAGGATTATTACCGCAAATATGTAACTTGCGACTTTCATCCACCAGATAGGAGTCCATCGCGGAGTTGCAAAGCTTGCAGCGATGCTTGGCGCGCAGCTGGCGCGATTCCGCTTCTTCATCCGCATCAGCCTCGATAGCCTCATCACCAGAAACCAGATTCATAGTGTTTTTGCAGCGCTCTTTTGGTGGCAACCCATAACCTGAGCAACCTAAAAAGACACCTGTACTGCCGGTACGGATTTGCATGTGGCGACCACACAGACTGCAGGCGATATCCGTATCGGTGGGATCATTCGCTCGCATGCCTTTAGCGCTGCTCGACGCCAAGGTCAGCTTTTTACTAAACCCAGCGTAAAACTCATCAAGCAATGAACGCCAGTTTTTTCCACCCTGAGCAACCACATCCAATGACTCTTCCATATTGGCGGTAAAGCCATAACTCATAAGGTCATCAAAGCTTTCAACCAGGCGTTCAGTCACTATATCGCCCATTTTTTCGGCATAAAACCGACGATTTTCCTGGCGCACATAACCGCGCTCTTGGATGGTAGAAATAATCGATGCATAAGTCGATGGGCGACCAATAGCACGCTTTTCGAGCTCCTTTACCAAACTGGCTTCGGTGTAACGTGCTGAAGGCTTGGTGAAATGTTGCTGCGGATTAAGTTTCACCAGCGGCAACACTTGGCCAACTTTCATATCTGGCAGCACCACATCTTCGTCTTTTTTGGCGACCTGCGGACTGACCTTGGTATAACCATCAAAACGGATTACACGGCCGCGAGTACGCAGCTCATAATCGCCAGCCGCCACCACCACACTGGTGCTAGTGTATTCTGCCGGCGTCATTTGGCAGGCAACAAATTGTTGCCAGATCAGACCATAAAGACGCTCCGCATCACGCTCCATACCACTTAATTGATTAGGTAATGCATCAACATTTGAGGGGCGAATCGCCTCATGCGCTTCCTGCGCACCGTCCTTACTGGAATAAAGGATGGGCGACTCAGGCAGGTAGCGTTTGCCGAAGTTTTCTAAAATATGTTCACGACAAGCTTCGACAGCCTCTTTGCTCAAGTTCGTCGAGTCCGTACGCATGTAGGTAATGTAACCCGCCTCATATAAGCGCTGAGCCATCATCATGGTTTTCTTAACCCCAAAACCTAAACGAGTGCTCGCGGCTTGCTGTAAGGTCGAGGTAATAAAAGGGGCTGAAGGTTTAGATTGTGTGGGCTTATCTTCGCGATTAATTACCTTATAAGCTGCACCTTGCAATGCATTAACCGCCGCCATCGTCTGAGCTTCATTGATTGGCTTAAAAGCCTCATCACCCTGCTTTTTCACTTCAAAGCTGGCAACTTGGCTTTTATCCGCCTGCAGATCAGCAAAAAGAGTCCAGTACTCTTCCGGGATGAAGGCGCGAATTTCGCGCTCTCGTTCAACCACCAGACGTACAGCTACAGACTGTACGCGCCCCGCTGACAGCCCCCGAGCGACCTTTTCCCACAATAATGGCGACACCATGTAACCCACAACGCGATCCAAAAAGCGACGCGCTTGCTGAGCATCAACACGATTCTGATCGATTGGCCCCGGCGTTTTAAATGCATTTTGAATCGCCGTTTTAGTGATTTCATTAAACACAACGCGGCGATAGCGGGATTCATCGCCACCAATTGCCTCGCGTAAGTGCCAAGCAATTGCTTCCCCCTCTCTATCCAAGTCGGTTGCGAGATAGACCATATCGGCCTTCTCGGCAAGCTTCTTCAGCTCATCCACAACTTTTTCTTTACCTGGAAGAATTTCGTATTGGGCTGCCCAACCGTTTTCCGGATCAATGCCCATGCGGTTAATAAGCTGACTTTTACTCTTGTTGGCTTGATAAATTGCTTTGTCTTCAGGTGACATTTTGCGTGTTGCAGCCGCTTGTTTAGCTCGCTCTTTGGCATCAACTGGCTTAGCTCCACCACTGGTTGGTAAATCGCGAATATGGCCAATACTGGACTTAACGATAAAATCGTCACCCAGATATTTATTGATAGTTTTTGCCTTGGCAGGCGACTCAACGATAACTAAGGATTTACCCATGGCAGTTAGAAATATCTCTATAAAAAGAAGGCAGTGAAAAGGGCCGGCAAATGCGCCAAACAATTACTTCATTGCCCCGAAGACGGGTTAAACTAGCAGTGAAGGTGCGCATATATAAGTCTTGAATCCCGAGGGGTCAAGCTATAATTTCCAGCATGTCTTATAGTCGAGCCTGAACAGATACGCAAAACTCTGCCTCAAACAGGATGTTTATTTACTTTAAAGGTCGAACATATCTTATTGTTATATATGATTTTGTTATTTGCCGCACACTTAAGGACAAGAAACCCATAAAAACCTGAAACCCAACTACCTTGCCCTAGTAGATTTCCGCATGACCTTGATTGTGATTCTTGTTTTTTTGATGCTGATGACACTTTTTGCCGTGAGCGTACTTCATCGCATACAGCAGCGCCAACGTCAGCGCCGCTTGGAGCAACGCCGTTTGCGTATTCAAGTAGAAGAGTTAACTGATGTTGTGAACTGTTTGGAGCAAACACTACCAAACAGGGTCATTACCAAGCATATCAATGACATGATCATTACGCTGCAGCATCAAATGCTGGCGCTGGAAGATAATAACCGAGAGCACCTAGAGGCAGCGATACTGAAAAGTGAACATTATTCGGAAGAGTTGCTCAATCCAAAAAATCGCCAAGGAATTAGCTATCAAAGGGACAGTGATGCACAAATTGCTAAAACGCAGCTGCACATCAATGAGGCAATGAATCTTATCGTACAGCTTGCTGCTCAAGGCACTATTAATGAAGTCGAATTAGGCGCCTATCAAACAGAGCTGCGCTGGGCTTATTTAATGGTATCGGTGATGTCATACATCGGTCAGGGGGATAAGTCTGTCGCCATAAGTGACCGCCTTGCTTTTTATCGCAAGGCCCAACATCTATTGATGGAGTCGATGCATCAAGACCCTCGCCGCCTACAAATGATTAAAGAGTTAAGTGAAATGATAGACGGTGAGCGCGTAGGGCTTAGCAGCGCTCTACGCGAAATGGCGCCAGTCGCCTAAGCGTGTAGATCGGCTGACAGATATTCAGTTTGGTAAAGCCGGGTCAACACGCTGATTAACACATCCAGAATTTCCACGCTTTCTTTTTCTTGCCAAAAAACGCAAATACCCATATTGCCACCACTAACGGCCCGGACCGATTCAGGCAATTGTGGCAGACAACCCTTAAGCAGCTCGCAAGTGGCATCACTTGGGCGCACATTAGTTTGCCAATCCCACTCGGAACTAAAGTTGCCTTCGTGTGCATAGCCGGTGCGCATCAGTATCCATTCTGGTAGCTCCCGTGTTTTAGGTGGTGGCGACAAATAGTAAACAGGCATGGTTACAGGCTGATCAACATCAGTTTTTAAGGCCGGCAATCGGCGCAAACTAAAACGCACTCCCTGCGCAGTAGCATATGTACGCAGTTGTTCCTTTCTTTTTTGCGCGGGGCTTGGTCTGAGCATGGAGATAGGGCCCATCACCAGTGCAATCGTCACGATCAAAATAATAAAAAACCAGATATTCATGTAAATCCTTAAAACTTTATGCGAGAGCAACTATTCTTTAGTAAGCACCAACAACAATGCCGAGGATAAGAATCATGACAGAAATTATTAACTACACCCATATTATTGTCGGCTTGGATCTATCTGAAGATTGCCCGCCGGTTATCCAACGTGCAGCCGCTATTGCACAAGCTTGCAATGCCAAACTCACCTTGGCGCATGTACTGGAGCCTCTTGCGTTTGCATATGGTGGTGATATGCCGGTAGATTTGAGTGGCGTGCAAGAGCAACAAGTGCAGAAAGCAGAAGCTGATCTGGCACAACTTGCCAAATCAACCAGTTACCCGATCATGCAGCAACATGTACTTGTGGGGCAACCAGCGGCTGAATTGCATTATCTGGCCGAGCAAGAATCTGCAGATTTAATCGTGGTTGGCAGCCATGGTCGCAAGGGTTTTGCATTACTACTCGGCTCGACCCCCAATAGTGTTTTACACGGCGCTACCTGCGATGTGTTAGCGGTATTGGTAAAAAAACAAACCGGTGAAGCGTAACGCCTCACCGGTCTTATTTTTTGACATTTACTCTTGCTGCATATCTTCCAATTCAGCCCAACGCTCAAACGAATCATCGAGCTGTTGCTGCACTCTGGCAAGCTCCTGCAGCTTCTGCTCTACTGTGGCAGGCGCTTGATTATAAAAATCACTGGCGCTGGTCACTAGCTGTAGTGCATTTAACTGTTTTTCCAGCAATTCAATTTTCTGTGGCAACTCATCAAATTCTTTTTGGAATTTGTAGCTCAATTTTTTAAGTTTGGTCGGCGCTTTAGCACTTTCTGTTTCTGGGTGGGTGGCTTTTTTCGGCTCCTCGATAGGATTGCTGACACTCACCTCTGGCAGCTCATCAGCTTGGGTCCATTTGCCACCTTGACGCAGCCAATCGTCGTAACCACCCACATACTCAAGCACATTGCCGCGCCCTTCAAATGCAATAACACTGGACACAATATTATTCAAAAATGCCCGGTCATGGCTTACCAATAAAAGCGTGCCGGTATATTCGGTGAGAATATCCTCCAGCAACTCAAGCGTTTCGACATCCAGATCATTCGTCGGCTCATCCAATACCAATAAATTTGCCGACTTACTGAATAATTTGGCAAGTAGTACACGATTGCGCTCGCCACCTGACAAGGCGCGTAGTGGTGTGCGCGCTCGCTCGCCGCTAAATAAAAAATCGCTAAGATAAGAAAAAATATGTTTTGATTTTCCATCAACTTCAATAAATTCGCGCCCACCAGCGATGTTATCAACGGCATTTTTATCAAGATCTAATTGGTCGCGCAGCTGATCAAAATAAGCCACTTCCAGATTAGTGCCCAGTTTCACGCTGCCAGATTGCGGCTGCAATTCGCCGAGAATTAATTTCAGCAGCGTGCTTTTACCTGCTCCATTAGCGCCGACTAAACCAATTCTATCGCCGCGCATAATGCGGGTAGAAAACTGGTTGACGATTTTTTTCTCGCCAAATGAGTAGCTCACGTCGACCAAATCGGCGACCAACTTGCCTGAGTCGCCACCTGCAGCCAAGGAAAAGTTGGCCTTACCGACAACCTCGCGCCGCTGTGAGCGGGTTTCACGTAAGGCTTTTAATGCACGCACGCGCCCCTCATTACGGGTACGGCGCGCTTTGATACCCTGGCGAATCCACACCTCTTCTTGTGCGAGACGCTTATCAAATAACTCGTTGTGGCGGGCCTCTTCCGCAAGCGCCTGCTCGCGATACACCAAAAAGCTGGCGTAGTCGCCTTCCCAACAACGCAAATGGCCGCGATCCAACTCAGCAATATGGGTCGCCAAGGCCTGCAATAATGAACGGTCATGGGTGATAAACACCAACGCGCCGTTGTAACTCAGCAATTGTTTTTCCAACCACTCAATCGCAGCAATATCCAAATGGTTAGTTGGCTCATCGAGCAACAACACATCAGGTTCAATCACCAGTGCGCGTGCAAGCGCAACACGGCGACGCCAGCCCCCCGAAAGCTCGCGCATGTAACGCTCAGCGGGCAAATCCAGACGGGAAATGATTTCATCCACCTTCTGCTGCAATGCCCAGCCATCATTGGCTTCAATCTGGTGTTGCAAGTCGGCCATGCGCGCCAATTGGTTATCATCTATGTGCTGTGCATGAGATAAAACTCGGTACTCAGCAAGCAGCTCCCCTACTCCCTTTGCGCCTGCTGCGACAGCATCAAATACGAGACGATCATCAGCCTCTGGAAGATCCTGCTCTAAACGGGCAATGCGAATTCCGGTTTGACGAATAACTTCGCCTTTATCCAGATCGACCTCACCATCTAGCACCTTTAACAAGCTTGACTTGCCGGTACCATTACGCCCAATCAAACAGAGGCGCTGACCGCGTTCAATGGTCAGGTCAACCCCATCCAAGAGTACTTGCAGGCCGTAACTGAGTCCGGCTTTTTCAATTTTAATCAAAGACATAGAGGGAATAATTCAGGTAGTGTTTCAACGAAAATGATACTGGCACAAGCACCAGCGGGCTGATATTCTCAAGTGAATGCTTGGCCGTCTGCTAAAGTCTTTAGTAGAGGCAACAAAATTAATGCGGCCCCAGCACTCATCTTGCACTGCCGCGCAAGTACCGCATTAAGAAGTGCCGCATCATATCCCACCAGAAAGGCATAACCAACCCGCTTGGGTTTGATAACAATTGAGGTATCCATGAGGTTTTCAAAAATACTTTGGCCAGCAGCCCTGAGTGCCAGCGTATTCGTTGGTAGCATAACCCTGACTTACGCGCAGGCTGCGACAACGCCACCCACAACAAAAACAGCATCGACCAAGACGGATGCTCGTCAAATAGAGCGACAACAATACGTTCAGGCACAAAAGGCCCTCAACGCCAAAAACATGCCTGAATACCATCGTTTATTAAAACAGCTCAAAAACTACCCTCTGCTGCCTTATCTTGAATATCAAGAATTAACCAATCGTTTATTTAGCTTGCCCAAACAAGATGTGCAGGCTTTTTTTGCGAATTACCCCGATTCATTTTTATCCGAGCGCTTAACTCACCGGTGGTTACGGACGCTGGCTCAGCGCGAGCGTTGGGCTGATTATTTGCATTTTTATGATAAACGTCTCACTGACCCAGAATTGGCCTGTTTGAATTTGCGCGCACGCTTGGCGACAGGAGATAAAAGCGCACTCAACGACGTTGCGCCACTCTGGAACATTGACAAAACACAATCCAAAGCTTGCGATCCCGTGTTTGATCAATGGAAAAAAGCGGGACTCATGACACCCGATTTGATTTGGGAACGCCATTTAAAAGCTTTAAAAGCGGGCAATAAAGGTATGGCAAGCTATTTGAGCAACCTACTGCCTGCTGCCGATCACCCTCTGGCGGCCTTGCTGCAGCAAGTAGATGCCAATCCACGCTTATTAAAACAAACAGCAAAATTCTCCAAACAATCCCCAAAAATGAAAACGGTTATTTTGCATGGTTTGGAAAAATTAGCACGAATCAATGCCAAAGAAGCCCTCGCACTTTGGCACGGTTATGATGCGCAGCAACTATTTGATGATACCAATAGAGTTGAAATCAAATACCATATTGCTCTGCGCTTGCTCTATCAGAATCATGAAGTTGACGCTGAAAAATTGGTTGCCTCAACACCTAACTTAACGCGCGTTGATTTACTTGAATGGCTGCTGCGCGAGTCTTTGCGCAAGCAAGATTGGGAGCGAGTTAATGAATGGCTTGCCCGCTTGCCTGAAGATGCACGTGCCAGTGAACGCTGGCGCTATTGGCAAGCACGCACGATGGAGGAATTATCCATCAAAGAAATAAATGGCGAGACACCTACAAGTATTTATAACAGTGTGGCACCTGCTCGAAGTTTTTATGGTTTTTTAGCCGCCGATAAAACCAAAGTAAATTACCATTTGCTAGATCGCCCCATGTCATTTACCAACGAGCAAATTGCCGCGGTAGAAAATGCACAAGGCATTTTACGCGCGCGCGAATTTTTTGCTCGCGGGGAATTGGGGGCGGCCAACCGGGAATTTTTTCACACTACTCGCCGCATGCCATTGGAGCAAATGATCATCGCGGGGCGCTTGGCTGAAAAGTTGGGCTGGTATCGCAACGGCATTCAAGTGATGGCAGAGGCGCAATATTGGGATGATCTTGAAGTTCGCTTTCCTATAGCCTACAAAGAACATGTAACCAAAGCAGCGCAACAAACCTCAGTAAATCCGCTGTTTATTTTTGCCGTCACTCGCCAGGAAAGTGCATTTGTACATGATGCAAAATCAACTGCCGGGGCGCTAGGGTTAATGCAATTAATGCCAGCGACCGCCAAACAGACAGCGCAAAAAAATGGCCTGAGTTTCACCCTTCAAGATTTAATAACACCCGAGAAAAACATTGCGCTGGGGAGCCGCTATTTAAACCATTTACTTGGTGTATTTGAGGGCAATCGCATACTGGCGGCGGCGGCTTACAATGCTGGCCCGACCCGAGTAAAAAAATGGTTAAATAAAGATAAAGGTACGCAGCTTCCCTATGATGTATGGATCGAAACAATTCCCTACAAAGAAACCCGAGGCTATGTACAAAATGTGCTCTCTTTTTCGGTCATTTACGCATATCGTTTAGGGCAAGAAACTAATTTTGTAACGCCAGCAGAAATGAATCGTCAATTGTAATCAAGCAATTCACAATTAATAAAAAACCGCGCATGAATCTTCACGCGTGGTTTTTTATTGTTGAGTCATGAAATTATTTTTTCAAGTATTCACGTAAGCGCTTTTGCACAACTTCTGCTAATTCGTCGGGCTGGAACTTGGATAAGAAATCATTGCAACCCACCTTCTCTACCATCGCTTTATTAAAACTACCGCTAAGTGACGTATGCAATACCACATATAAATCAGCCAACGCGGGGTTTTTGCGAACCTCAGCTGTCAAACGATAACCATCCATCTCGGGCATTTCTGCATCCGTTACGAGCATCAGAATTTCATCGGTGACCTTATGCCCGGCAGCCACCCACTGTTGCAACATGGTTAATGCTTGCAGACCATCCTGTACCGACAGGACCTCAATACCAATATTGGCCAAAGTTTCTTTTACTTGCTTCACTGCAGTAGGCGAATCTTCGGCGAGCAACACTTTTAGTTTGCGTTTTTTCGCCTCTGCTACCAGATCAGAGTCCAGAACATCATGTGAAACACTTGTGTTGTACGGAATAATATCAGCAAGCACACGTTCAACATCCAGAATTTCCACCAACTGGTCATCGAGCTTGGTAATAGCCGTAAGGAAATGGCTCCGCCCCGCTCCTTTGGGTGGAGGTAAAATAAGCTCCCAGTTAAGATTCACAATGCGATCGACGGCCCCAATTAAAAATGCCTGAACAGAACGATTATATTCAGCAACGATGAGGTTGGCGTCCTCCAGCTGTTTTAATTCACTCATACCAATAGCAGCACGCAGATCAATAACAGGTACGGTTTGACCGCGCAAATGCGCCACACCGCGAACATGAGGATGGCTATGCGGTACGTGGCGCAAGACCGGAACCTTAACAACCTCTTGCACTTTAAATACATTGATTGCAAATAGCTGCCGCCCACCTAAACGAAACATAAGTAATTCGAGACGATTTTCCCCCACCAAGCGGGTGCGCTGATCAATAGAATCTAATAATTTGGACATACTGCTACCATTCGTTTTTTTGCGGCCTCGCCAGGAAAACCAGTACTAAAGTAGTATCAGTATAGGCAAAAATCGACTATGGGCTAAAATTTCGCCTAGTTGAGTGTCGATTATTGAAACTCTGGTTGTAAGCTGGCTGTTGCAAGCTACACTTCTAACGACTGCGCAGATCTTAGGAATCGGATCTTTCGAAACACAACAACAATCAATCCGTTTACTCTATGACCGAAGCCATCCCTCTTCTCGCCCGGCAGCCTATATTTGATGGCAATATGCAAGTTGTGGCCTACGAACTTCTTTGTCGCAATAGCGACTTAAAATTTATTGCATCGACCGATGGCGATGCCGCCAGTTCGCAAGTTTTGCTTAACGCATTTACCGAGCTATCGATTGAACAGGTAGTGGGCAGTCATAAAGCCTTTGTAAACTTTACACGCACGCTACTTGACTCACCCCCTCCATTTAATCGCCAAAAATTAGTCATCGAAGTACTGGAAGGCCAACAAGTGGATGCAGCCATGCTGCATTCGCTGAAGCAATTGCGCGAACAGGGTTACACCATTGCATTAGATGATTTTGAATTAGATGAAAACAGCAAAAACCTAATAGCCTATGCAGACATTATCAAACTTGATGTATTGAGCTTATCGCCAGAAAAACTTCGCTACCATATTGATTACCTCAAGCCCTTCAACGTTATTTTAATTGCCGAAAAAGTTGAAACTTATGAGATGTTCGAACAATGCAAAGCTTTAGGCTTTGATTTATTTCAAGGATATTTTCTTGCCAAACCCCGAGTTATTACTGGAAGAAAAATTTCAGAAAATAAACAGTCTGTATTACAGTTGTTAGCTGCCCTGCACGATCAAGATGCTCCCATCGAAAAAATTGAACGCATGATTGCGCGCGACACACTTTTAAGTTTTAAATTATTGCGCCTGGTTAACTCCGCAGCGTTTGGACTATCGCGAAATATTGAATCATTACGCCAAGCAATTATGCTACTCGGTTTAAATAAACTGAGAAATTGGGTTAATTTGTTAGCACTTTCCAACTTGAGTGGTAAACCCCATGAGTTGAGCGTGGCGGCATTAACACGAGCGCGCATGTGCGAAATGATTGCCACCAAAATGAATCAGCGCAACAGTCCAGATGCTTATTTTACAGTTGGTTTGCTATCAACACTGGATGCCTTTCTCGACTCTCCTCTGGAAGAGTTATTGCGAAGCCTTTCGCTCAGCGAATCACTGAATAATGCAATGCTCACTCATGCAGGCCCAGAGGGGATGGTATTGCAGATTGTGCAAGCGCACGAGCAAGGGCACTGGCAAGATATAGATTGGCCGCAATTAGCAGCACTGGGTTTAACCCCAAACCTCATCGCAGAAATCTATGTGGATTCACTGCACTGGGTTGCGGAGACAATGAACAGTCTTGGCTTGGCACCCAACAAAAAATAATCAGTAATAGATCAGAGGTTTATTCGCCTCAGAAAACTATCAGCTTGCGCCGAGTCAAAAGGCCACCCTAATTCGTCAATATGAAGGGGAGATTTTAAGACGGGAATTCTAACGCCATACTTTTCGATCAGCTCATCGGATTCTGCGATATCAATCTCTTCCAGATACAGGGAGTGGTGGCTCAGCAGTGGCGAGATTACCTCTCGGGCAAGCTCGCACAAATGGCATCCAGGAGTCGAATAAAGATAAATCGATTGCATAAACACACCGCATCAGACAAAACCGCAGTGTATCAGCTCAACAGCGGGCGTTTCACGAAAAAATTAACCCAAGTCCAATGCCATAATTTGCTCCATAAAATCGCGGAAACGCTGGCCTTGCTGCTGATCGACCTCTGTCTCGCCGGTCACTTTTTCAGCCATGTTGGATAAGAGTAACCGTGGCTCACCGAATTCTGACGCTCGATCCAAGCTTGCAAGCAGGTCCTTAATGAAGTTCCCCAACGGTAATAATTGATCGGCTAACAATTGGGGCTTGTTGATGCCGCTTTCAGCATCACCCGGTTCAAAAGTTTGATAGGCTTGTGTTACCTGCTGAATTTCGGCCTGCGCTAAATTCAGTGAGAAACTGGCGATTTGCGCAGCGTCATAGCCCATATTCATGGCTTGCTCGAATGCCACATCCAGATCACCGTCAAAAAATTCGCGGGCCAGACCGTTTACACGCCCTAACAAATCATTAATAGCCCCAAGTTCTTCTTCGCTCAACTCGCCTTCAATTGAGAGTGAAAAAGATTGGCTGGAGCTGTAACTGGCATTGAGCGCGCCCACTGAATTATTGCCTCGCCCAGCGCGCCCAGCTTCAACGGCCAAACCTTCACTGGAGGTCGCTTTAATAGTGACCTTATCACCTTCTTTGGTGGTTAACTCAAAGCTGAATTCGCGTGCACGACCATATTCATAATTGCCATAGCCAAGGTAACTACTGGTCGCCGGTAAAAACGCCGGTACGTCCAACTTGGCAGATGATTTTTTAGCGTCCGCCGTTTTCAACACATCTGCAGCTGAATTGGATTTCGGCTGTTTTGCCTCTACTTCTGTTGACTGGATAAACTTGGAGCGCAGCTCATCCACTCCCTCGAGTACTAACTCATAAGTCTTGCCAATATCAGATTTTATCTCCGGGGAAAGTAAACTTAATGCTTCCAGTTTTTCACTCGCCTCAGCAAAACCTTTTTTGAATCCTGCTAAACCAGCATCTAAACGGGCTTTCAACTCTTCTTGGCTTGCGCCATCGGCCACATCTAACTGTAAGCGACGCTCAATAAAACCCAAAATATTATTAGCCACCTTTTCCGCTGTCAGCGGTTCAAAGGCTTTATATTCCGCACTGGCAGCCTGACCACGTGACGCAATTTTCTCATAGGCCATAGTCAATGTGCGATTGACGATTTGCAGCGCAGTTTGCCGTTTATCTTGTAAATCAGATGCTTCTGTACGGCTGACTTCGGGTGTTTTGTGCGAATTGCCTTGAGTAGCAGAATTGGCGCTATTTAATTGAGGTAGCTGACCAGAACCAACCGCTGAACTATTAACAGAAGGATGATTAAGCGAGGAAATGTTCATAAATTCACCTGTGTGCAGCAATAGCTGGTTGTCGCATCACAGGTTATCGACCAGTTCCTGTAAAGCTTCAATACTTATTTGCGCGTTAAAATCAGGGTAGTTATAACCACAACAGCGAGCACACCAAGAAAAATAAGCCCATATTTCCCTTTGGCATTTTCCTGGGGTGCAGATTGGGGCTGCACACCAGCAGCGGCGCGACTCGATGAAGCTCTGGTTGGCGCAATGGCTTTCTCGCGGGCACTTTCGCGCGGGCTGGGTTTAGGCTTGGGCTCAACAATCTCGGCTTTTATAGGCACTGGTCGCACCGTTGTTTTTGCCATGTCGTCAGACGGCCCCATTACCCCAAAGGTCAATGCATCAAAACGCAATTCATCTCCCCGTTTAACACGGGCCTCAGCCACTCTTTTGCCATTTAAAAAAGTGCCATTAGCAGAGTCCAAGTCTTTAACGAACAGCATACCGTCGATAATTTGCAATTGCGCATGACGTCGCGACAAATGTGCCGCTGCCAAACTAATGTCACACTCACTGGCACGACCTATGACATTTAATTCTTTGAGTGGAAAAACACGGTTAGCCAGAGCAGTGTGATTTGCTTTTAATGACCACCCTGTCGCTTTGGGCGCACGCAATTGGGTGACATTGGCTGATTCTTCGGCAATTACCCGGGCTTCTCGCTTAGGATCGATCACCACCAACTCCACTTGCCCCAGTTGAATTTGATCGTCTGGTTTAAGCTCACAGGCTCCGGTAACCGTTTGCCCGTTAACCATAATCGGCTGGGTAGGAATAAGATTCCGTAAAGTGAGATGTTCGTTATCAACCAGTACTTCCATATGCACATCACTGGCCAGCGGGTCATCGATAACCAGTGCATTAGTCGCTGAGCGGCCTATGGTGATTTTAGGTTCCACCAGCCATACCGCGTTGTATTTATTATCTTTAAAGCGGATTTTAAGCATAAAATATAACCTGAAAGCAAAAACCGAAACGGGTTGTGATAATGCAATAGCCGTTCTGTGATTTCAACACCTCAATCAGGCGATGCCCTTAGGGTAAGAAAAGTTTTAATACGCCTCCACCTAAAGGACCATTATTTGCAATAGTCATATAACCTTGCTCTTTTTTGGATCTATGTAACTCCAAGACCTTGCGTGTAAATAACAAACCCAAGCGCGTATTGCCGGAACTAAACGACACAGGGGCTTGCGGTAAGACCCCCACCAGCATATTGTCAGGATAACCCTGTCCATCATCAGCAATAGAAATGCATAAAAAATTTTCCTCCTCAATTACCGTTATCAGCAACTGATTACGACTGTAACGCGCGCAGTTCACAATTAAATTATTCAGCACTCCGCCAATCAATTCACTATCGAAATACCACACTAAATTGCTGTCACAATTTATCTGTACATTAATATTTCGTGATTTTAACAGCGTGTCATTGCGGGCGATTTGTTCGTCGATAATATCGCTAACATGATGCTCATCAATCACTACTGACATGGTGTTTTCATCCATGCGGTAAAGGGACAAAAGCTGTACCAGCTCACCATTAATGCGCGCAGCTTCATACTCCAATACCGAGAAAAATTGTGCTTGCTCTGCATCTTTAGGTGGCGAATTAGCAACCATAGCGGATAAGGTATTCAATAACATCCCCAACGAGTTTTTCATATCGTGCACACTAGAAGCCAGGACGAATGAAAAATCAATGGATGTTTGTCCATATTCGTCACTGCCGTTTTTTTGCTTAGATGATGTATTCAAGATCAACCTCGCTTATCTTTTTCATTGGCTCTAACCAGAGTGTTATACATGTCATTTAACTGACGATAACGTTGAAATTGCGGATGCTGCTGGGAAATAATGGCATTGGTTTTGGTAAAGGTTTGCTGGACTTTTTCACTAGTTCCAGCATCAAAATGGGTTCTCAGTTTATCAATCATTGCCTGCACATAATTCAATCGCAAGCCGATATGATTCGGTAATTTTTGTAGTGCGGTTTTAAATGCATCTGCAGCTGCGGTGAAATCTTTTGCATTATAAAAAGTAATACCTTTTTTATTGATTTCAGCTACCATAAGCTTATTCTTTTCACTGCGCGGCTCATCCAGCAGTACATCCAGACGCTGTAAATGTTCCTCTTTACCCGCATAACGATGCAACAAATCTTCCAAAAGTTGCTGCGCCTCATCAGCCTTCCCTATCAACCGCAGTGTTCGCACCAATTCAATTTGCACCGATAAAGCATTTTCATCTTCGTTATCACCCAGTGATGACTGGGCACTTGCCAGGGCATCCTGCGCGCGACGCTGATCACCAGCACACACTTGTAATTGGCTTTCAAGCAATAAAGATTCTACTTTTCGCAGATTACTTTTACCGAAGTTTTCTTCCAGATTATTAACACACACAATCGCTTCACGAACGAATGGTTTTGCGAGTTCTTTATCAATTGAATATAAATCGATTGTGGTTTGTGCAAAAAGAGAGTGAATTAACGGTTTATCAAAACAGGAATTTTCTCCCAACTTAACTGCGCGCTTAAGTGCATTCGCAGCGATTACCAAATCATTATTCTGCTGAGCCACATCGCCCAATGCTTGCTGACGCAAAATAGAAAGAGGGGAAATATCGGTGGCTTTTTGCAATACACTCTGTAACCCATCGGAATCGTTCTGCAACTTACATAGCTCAGCCTGTAAATCATAAGCTTTCATGCAGAGTGGATTTGCCTGCAATATATTTTCCAGCCATTGTTGCGCACCCAGAAAATCGTTTTGCGCCAGTTTAGTTTTTACCATTCCCAATTGCGCCCATTCCAGCTCACGATTGTCGAGCACTGCGCGATAGACAGCTTCAGCCGCCACCAAGTCATTTTCGTTGAGATGTAACTGGCCAAGCAGTTTTTGACAAGCATTGGCGTAGCGACTACCTGAGGCAATCAATTCTTTACAAAGGTTAATTGCGAGCTGGTCGTCGCCCGATTTCTGTGCCGCATGAATTGCTTTTAGCTCCAGACGCTGCTCAATCAAACGACCGAGACGTTGATCCAATGCCTTGGGCGCAATAGGCTTGGCGAGGTAGGCATCAGGCTCATAGTCGTATGCAGCCATAATGCTGCCTTTACTACTTTCAGCGGAGACAAGAATAAACAGACTGTCGGCACAGGGGTTATCGGTAGAACGCAGTTGTTCCAATACCTGTTGGCCGCTTTTACCTTTGCCTAAATTGTTATCGCACAAAATAATGTCGTAACAACGGGCCTTGCAAAGGCGTAGCGCATCTTCACCAGTGGCGGTAGAGTCAACATTCCCGATCCCTAAATCCATGAGCATTTTGTAGAGTGTGCCGCGAAAATTCTCAAAATCATCAATGATCAGCGCATGCATCTTGTAGTAACCAAGATCAGCCATTAGTCCACCTCCACCCAGAAATTAGACTAAGAATAGCTCAGGTTTTTCAGGTTGCTACGTAATTTCCCAGCTCACTCACTGCTTCTAATTTAATCCACACTTGTCATCTGTGGCTTACGCCGACGCGAATAGAAAAGTTGGTTGCCCCCTTGCATTTTGGCACTGTGTTTTGCTTCGGCCAGCAACTGCGACACCTGATGATGTGTGATACAAAATTCCAGATCAGGTGAAACGCAACCAATTGCCAAGGTTAAAGCGCCGTATTTTTGGCGCTGCCCTTGTCGATCAACACTCCAATACTCTGTTAATTCCTGCGGCAGCAGTTGAAGACTCATCTCGGAAAAACGATTTAATATTCGCTCACAGCGCAACTGCCAATCATCACAACTCAGCACAAGAATAAAATCATCACCACCTACATGGCCGACAAAATCTTTGGTTTTATCAATACACGCACAAATAATTTGACTTAGCCGCACTATGGCTTCGTCACCCGCACTATAACCAAATGCATCATTAAATGGCTTGAAGTGATTAATGTCGCAGTAGGCGACAACAAATTCTTTTTTATGCAGCAACAAATGATCGACCCACTCATACAAAGGTACGTTGCCTGGCAGTTGGGTAAGTGGATTACTATGACGGGCAATGCGGAGTTTTTCTTCAGTAATGGCGCGCAATAGGTCGCGCACTTTACCAACCCCCATATAGCGATTGTTATCTACGACAATAAAATCGACACTCAGATTTTGCTGTGGATCTTCACTAATCAGTTGACCCACAATTTTTAAATCAGTGTTGACATCGACAATAATTGATAAAGGACTAATAAAATCCCGAATTGATTTTTGGGCATATAACTCATGGGCAAAGCGGTGCGAAAAAATATTTAAAATTTCTGCACGGCTGACCATCCCTAATGGAGTATCGCCATCGATAACTGGAACACAGCTTAAGCGCACGTCGGCACGAAACATTTTCACCACTGTTTCCGCAAGGGTTGACGATGTCACCTGTTCCGAGTCCATCACAATTTCCCGGACTGTGCGAGTAAAGTGATCTTGATAGCGACGCATTGAATTACCGACATATCCGGCAATCACAGCAGGCAGCTCAACAATCGGCAGAGCCTGCGGGTGTGCGATAAAATAGCCTTGCGCATACTCAACACCCATGGTGACTAGCGTGTCGAATTCCGCCGCTGTCTCTATACCTTCAGCGATGGCCTTATGCCCCATGCGATGCGCTATATCCAACATCGCACGCACAAACTCGCGCTTAACCGGGTCTTTATCGATACCAGAAATAAAATGGCGATCAATTTTTACATAGTCCGGGCAGAGTTCACTCCAAACACGCAAACCTGCATAACCTGCCCCCAGATCATCCAATGCAACCGCAAACCCCTGACGGCGAAAATGATCAGAGGCAGCGCGCAGCAAATCCAGTTCATCCAGGGGTTGACTCTCAGTCAACTCGAACACCAAGCGCTCAGCACTTAAACCAACGCGCTGTAAAATTTCCCGTGTTACGCCATCGCGGTACTGGCTGTCGGTAAAACTGATGGGACTCATATTGAGAAAGAGTTTGCCGGGTAATGCCAATTCAGCAAAACGTTCACACGACACTTCTCTACACGCAAACTCCAGTGCAGCTAACAAACGCGACTCCCGCGCAACAGAAAAAAGCGCATCGGGTTTATGTAATGGACTGTCTTCGGGGCCGCGTATCAGCGCCTCATAACCAATAATGCGCGGATTCTCCACCGCGACTATGGGTTGAAAAACCGGGGTTAGTAGCTTGAACTCAATCAAGCGGCGCAATTCCTTTTGCAGTGTAATTTGACTAAATACCTGACTCTGCAAAGACATAAGATGGCAACTTAATAACAACATGAAGTGAATGGACTGAATATTCCTGCGGAAATATGACAGTTTTATGAATTTCTAAATTTGTTGTCACATTCAATGACGGTTACAATGCGCGCACTTACCTTCTCCCTACTATTGCGCCATTAACCAGTCACGCCTATGCACGAAATAAATCCTGATACCATTTATGCCAATCCGCTGGCAGAGGTTAGCCGCTTCGCATTTGATCAGCGTGTAGTCGATGTTTTTCCCGATATGATTAAACGCTCGGTACCGGGGTACGCCACTATCATCAATATGATTGGCAACCTTGCCGAGCGCTATGTGCACGCCAATAGTCAGTGTTATGACTTGGGCTGCTCGCTTGGTGCAGCGACACTGGCCATGCGCCACCGTATTCAGGCGGCCAATTGCAAAATTATTGGTGTGGATAATTCCGCAGCCATGATCGCCCGCTGCCAACAGGTGATTGCAGCGGACAGCGGCGAAGTTCCCGTTGAACTGATGGAAGCGCAAATCCAAGATGTTGTATTACACAATGCCTCCATGGCGGTACTGAATTTCACGCTGCAATTTATCCCCATTGAAGAGCGGCTTGATATGTTGCGCAATATTGGCAAGGGATTAAATTCTGGTGGTGTATTGATCATCTCGGAAAAAGTAGCATTTGATGATGAGCAACATCAACACCTAATGACGGAGTTGCATCACAACTTTAAACGCGCCAATGGTTACAGTGATTTGGAAATTGCACAAAAGCGCGCTGCCATTGAAAATTATTTAATTCCTGAAACACTCGATGCCCACCGCCAGCGGTTACGCCAAGCTGGCTTCAGCAGTGTTGATGTATGGTTTCAATGTTTTAATTTTGCTTCGCTGATTGCGATTAAATAGAGCAACACAATACCGTGACAAATATCAATTACGATCATTTACTGGATGCATTAAAAGATTCACCACTCGCCAAATGGGCAGAGCAACTGCCCGCACAAATCGCCGCAGGGCTCTGTGAAAAACGTTACGGTGATTTGGCAGGCTGGAAAGCATCGCTCGCGAAATTGCCCGAGGTTGCAACATCGCAGGTCGCCTTAACCGACGCAGTGCGCATTGGCCAACCTAGCGATTGTGATGAAACCACCCGCGCGGAAATTCGCTCTGTATTGCAAGAGTTGATTCCCTGGCGCAAAGGCCCCTACTTCGTTCACGATATTCATATCGATACTGAATGGCGTTCAGATTGGAAATGGGATCGTGTATTGCCGCATCTCGCCCCACTAAAAGACCGGTTAATTCTCGATGTCGGCTGCGGCAATGGTTATCACTGTTGGCGCATGCTGGGCGCTGGCGCAAAACGCGTGATTGGTATTGATCCATCACCGCGTTTTATTGTGCAGTTCCACATGATTAAACATTTTGCCGGCGCTGCTTATCCAGTCGATGTATTGCCAGTCGGCATTGAAGATGTACCCGAAAAACTGCAGGCGTTTGATACAGTATTTTCCATGGGGGTTTTCTATCACCGCCGCTCGCCGATGGATCACTTGCTGGAATTAAAAAATACCCTGCGCCCCGGTGGCCAACTGGTATTGGAAACCTTGGTGATTGAAGGAAAGTTGGGTGATGTATTAGTGCCTGAAGATCGCTACGGCAAGATGAATAATGTGTGGTTTTTGCCCAGCTGCGACACTATGTTGTCCTGGTTGCGCAAAATGGGCTTTAACAATCCGCGTGTGGTGGACGTATGCCCGACTACCACCGAAGAGCAGCGTGCAACGGAATGGATGCGCTTTCATTCGCTGCCAGAATTTTTACACCCTGAAGACTCTTCATTAACAGCGGAGGGGCACCCAGCTCCGATTCGTGCGGTATTTGTTGCAGAGGCTTAAAACCATACCGCAGCGGCAAAGCTTAAAAAATAGGCGCGAGTACGCCTATTTTTTTAACAGTGCTATGTTTTAATCCGTTAGCAATTCCAGTGGAGTGTCCAAACCAAATTCGACGTGAACTTGTGTGCACCAACGATTCAGACGCTCTGCAGTTAAATTTTCTTGTTGATCTTCATCCAGTGCCAAACCGACAAACATTCCCGCACCGGGGATCTCTGCCTTTGACGCTTCAAACTCGTAACCTTCGGTAGGCCAATGGCCAACAATTTCCGGGCCAGTCTGAATAATCACATCGTGCAGCATACCCATCGCATCGAGAAAATAATCACCATAACCAAATTGATCGCCCAACCCAAAGAGCGCAACTTGTTTGCCAGAAAAGTCGACTGCAGCTATATCATCCCAAAACTCTTCCCAATCTGATTGGATTTGGCCGAAGTCCCATGTAGGAATACCGAGAATGATCTTGTCGTAGTTGGCAAAGTCCAACTGGGTTACATCGGCTATGTCGCGCACATCAACGACATCCACCCCGAAACGCTGTTGAATACGATAGGCAACGCGCTCGGTATTACCTTCGTCACTGCCAAAAAACAGACCAATCTGAGCCACGATAACCTCGAATACGGAAAATGGGATAAAGAAAACGGCGCGGATTTTCCCAAGATTAGCGCGCGCAAGCAAGCACGCATTTCCCTGCCCCAAAACAAACAACCCCGGCAAGCCGGGGTTGTAACTGAATAATATTGATTAAAACTAGCTTTTTGCCGATTCGCGTTTTTCTTTGCGCTCCATTTTACGCTCCATACGCTTGGCCTTTAGTTCAGCTAGAGCCTGCTTTTGCTCTGCGGTCAGCACCGCGACGAAGGCTTTTTGCGCTTTAGCACCAGCCAATGCTTGTTCAGCGTGCAATTTACCTACAGTTTCGCTCAGTGCATTCAATTCTGCATCGTTCGCACCTGCATCAACTGCTGCGGCGAGTGCTTCACGTGCAGCCTTAAGTTTAGTATGTAATGCATCGCGAGCCGGTCTATCTGCTTCACGCTGCGCTTTGAGGGTTTCTTTTTGTGCATCAGTTAAGTTTAACGCCTTGCCTAAATGGCGAGCATCTGGCCCACCCATCCGCCCTTGCTCACCCCAACCTTCAGCGTGATGCTTGTCATCACATTTTTTGCCCATATCGCCCGCCATGCTCGGCATCGCTATACTGGCGGCACTGAGCAATACAATACTCGCTGCAACTAATTTGGCTGATTTCATATCATTTTCCTCTGGGTTGTGAACTCTCATAAATTGATTTGGTGCAGACTCTGCAATCGAGCCAGTGAAATCATTATGGTCGCTATAATGTTAAGATTAGTTAATGAAAACCAAAGAATCATGACTCTCATCTAGGGCTGGTGCACACTCAGCGCCTTCCACCACCGGGACTGTAAACCGCTATGCTTAAAGTTCTTCTCATCGATGACGACAAAGAACTCAGTCAATTACTGAGCGAATATCTGCAAACTGAAGGTTTTGCGATTGATACGGCTTACGATGGCCAAACCGCGCTGGAGCTTGCGCTCAAGCATCCGTATTCCGTGATAGTGTTGGACGTGATGCTACCGATTCGCAACGGTTTTGATGTACTAAAGAACTTGCGTCAGCACAGCCAAACCCCGGTCATTATGCTCACCGCAAAAGGTGATACGGTAGATCGCGTAATCGGCTTGGAAATTGGCGCTGACGATTATTTATCCAAGCCCTGCGACCCACGCGAATTGGTTGCACGTATTCGCGCAATTTTGCGTCGCGCCACGCAAAAAGAAGTGACGCCAACTAGCATCGAACGTTTGACCTCGGGTAAGTTATCGCTACACTTGGGCACGCGCACAACAACCTGGGACAATAATGAAGTGCCGCTTACCGGAACCGAATTCAGCGTGTTGGAAATTCTTGTGCGCCGCGCTGGGCAGGTAATCAGCAAAGACGATATGACCGAACAAGCACTCAACCGCAAACTCACACCTTACGATCGCAGTATTGACGTACATGTAAGCAATATTCGCAAAAAAATTACCGCTGCAGGCTCTTCTAAGGATTTGATTATCAACGTGCGCGGCGCAGGTTATATGCTGACCATGAACGATGATGATTCTATAAATTAATGACCCGCCTTTATTTAAAGATCTTTTTTACATTTTGGTTGATTACAGTAGCCATCATTATCGGCACTAATCTTGTCGTGCACTGGTTCGACATGACACCGGATCGCAATCTACAGCGCAGCAGTGGCGCTAATGACGATGACCCCGCCAAACGCCTGCTATTCCAAATGGTAGGAAATGCAGTCAACCGCAACACCCGGCAATTGATTGAAGATCTGCGCGCGATGCCAGCTTGGTCCACTCGTTTTGTTTATGTAGTGGACAAAGAAAATCGCGACCTGCTCGATCGGCCACTGCCCCCAGGTGTTATGTTTCTCGCGCCGCGCCTTACCTTCAAGCATCCGTTTGATAAGGTGCAAGATCGCAATCGCAAACTGTTTGGTCGCTATATCACCCTGAACGACGGCAATAGCGTGAAATTAATTACGATTTCTGCCGGACCCGACGCGGGACAAGATCGCGACATTATTTGGGAATTATTTCTCGATAATATTTGGCCACTGCTACTGGTCTCCATTCTCGTTAGTGGCTCTGCATGTTTTTTTCTCGCCCGGCATTTCACTCGCAGCATCAACACCTTGCAAAAAGCCACGCATCAAATTGCGCGTGGCGACCTGAGTGTCCGTATCAGCGAACAATTTCGCGGCCGCAACGATGAAATCGCTGCGCTCGGACGCGACTTTGACCACATGACTGAACGCCTCGAAAAAGCGATGCAAGAACAAAAACGGCTGATTAAAGATGTCTCGCATGAATTGCGCACACCACTTGCACGGTTACAAATCGCACTCGCACTGGCAAGGCAACGCAGCAATGGGGTGGTTGACCATGAATTAGATCGCATCAAACAGGCGGCAGATTATCTGAACGATATCATTACCGATATCCTCACCCTGCCCGTGCAAGGTCAAGACAGCTGGGTGTTGGATGACGTGTTGGATCTTGTCAGCTTAATGCAAACGCTGATCGTTAATTACCAAGCTGATGCCTATGAAAAAAATATCAATATTCGCCTTAAATGCTCACTAGAAGAGGCACTGGTTGCCACCCATGGCAACATGTTGGTAGGTGTTTTTGAAAACACTCTGCGCAACGCTTTGCTCTATACTCCGGAAAATTCAGAAATTTGTATTGTGCTGAATGACACAGGGGATGGTGAACACTATCGCATTGACATAAAGGATCAGGGGCCTGGTGTGCCAGAAGATGCCGTTGAAGATATTTTTCAACCCTTCTTTCGCACCGACCAAGCCCGCGCCAGAGAAAGTGGCGGTTACGGTTTGGGCTTGGCAATTGCACAGCGCAGCGTCTCTTTACACCAAGGACGAATTTGGGCTGAAAACCGTGCAGAAGGCGGCCTAAGTCTGAATATTTTGTTGCCCCAAATTAAAGGCTAGCTCCTCTCTCTTAAAGATTACTTCTCTCTTTTTCATCCCAGCTACTAATACAATGCGAAAGAAAAACTTACCGACAATCTTTTGACTGGCGGCAAAATCCTTCCGCCAGAACAGAAAGATAATGCTGCTTTTCTGGCGAAAAAACCTCCAACCTGCCTCAACAGAATCATCTATCCAATTGATTAACAACGATATTTAACGCATTAAATCAAGTGGCATGAATTTCGCTAAATACCCATCACAGACGCCTTAATGCGCAAAAGCGGCAAATGGCGACGACTAACTTTTCAATGTGACAGGTAAAGATTATGCGGGACATGACCATGGTGACCAATGCCCATAATACAAATGGTGCAAACACAATCCCACTCGTCCCACTAACCCCAGAGCAAGAGCTTGCAACACGGGCTCGCCTTGCCCAAGCGCTACAAATGAGCTTGGATCCCAGCGAAGTGTTAAACCTGTTTTACAAACACATCCAAACCCTGATTAGCGTCTCCGGCATATTGCTTAAAACTGCCAGTAACGAGCTGAAGATCGGTCGCGAATGCTTGCACCACTGCGACTATCGCCTAACCACCGATGAAGGCTATTTAGGTGAAATTATTTTTAGTCGCAGCAAACGTTTTGCTGAAACCGAACTGATGACATTGGAGTTTTTACTAGGCTCACTGGTTTATCCACTGCGCAATGCAGTTCGCTACCAAACAGCGATGCGCCTCGCCCTGCTCGATCCGTTAACGTTACTAGGAAATCGCACTGCATTAGACACCGCATTACGCCGTGAATTGCAGCTAGCTGAGCGCCACCAGCACGAACTGTCGCTGTTGATGATTGATGTAGATTTCTTCAAAAAAATTAACGATGAATATGGCCATCACCGCGGTGATTTGGTGTTGTGTGAGATTGCCAAAGAAATTCAATCGGCTTGCCGTGGCTCTGACATTACCTTTCGCTATGGCGGTGAAGAATTTGTGGTCGTGCTTGGCAAGACAGACTCCGACGGGGCCAAAATTATTGCTGAACGAATTCGCCAACAAATTTCAGAAACACAAATTAACCACAACGGAAATGCTATAGGTACAACAGTAAGCATCGGCATCGCGACGCGTCACAGTCACGAAAAAGAACACATTGACGACTTATTTGACCGCGCCGATAGAGCACTTTATTTCGCTAAAAAGTCTGGCCGTAATTGCATAGTCAACAGCGACGACATACTGATAACCACTTAACAACGTGCTACAAGACAGTTTGTTAAGTGGTTATTCATAGCAATCAAAGCTGTGGGGGGGGGGTACCATTCACCCATAACGTTATTTTATTTTGCGGATACCCACCGCTTCGCGCACCTTTTCCAGCATTGGCTGGCTGTAGGCACGTGCTTTTGCGGCGCCCTGCTGCAGCACTTCTTCAATATGCACAGGGTTTGCTAGTAGGGCTTCGTATTTATCACGTGCCTCACTCAACTGACCATTAATCAATTCAAACAACTGACGCTTGGCTTCGCCCCAGGCAATCCCATCAGCAAATTGTTGACGCATCTGCGTTGATTGTTCAGGTGTTGCAAATGCTTGCCAAATTTGGAACACCGGAGAAGTATCTGGGTCTTTTGCCTGACCTGGTTCCAGCAAATTGGTGAGGATTTTGTTGATTGATTTCTTCAGTTGTTTTTCCGGCAAAAATAACGGAATGGTATTGCCGTAACTTTTGCTCATCTTGCGACCATCCAAGCCTTGCAGTACGGCATTTACATTGTCATCCACCTGCGCTTCCGGCAATACAAAGTGCTCACCATAGTGATGGTTAAAACGCGCCGCTATGTCGCGCGCCATTTCAATATGTTGAATCTGGTCGCGCCCTACCGGCACCTTGTTGGCGTTAAACATTAAAATATCGGCGGCCATTAAAATCGGGTAGGAATAAAGCCCCATAGTAATGCCAAAATCCGGGTCGTCGCCCGCTTCAAGGTTGGCATCAACTGAAGCTTTGTAGGCGTGCGCACGGTTCATCAAGCCCTTCGCTGCCATGCAAGTGAGCGTCCAGCACAATTCTGGAATTTCTGGCACATCGGATTGACGATAGAAAATTGCGTTGTCCGTATCCAACCCCAAAGCTAACCAGGTGGCGGCAATTTCCCGCGTGGATTGGTGTACTAGATCTGGATCCTGACATTTAATCAGCGCATGAAAATCGGCTAAAAAATAAAAAGATTGCACATTTTCGCGTTGGCTCGCCTGAATTGCCGGGCGAATAGCGCCCACGTAATTGCCAAGATGCGGAGTACCTGTGGTGGTGATACCAGTTAAAACACGTTGTTTGCTCATAGTGGCCTATCGCTTTTGGTTGCCCTAAAAATCAGGCGGCCATGATACAGGCAAGCCGCAAAAAAATGCAGCTTGCTGATTAAGCAGATGAGTTCGAGCGACTAAATTGACGAGTAAAAACTATAAACCAGAATAATATTGGGCGGAATCACGCAGAATGCAGCTATCAAATCCGGCTTGGGTCAAGAGATGGGAGGCCACATCGCAGCGGCGACCAGAGTCGTCAGTAATGACATAGGTGACTGCATCATCGAGCTTTTTAAGGTTATTACGCAGTTGGTTGAGCGGAATATTACGGCTATTAGGTACTGCCTGGGAGCGACGCTCAAGCGGTAAACGCACGTCGAGAATTTGGTAGGGCGGCAAATCCGCCCCGCGCGCCTTTAAGTCCTCTGCACTGACAAATTTAAGTACAGGCTCTTGCAGCAGCTCGCGAAAATCTTCTTTGTCGAGCCGCATCACTTTACCGGGGGTGATCATTTTCACCGTGGCATTGCGCGTGGTATCGCCTACTAGCGCCTCCTCACCAAAATAATGCCCGGGACGCAGCGCCGCCAAAATCTTACCGGCCGGATCCATCACCATGGCACTGCCAGATTCCAGTACATAAAAGAAATCGCCACGCTCCCCCTGTTTGATGACCACCTCATCAGCCTGTACTTTTTGCGCTTTAAAGCGAATAAACAACTGACGAATATTTGCCGGAGGCAAACGACTAAATAGAGGGGATTGCAACAGTGAAGACATCCAATCGCTATCATCGTGCAGGCTCACCCCAGAGGTGTCGGCTTCTTCGTCGCTGGACTCACTCCAGGCAAGCACCAGATCGAGAAAATCACTATCAACTGACAACAGGGTTACGTCGGACTTGGCGACGGCAGATACTTGCGTAGGCTGGGTAATATTGAGTGGCGAACGGCGCGATTCGCTGGCGGGATTAATGGTATTTACCTGAAACCCGGAATCAATAAGATCAACTGTGCCGCTGACAAGATACACCTTCTCGGGAAAAGGACGCCCGCGCTTGAAAATAATAGCGCCTTTGGCAATCTCCCGCAGTGAGGCCTTTTCGGCCACTTGCACCAAATACTCATGATTAAGGGTATTAAAAGGCGCGAAAGACGCTAATACATCAAGGCTAATCGCCATTTTTAACTCCACTACACTCTCATCAGGGTAATTATTGCTAATCACAATGATTTAATTCGACTATCGGAAAAATAATAAAAGGATTTTTATTAGAGAAATAGAGGGAGAGTATAAACAGCCTGCGCCATCGAGGGGCGACCTTGTCGTCAGTATTAGCACTAAGTCACAAGCTAACTGCGAGCAAATACACTTTCGTCAGCCGAATATTACCGCTTAGCCAAAAATGCTTGCTCGAGTTGCTTCAACCGATTTTTAGGTTCTAGCGACCAATGCGATTGGAGGTTTTGCATAGGTAAAAAACTCTACCACTGCTTTGTAGAGATACCAGCCGTCGCTGGCGCCAGCCAGTTCGCGGATAGAATGCATGCCAAATGTAGGCGCGCCTACGTCAATAGTTTTAACGCCTACCTCTGAAGCGACTACCGGGCCGATCGTGCTACCACAGCCCATATCGGTACGCGCCACAAACGTTTGCACAGGAACATCTGCTTTTTCGCACAACAAACGAAAGAAAGCACTGGTTTCACTGGTTGTGGCATAACGTTGATTGGCATTTACTTTGATAACCGGACCGCGATTCAGCAGCGGACCATGGTTTTCATCGTGCCTATCCATAAAGTTAGGATGTATGCCGTGGGCATTGTCAGCCGAGATCATCATAGAGCGATCAATCACGCGCACGCGCGACTCAACATCTGGCAGCAGCCGCTCAAGAAACTGTTGCAGCATAGGACCTTTGGCACCACAACATGAGGCGCTGCCAACTTCTTCGTGATCGGTGCAAATCAACAGACTTGTTACTTGATCATCTGCTTCAAGTAATGCTTGTAAGCCAATGAAACAGCTCAATAAATTATCTAATCGTGCACTGGCGATGAAGTCTTGCCCCAAACCAATCATCGCCGGTGGCTGGGTATCGTAAAGGCTGATTTCATAGTCAAGCACTTGTTTAACCGCCAGCTGCGGCTGCTTGCGCAAAAGCTCAGCTTGCAGCAGTTCACGAAAATCCGGCATTACTGCATCTTCAGCAGGTAACTGTAGAAGCAATGGCGCTATATCTTTTTGCGCGTTGATAGAGCGCGCCTTATTAGCATCGCGATCCAAATGTATGGCAAGGCTCGGCACCACAGCGACCGGTGTTTCAAAATCCACTAGCGCGCTAACCACTTGATCATGCTGATCGCGATAGCTAACCCGCCCCGCCATTGATAAATCCCGGTCATACCAAGGCGCCAGTAAAACACCGCCATAAACCTCTACCCCTAACTGAAAATATCCACGGCGATTAAGCTCAGCGCGCGGTTTCACTTTGAGGCAAGGGCTATCAGTGTGGGCGCCCAGCATCCGAATACCCGTTTCCAACAGCGGCATTTTGCCGTACACAAACGCGATGATCGATGAATCATTACGGGTAACCAGATAGCGATTGCCTGGCTCAAGCTGCCACAACTCGCCTTCTTGCAAAGGAATAAAACCAGCAGCTAATAATTGTGCCGCGATATTCTGAGTCGCATGAAATGGCGTTGGTGACGCACGTAAAAAATCGAGTAAACCGGCGTTGAAATCAACCATGGAGCAAGAGGCGGACATAATAAACTCACAAGATCTAGTTGGGGTTACGAATGCGCTGGCGCTTCTGCCAAGAGATAGTATCGCGCAAATAAACAGGTTCAGCGTCAAGCACGTTGACTGCGCCACCGGAGGACCAGATTTGCGCAGCGATCAAGGCCATGTCTTCCGCCCGCGGCTGGGCATCGACCACTATGGTAGAAGCAGCCAACTGCTGCATGGCAGGGTAATGCCAGCCTGGGCCAACAGCAATGAATTTCCCGGCTAACGACTGAATAACGTCTTGCTCGGAGAGGAACTCGGGTTGCATCACGAACTCATCACTGAGTGCGGACACCAAGTCACCTGAACGGATATATAAGCCCCAGTAGACTTCATCCATACGCGCATCCAAGGCTACCAGTACCGGCAAATTCGCTTCAGGATTAGCGCGATAATAACCCAGCGCCATAGCTTCAAGAGTTGATACCGGAATTACAGGTAGCTGTGCACCAAATGCCAAGCCCTGCACTATTCCCATGCAGATACGCAAACCAGTAAAGGAACCCGGGCCACGCCCAAAGGCTATTGCATCAAGGCTAGATAATATGAGTTTGTTGTGTTGTAACAGCTCATCCACCATGGGCAGTAACCGCTGGGTATGGCTCTTTGCGGCCAGTTCGAAACGGGCATCCAACTTGCCATCTGCATTGAGTGCAACTGAACAGGCATCAGTTGAGGAATCGAGGGCGAAAATCAGGCTCATAAAACTAAAAAAATTGAGTGGGTGGATGAAAATCACCGGGCAAAAAAATAGGCTCCGTAGAGCCTATTTTTGCTGGAGTGTTTGCTTAACCAAAACAGCTTAACCCAAAACAGTCAGCAATTGCTGGCGGATGGAATCAACACTGCCAATGCCGCTAATACGGGTATATACAGGTACCTTGGTATTGCCCGAAGCCGCCAGCGTCTGATAAAAACCAACCAGAGGCTCAGTCTGGTCATGATATACGCCTAAGCGCTTACGAACAGTTTCTTCGGTATCGTCAGGACGCTGGATTAATGGCTCACCGGTCAGGTCATCATGGCCGGCAACCTTTGGCGCATTGTGAATCACGTGATACACACGTCCAGAAGCTTCGTGAACACGGCGACCGCTCAAGCGAGCCACAATTTCTTCGTCCGGCACATGAATTTCAATTACATGATCAATGTCGACACCAGCATCTAACATTGCTTGCGCCTGCGGAATAGTGCGCGGAAAACCGTCAAACAAAAAACCATTCGTGCAATCACTGGAGGCGATGCGCTCTTTTACCAGAGAAATGATCAGATCATCCGGCACCAAACCACCTGCAGCCATAATATCTTTTGCTTGCAAGCCCAAAGAAGTTCCCGCTTTTACCGCAGCACGTAACATATCGCCAGTGGAGATCTGCGGAATACCAAACTTCTCCATGATCAGTTGCGCCTGAGTACCCTTACCTGCGCCGGGCGCGCCCAACAATATCACTCTCATCTCGGATTGCTCCTCAGCATTATTTTTATCGGGTCAAGTAGTTAAACCCTTGTCCTCGAACACGGCACAAAATGCCCAACAAAAGAGGCGTTACGATACACGCCCATGACCTCAATCACAATATGCCGGTTGAGCTTCTTCCTATAAAAGCCCCATGAGATGACTTTTTTTAATATATACCCCAACCAAATGGGTGATTACTGTTAAATACATCCTCAATTTATTGTCATATTAATATTTTCATCCTAGAATGCCTGAATATCAATCAAGCTATTCAGGATTACTACCCTTATGGCCAAGTCAGTCGAACTCGATGAATATGATCGCAAGATCTTGCGTGCTCTCCAGGAAAATGCCGATTACTCTATGGCAGATTTGGGCAATATGATCGGCCTTTCGCATACGCCTTGCTGGCGTAGACTTAAACGATTAGAAGTGGAAGGGGTAATTCGCGGCAAAGTCACCTTACTTGACCCTAAACTACTTAACTTAGGGGTGACAGTTCACGCTTACATCACCATAAAAAATCATGACGCCAGCTCACTCGAAGCGTTTGAAGGGATGGTACAGGCAATTCCTGAGGTGGTTGAATGCTACTCAACCAGCGGCGAAAAAGATTATGTATTGCGAGTTGTAGTAGAAAGTGTTGAGCACTACGAACGACTAATGAAAGAAACGTTGATTCACTTGCCAAATATTGGTTCGATCAACTCAGCCTTTGCCTTAAAACAAGTGAAATTCACAACGCAACTTCCCCTTTAATTCAGTTAGCCTTGATTTAGACACAAAAAAAACCGGATGTTTTATCCGGTTTTTTAGGTTACCTATCACACCTTAAATTGCATTAACAACTGCCGCAGTTGAGTTGACAACTCACTTAAACGCTGGCTTTCAACGGCTGTTTTCGAAGCGCCTTCTGCTGTGTTCATTGCAAGTGAATTAATCTGGACTAAATTTTTATCAATTTCCGATGTGACTGAACTTTGCTCCTCAGCAGCGGTGGCGATTTGCACGGTCATATCAGATATTTGTTTAACTGCGGAGCCAATCCCCGTTAAGGAATGACCGGCTTCCGCCGCCGAAGTCACCGCCTCAGATGTCATAGTGGCACTGCTCCCCATCGCATCTACTGCATGCTGTACCCCCTGCTGCAACTGACTCAACATTCCATGAATATCTGTTGTGGATTGCTGGGTACGACTGGCTAGAGTCCTCACTTCATCAGCAACCACTGCAAATCCACGACCCTGCTCCCCAGCACGTGCAGCTTCAATTGCAGCATTTAGCGCCAATAAATTTGTTTGTTCAGCAACACTGCGAATAACATCAATGACCGAGGTTACATTTTTTGCTTCGCTCTCCAAACGCGACATAAATTCAGCCGTTTCACTGATACGCACAGCGAGCTTTTGCACTCCTTCCACTGCAAGGTATATCCGCTCCTGCCCCCGATCGGTAATCAAAGTGGCTTCTTTGGTATTTTGCGCAGTGTCGCTGGTATTGCGGGCTACTTCTTGAATCGCCATAGTCAACTCGTTCACCGCAGTAACCACCATGGTTATCGCATGACATTGATCGTCAGCTGCACGCTGGCTATTTTTCGACACAACCAACAAAGATTCTGCCGCCTTGGACACTTCTGCCGCGTTAACTAAAACGCCGCCAATAATGCGCTGCAACTTTTCGATAAAATGATTGACGTGAGACGCGAGCTCGCCCAACTCATCATTGGAATTCACTGGCAAACGAACCGTGAGATCACCATCACCTTCGGCGATGTTTTGAATTCTGTTACTGATTTCATGCACTTGATTGGCAACCAACATAGGTAAAAACCAAGCTGCCAATAAGCTCACTAAAGTGCCAATTACCACCAAAGCAAGTAATTGCGCTGAGCTGCTCTCTTGATTTTTATCAATCTCAACAGTGAACTGATCCACCTCTACCAAGCGCTTCTCTTGTAGCTCATCGATATAAACGCTTCCGCAGCGCTACCATAAGATTGTTGCTGAGCCTTTGCGCGACTCGCGTCATCAGACAAACGTATTGCGTTTATGACTTCGGTAGACTGGGCTTTCCAGACGTTATAGCGTCGGGTAAATTCTTCACGTTCGGCTGGCGTGGAAGTTTTAGAAAGGTCGAGCGATTGATAAACACGGTCCTGCGCTTGCTTGGCGTTATCACTTTGCTCAGTAAACAAATCCTGATGTGTAGCGCTATCGAGTTGCAGCAGCGCACGCTCCGCAAGCATGGATTGATACAAATCCCTATCCGCCTGAATAAGTAGTTGGATTTCGGGTAAATTCACCTTGGCAATAATGGCGGCATTGCCACCCAGCACTTTACTTGTGCCTATAGCATGCAAGCCCATATACAACACCAAGGCCACCAACAGAAGCAGTGGGAGCATAAGCTTCCAGCGCAGACTCAAACTTTGATACCAGCCAAACATGGCAAACCTCATAGTTAATTTTTTCTAGGCATATCAGATGTATAAACTGATACAACCAGTCTAGTAACGATTTAGAAATTTGCTAAAGGTAGACTTTGAAGCGGTAAACAGTAAGAATGGATTTGATGGGCACTGAAGTAACAACAAGGGGCGATTTAAAAACGCTCACATAAATATTTTATGTTCACATAATCATCAATACCATAAAGCGAACCTTCCCTGCCCCAACCCGATTGTTTAATACCGCCAAACGGTGCCATCGCATTAGAGATAAGGCCGGTATTAATCCCCACCATGCCTGTTTCTAACTTTTCCGAGAGATTTTTTATCCGCTTGGCATCGCGGGTATAACAATAGGCAGCCAAACCAACTTCGGTATTATTCGCCAGCTGAACAGCTTCATCATCGCTATCAAATGGAATTAATGCAGCGACCGGGCCAAAGATTTCCTGCTGAGTTAATGCTGAATCGGCAGCGACATCCAGTAATAAGGTAGGTCGATAAAAATATCCTTGCTGTGTAGTTGCTTCAAGCGCTGTTTGATAAGCGATACGCGCGCCCTGTGCGATTGCATCATCGACCAGTGTTTGAACCTTTTTGATAGCTTTTGCGGAAATAAGTGGGCCGATCGTTGTGTTTGCCTCAGCTCCATTTCCCACCGACAGAGACTGCATGGCCAAGGTAAGCTTTTCGCTGAACAAAGTATAAACCGAGCGATGAATATAAAAACGATTAGCGCAGACACAGGTCTGCCCCGCATTGCGAAATTTTGAGGCCATGGCACCCGCTACAGCCGCATCCAAATCTGCATCGTCAAATACAATAAACGGCGCGTTGCCGCCCAATTCCAAGGTGATACGTTTTACATCGTCTGCACATTGTTGAATTAATTGTTTGCCTACCGCAGTTGAACCCGTAAACGATAACTTACGCACCAACGCATTTTCGGTTAACTCAGTGCCAATTGCGGTGGAATCCGTTCCAGTAACAACATTAATCACACCAGCCGGAATTCCCGCTTGTTGGGCGAGAAACGCCAAAGCCAATGCGGACAAAGGGGTTTCAGCAGCGGGTTTAGCCACAATAGTGCAACCTGCTGCTAACGCAGGCGCAATTTTGCGCGCGAGCATGGCACAGGGGAAATTCCAAGGTGTTATCGCTGCAACCACACCAACGGGTTGTTTGATCACCAAAATGCGCTGATCCGCACTGGGCGGAGCAATCACATCACCGTAAATGCGCTTGGCTTCCTCGGCAAACCACTCGATGTAACTTGCACCATAGGCAATCTCGCCGCGCGCTTCCGCCAGCGGTTTGCCCTGCTCAAGCGTAAGAATTCGCGCAAGATCCTCTTGGTGCTGCATCACCAAATTAAACCAGCTACGCAAAAGTTGACTGCGCTCAGCGGCTGTTTTTTGTGCCCAGTCAAGCTGTGCTTGTGCGGCCGCAGTAATTGCTTCGCGCGTTTCAGCCACACCCACATCAGCAACCTGCGCAATAATTTCACCGGTTGCGGGATTTTTTATCGCAAAGGTTTTTTGCGCGCGAGCATCGCACCATACGCCGTTGATAAACGCTTGTGTTCGCCATAAAGACGGCTGCGATAGATTAATCATAAGACTCAGGTCTCACTGGTAGGTGTGCTCTTTTTAGTGGATGGTTTCACCCCAATTTTGCGCACGCGGTTGCCTTCTACCTCAGCAATTGTCCAGAGCATTCCGCTCCATTCGCTTTGGTCGCCTACCACCGGCTTGCCACCTACCATTTGCGTAATTAGCTCGCCAAGGGTTTTATGCTCTTCGTAACCTTTCATGTCTAGCGCGTAGAGCATTGCCAAATCGCGCAGCTCTGCATCGCCTTGAATAATAAAATCGCCAAAGAAACTTAAATCGAGGGTGCGCTTGGGCGCTTCACTAAATAATTTTCCGAGCGAAGGCAAATCCTGCTCGTGCCCGATCACACAGAGAATATCGCCTGCCATAAGGCGGGTGCTGCCCGATGGGTGAAACAATTCTTTATTCCGAAATAAAGCGGCAATACGGGTATTTTCCGGCATATGCAATTCACGCAGCGCTGCACCTATGCACCACTTTTCCGCCCCCAATTTATAAATAAACAGTTCCCACTGACTGGTGACATGAATTTCAAGGCCGGCACGGGAAAAGGGCGAAGGCACCGCAGGCACCACCACCCTGGCTTTTTTGGCGGCCCAACTTAAAGTAGTACCCTGCACCAGCAGCGAAACCAATACTATAAAGAAGGCGACATTAAAAAATAATTGTGCATTATCTAGCCCTGCCATCAAGGGAAATACAGCGAGAATGACCGGCACGGCGCCTCGCAACCCCACCCAGGAAATAAACGTGCGCTCCTTCCAGTTAAAACTGGGAAAGGGCAATAAACCGATAAAAACAGACAGAGGACGCGCAAACAAAATCATCCATAGCGATAGCAATAGTGCTGGCACCGCAATCGGTAACAGCTCACTGGGAGTCAGTAATAATCCGAGCACCAAGAACATACCTATCTGACTTAACCAGGCAAGGCCGTCAAACATATGCAAAATGCCGTGACGGTTGCGGATCGGGCGATTGCCGATTAATAACCCGCATACATAGACCGTCAGAATACCGCTGCCGCCAATTGCGCTGGACAGTGCGTAGAGCATAATTCCGCCGCTGACCGCCAGCAGTGGATACAAACCACCGGCAATCGACAGATGATTAATCAGTTGTAACAGTAACCAACCGCCGCCGAGCCCCAGCGCAATACCTATGCCGAATTGCTGAACAAAACTACCGAGCACTCCCCAACCAAAACTGGTTTCACCTGCCACCAACATGGCAATCAAGGTGACAGTCAAAAACATCGCCATGGGGTCATTGCTGCCCGACTCAATCTCTAGAGTTGAGCCCACACGGTCATTCAACCCTTTGCCATTGAGTAGATTAAACACCACGGCGGCATCGGTAGAACCGACAATGGCGCCGATTAACAATCCTTCCAGTAGCGATAAATTAAACAGCCAAGCCGCGGCAATTCCGGTAAGCCCTGCCGTAATCATCACCCCTAGGGTTGCCAGTGATAGTGCAGGCCAAAGCGCCACCCTAAAGGTCGCCACGCGGGTGCGCATACCACCATCGAGCAAAATAATGGCCAGTGCCAAGTTACTTACCAAATACGCGGTTGAGTAATCGTTAAATACAATGCCACCGGGGCCATCGACACCGGCGACCATGCCCACTGCAAGGAAAATAACCAGAATAGGCACACCGACACGGGTCGAAATAGAGCTCAGCAAGATGCTCGCCGCGACCAGCAACGCCCCTACAAGCAAAATATGGTTAATAGTGACTGTGTCCAAAAAATAACCCTTATTAAGAATCCCAATAAAAACAAACGCTAAGCAGTTGGTGATTGTAACCTGCCGACGCTAGTCGCAGTCAAAAACACCCTGTTCATCAATCAGTAAAGCCTATTCCGTGAAAAAAAGTAGCCGCCCCTTATTTGCGCAATAGCAGGATAAATCCGGCTATAATCGCCCCATAATCCTTACCTAAAAGTTGTATTACATGCTCAATAAAGATGCCCTGCAGCAGCTCGCTCAATTAAAGTCCGCTATCGCGGTAACCAAAGATGTCGCACAAGGTCTGGTGCGCGCCACCACAAAACGCTTTGGTTTTCTCATTCTCGACGATGGCCGCGAAGCGTTTATCGACCCCGACCAAATGATGCGTGTATTGCCTGACGATCGTGTCGAAGCGGAAATCACCACTAACAGTAAAGGCCAGTTTGAAGCAAAGCTGATCAAATTGATTCAACCCGGTTTAAAAGAATTTGTCGGCCGCTATGTCAATAAAGGCACCACCGATTTTGTGGAACCGGATGTAAACAATTTCAATCGCTGGTTATTTATCCCACCGCAAGAGCGCAAAGGCTACAAAGTCGGCGATTTAATTCACTGCGAAGTGTCGCGTCATCCGTTCAATAGTGAAGGCAAAACCCAAATTCATATTCTCAACCGCATTGGCACATTAGATGAGCCAGGTGTTGAAAGCCGCTACAGCATTGCCAAGTTTCAAATCCCCTTTGAATGGCAACCCGCAGCGCAAAATCAAGCGGGTGGGATTAATTGGTCGCCACTCACCTTCGACAATGGCGAGCTGGATCTAACCCACCTGCCCTTTGTAACCATCGACTCTGAAAATACCCGCGATATGGATGATGCCATTTATATCGCACCCAATGACAAGGGCTGGGAATTAATCACCGCCATTGCCGACCCAAGCAAACATATCAGTTTTGATAGCCCGCTCGAACAGTCAGCACGCGCACGGGCGAGCACCATTTATTTACTCGGCCAAACGGTCACTATGTTGCCGGTAGATTTGTCCCACGACACCTATTCACTAGTGCCAGAACAAAAGCGTCCGGCATTAGTGTGCAAAATGCAAATCTTGCGCGATGGCACTATCAGCGCATTTGAGTTTGTCGAAGCGCAAATTCGCTCGCATTTCAAACTGAGCTATCAAGGTGTATTTGATGCGCTGATGAGCACCGGTGATTCGCCCTTGACTGCACCGGCTCACATCCACGACATGCTGGTCGAATTAAAAGACTTCGCCCAAGCGCGCGCGCAGCATCGCCAAACCCATGCATTGGTGATGGAAGAGCGCCCAGACTATTCATTTATTCTCAACGACCAACGCAAAATTGATCACATTGAAAAACGCGAGCGCAATATTGCCCATCGCATGATTGAAGAAGCCATGTTGGTCACTAACCTCTGCGCGGGTGAATTATTTTTACAACACCCAAGTTACGGTATTTTTTCCAGCCATGTTGGTTTCCGCCCAGAGCGCGTCAATGATGCAGTAGCATTAATTCAAGAGGATCGCCCAGATTTAACTATCGGCGATTTAACTCAGCTGGAAAATTTTCAACGGCTGTTTAGCGAACTGCGTAACAACCCTAGCGGCAATCCCGTCAACGCCAGTTTGCAGTCGCTCTTACAGCGCATGTTGCAAGCTGGCTCACTCACCTTCGATCCTATCCCGCATTTTGGTTTAGGTTTCAAAGCCTACGCGATGGTGACCTCACCGATTCGTCGCTATAACGATTTGTTTAATCATCTCGCCATTAAACGAATTTTGCGCGGTTTGCCCGCAGAAGATGTGGGCGACAAAAAACAATTTGCCGAGCAATTGCAAAACCAATTGAACAACGGTCGCCAAGCGTGCCGCTATGCAGAATCCTGGCTCGGTTGCCAATACGCCAAACAGCATATAGGTAGCGTTCACCCTGCCAGCATCGGTTTGGTTAATTCATTTGGTATTGGGGTAAAAATGGATGATTGGGGTCTGGAAGGCTACGCCCTGCTTGCGCCGAAAGAGAGTGACATCAAAGCGCAATTTGATTCGCGCCGCTTGAGTCTCACCATTGAAGGCAACACCTACAAACTCGATGAAAAAGTGTTTGTCTTAGTTAAAGATGTCGACGTAGATAAACGCAAAATTAGTTTGGAATTAATCAGCGAAGAAACGGCACAACGATTGAGTGCCTGGCTGTAAGCGTAAGAAACCGCAATTCATTAAGGCATGAGTGATGGCAAAAAATTACTGGCTATTCAAAGCGGAACCGCACATTTACGGCATCGATCATCTCGCGGCTGAGCCAAATAAAACCGGCCGCTGGGACGGCATCCGCAATTACCAAGCCCGTAATTTTTTGCGCGATCAAGTTGCATTAAATGACGAAGTATTGATTTATCACAGCAGCTGCAAAAATGTTGGTATAGTCGGCACCGCCACAGTGGTAAAAACCGCCTACCCCGACCCTACCCAATTTAATCCCGAAAGCGATTATTACGACCCGAAATCCACACTGGAAAATTCCCGCTGGGTTTCGGTGGATATTCAACTTACCAAAGTATTCCCACGTTTAATTCCGCTAGCTGAAATTAAAGCCAAACCTGAATTGGAAAATATGGTATTGGTGAAACAAAGCCGATTATCGACGCAGCCGGTGATGAAAGATGAATGGAAGTTTATTCATACCTTAATAGACGGCAAGTGATTTTTGATCTGCTTGGCGCTCTTACTCTAAAACCTAAACTGCAGCGATACGTTAATTCCTCTTTCCATTGCAACAATCTTCCTATAATTTAGCGTCTGCATTGATAAAGTGAAACTCATCAATGCAACATGATGGACAAAAAGCATGTACTTAAAAAATCTACAATTAAAATAGGATAGTTTATGAAATTACATTTTGCATTTGGGGCTTTGTTGGCATCTGCATTACTGACAGGTTGTGTAACTGGAACGCGTAACGTTGATATTTCAGCATCAAAATATACTAATGATAAAACCGCATCAGGTCAGGTCTACATCGCTGTTATTAATGACAATCGTGTCTTTGAAGCAAAACCTGCCAGCCCTGCAACCCCATCGGTCGCAGGTGATCTTGCAAAAACTCCTAAAGATACTCTAGCAACACTTATTGGCCGTCAACGCAACGGTTATGGTAAAGCGATGGGTGACGTTGCCCTGCCGAAACCAGAAACAGTTCAAACAGAAATGAAAGCAGCACTTAAAGAAGGGTTTGAAAGCCGCGGCTATACTGTTTCTGACAATCCAAATGCCCCCATCAAATTAAAAGTAGATATTGAAAAGTTCTGGGCTTGGTTCTCGCCAGGCATGTTTGCCGTGAGCTTTGAAGCTGAACTCGCCTGTAAAATCAACTATGTTGATACTAACGGCAGCCAAACATTTAATGTGAAGGGATACGGATTGAATAAAGGCCAAGTTGCCAGCGATGCAAACTGGGCACTGGCTTATCAGCGTGCACTTGATGACTTGTTGAAAAATCTCGACAAAACCTTGGATGATGCAAAACTCTAATGTGAAGATCAATGGATCAAGGGGCAGACTCCTTGATCCATTGCGCGCTTCGATTTCCGATCACCACCTCGCCCGAAAGACTCGATTAGCGGCAGACTCTATTTCTGCTTTAAATTTGGAGCTGCCTAATACCCAAGATTTACTCGTACGTGCCCTTATTTGATCAAGCGCATCCGCTGGAATAACATCGGCAAATAATTTACGGTATCGAATTATTCTTTGCGCCGTCGTTTCTCCTAACGCCAAGTAAATGGAATGAGGCGTTAACAAACCAATATCCTTACCCATCGCGTTTGCTCTGAAACTCGACCAAACATATTCGCTTGGGCTTTCAACCATTTTGGCGCGCACTGGATTAAGTTCGATGTAACGGCTGACGGTTAGAAAGTAGGAGTCGCTATCAACCAACGTGGATTTATAACGCCCCTCCCAAAGGGTTCCGGTTCGGCGATACGTTAAGTTGATGTACTGGACGTATTTCCTACCTAGCGACTGCATCATTTTTGCACATGCATTCGCAGTAGAAGGTGGTACCAGCAGATGCACATGGTTGGTCATCAATACAAAAGCATGAATCGCGACGCCAGATTGCTCTGCAGAAATTTTCAATTGTTGTAAATAAAAGGCGTAATCTTTCTCATCAAAAAAACACGCATCACGGTTATTTCCTCTCTGAATAAGGTGATGCGAACACCCCGGCACATATAACCTCGGCAACCTTGCCATATACATCTCCTTGAAATTGATCTTCAAAATATTTTTTACTCTATTACTTTAGAATCAAGTGAATCAAGGAGTCTGACCCCTTGATCCGACCCCTTGATCCAATACAAGATCCAATACAATAAATTAAGAGATCAAATAAATTTTGATTATTACTTTGAACTCGATTTCTATTTCATGTTGCTATATTTTTGCTCTATGAATACTGCGAAAATAACATATTAAAGTAGTTGCCGTTTGCCAGACCTAGCTTGCTCAATATTTTCACTGAAACATCTGCTGATAACTGCTCATCCGAGAGAAGCTCGAAACCCAAGTCGAACAGCACGTCTCTTAATTTTTTTAACTGCGCCGATTGCTCCCAGAAAGAAAGCTTAACTGCTGTAGAGGAACATATACTGTTTCCCGCTGAATCTAATGTGTAGTACCTCATCGTTGCGTATGGAAGTACGCATGATATGTATAATTTATAAAAATAATCTGCCTTTCCTAAAGGTAGATCTGTTGGTGTTAACGCAAAGACAAAACCCAAATCATCGTTTGAATCAGTTTCCTCATTAACCCAAAATCTTGCTACTAAATACCGTAGCAATTTTGGGTTACAACCGTTCTCTATTTCTGAGCACAAAGCTTTTCGATTCAACGGTAACTTGTGACACAACTGCTCATCAAAATCAGACATTTAACCTCCTAAGATTCGGGCCCGCACGGATGCCCATGACAAACCCCTTTACTGTCCTGATGAACTTTGACTTGAGTCTGGTCTCCACCGTTCGGACCTGTTCCAACTCGTTCACCATAATCTTTTCTATACGTTGTAGTACCGTTAGCATCAGTAGTTGCTGTGCCTGTCGCGACCGTATCAGTGGTCAATCGGTCCGCTGTTTTTCTATCATCGAATGTTGATGTTGGCGTTCCACTCTCATTTCTTCGAGCATTTTCTTTTGTGCCAGCCACATGCGCGTTTTGCTTCTGATCTGAAATTTTTAGACTATTCGTCTGTGCTGCAGCTCTATCAGCGGTCTTGTTGATAGCCTTTAAACCATCTACACCTCGCTGAACAAAATCCTTTGTCGCCCCATCAGGTAAAGCTTTTGCTATTTTTTCCCCAACAATTTCAGCAAATTTATTATCCCTTCTGATTTCACCGGGCAGTGGTGGCCTCATTCTGTTGGTGCCAGCAGGGTCTACATAATTCACCGGATCATTTCCCACATAAGCATACCGATTAAAATACTCCGGTCTACTCGGTGCAAACCCCACCGGATCATTCGACAAAAACCTTCCTATCACCGGATCATAATATCTAGCCTGCATATAGGTTAAGCCAGTCGCACTATCCGCAATATGTCCCGTAAAACTACCCTGGTCATCATTAGCGGCAGCGCGCTGCCACTTCTCGCCATAGGGCGTGTAATGCTCTTGCCAGATGACCATACCAAAGGCATCGGTAGCGGCTACCGGTGAACCGAGCAGGTCATTGTGCATATAGGTGGGCTGATTATTTTCCAAACGTACGGATACGTTGCCCGCGTTAATATAGTCGGTAGTTTGTGGCCCTAAGACCGCCACTTTTGCGCAATCTGTAAAACATACCTGAACATCGGCGGTACCGCCTACCACTTCATCCACATGCACTAAAGAGCCAGCTGCGTCGAAGACGTTATAAATGACTTTGCCATCCACATTCACTTTTACCCGCTTGAAATTTCCGTCGTAGGTGTAAGTGCCACCGGAGCTGCCGGTAACTGTGGTGGGTTGATTGGCTTTGTCGTAAACGAAGTTTAGGGCGCCTAATTGGGTGACGTTTCCACGGGTGTCATAATCTATTGTGCGAAGTGTACCGGCGGTATCGGTGCTCTGGGTTGCGCGGTTACTCGTCGTGTCATAGTTAACCGTAACTAAACGACTCCCCAACCGTTTGGTGTGTAAATTACCCAACGAATCATAGGTGAAGGAACCTGTGCCCCAAGCCCCGTTTGCTGTTTTTAAGCGACCGAGATCATCATAAGTCATGCTGCGATTACGGCTACCATTAATAAAGGTACCATCGATGATGCTAGTAACTTGGCCACGTACGTCGTAGTCGTAATCCAAATCCAATGCTTTCACTAGTCCAAATTGCGAAGTTAAATGCTTTGGTTGTTGGTTCGCATTTAATGTTTGGGCGAATGCATGGCCATTACCGTAGCGCATATTGGCAATCAGGCCATTTACATGGTACGTAAAATCACTCGCGTAGATTTTGTTGTTGCTCGCTACTTGGGTCATCTGCCCTAAACCGTTGTAGTTAAAATCAATCACGCGACCTGAAGGCAAGGTACGGCGCTGCAGATTACCCATAGTGTTGTATTGATAACCCAATGCATAAGTGCGGGTATCTACACTTAATGTTTCCTGCATTAAATGGTCGAGATTATCGTAAACATAATTCCATACGGTAGTGCCACGAAGGTTGCGCGTTACATTGCCGTTAGCATCGTAATCAATATAAACATCTGGCGTTGCATCAGGGTAATCGACCGATTTAGTGCGACCTAGCTCGTCGTAAGCCATAGTGATGCGGCCGCTCGATGGAACGGCTTGCGTATCAAAGTCAGGGCACTCATTCATATTGATGGTGGTAAGCCCTTCAGCATATTGTTTTACCTGATCCGCCGCATCGTACTTAAATACTTTGTAGCCTGTTTCCGGCACATGCTGTATACAAGGTTGGAGGCGGTCGTTGTACTTCCAGGTTTGGGTGCTATCGGCATTAATAGCACTACTATTACCGAACTGGCGTGCGGTTAAGATATTGCCGTAAATGTCATAGCTCATCGCGGTATTCACATCTTCGGGCTGATCGATGAATATCGCCTGACCATCGTCCGGTGAACCGTAACCAGAGCGTTCAGTGATAGTTTCATTATTTAGCGGATCGCGAGAAAGTACTTTATTGCTCGGCAAATACTCAATGAAAGTCTTGGCCATCTTGCCAAAGTTTTGCGATGTACCCGTTACGCGACCAAGGCCATCGTAAGTGGTGGTGGTTCCTTCGGTGGGGTTAAGTGAATAAGACGGCAGCGAGACAAATGTCTGCCGGCCCATAGCGTCATACCCAGTGGTGGTATAGGTAGATAGCCCTCCACCCGAGAGCGCCTGTTGCCCTTCTCTCGTCAAGCGCAACATGCTGTCATACCACTCCACAATTTCTTTGGTGCCACTGCGGATGCTGCGATAAAAGTTTTCTGTGCCGAGATTATGGTAAGTGATATTGGTCGCTTCCCACGGGCTTGGTGGTGTTATGCGGTTCATCCAACCAGCGGGGGTATAACCATAGGTTGTGGTGAAACCGCGTGCATTGGTTTCACTGGTCACCCAACCGTTATCATCGACGGTGCGCTCAAGAGTGGTGCCGTCACGACGCGTAATATGCCGTGGTTGCCCGCGGTAATAGTCAGTTAAAGTCGCGCTATGAAGCAAAGGATCGGTAACGGTATGCAGGTTGCCGTTATCTTTACCATCTGCCCCATCATCATGATAGGTATAGGAATTCCAAAGCTTACCGAACTTATTGACATACTCCGGTTGGCCTTTGTCGTTGTATTCGTAGTAAACAAACTCTTTACCATTTTTTAATGCACGCTTGGGTAGGCCGATAATATTGGCCGCTGGGTTGTGCCAGTATTCAACGTCAGTAATTCGCTGCTCAGATTGGAGTGTGCTGTATTTAGTGATTTTGTTAGGGCGTCCATAATCAAAAAAAGTTCCGTCATTTGCTTTTAGGAATTCTTGCTCCGTTGTATATGCAACACCATTTCGTATGTGAGTGGTTTTTATTGTCGGGCGTTTAGTGTACAGGAGGCATATTCCAGATATCTCCTCTTCAAACCCACCGTTGTTACAAATTACAGCTTTTTGGCTGAGGTCATAATCATAGGTAAATGTTTCTGTTGCTCCATCTGGTGCAACTACATCCGTACTTTTCAATAATCCATGATCAAGCCCAATCGCCTGATAAGTATAGGTACGAGAAGTGCCATCTGGTTCAGTTACTTTTGACCAAGTTTGATCAATATTATTCCAATCGTCATTCTCACCGCCATCGGCGTAACCACGGTATTCAAATTTCCAAATTGCATCTTGGATGTTTGGCCCAGAAATTTTTTTCTCTACCAACGACATGAGTCGGTAAAAAGGCATACCTTCACGAGGCTCTTGAGCATTTGTTTGATACCCACTTATGCAGATATTAAAATCTGTGACCGTCGGCTCGCCAATATTCATTGGCGTTAGATCTGTGCCGTCAACTGTCAAACGGGATCGTGCACTCTTCAAGTGCCGCGTCTCACGCAAAGTAAAGGTTCCTACAGCACCATCCGGGTGTTTTATTGAAAATGAATAATCACTAGGCACACAATTCCAATGAAGATAGGGCTCCAATGAGAGGGCTTTCATACCCTGCTCTCCAATCTTAAGATCCCAGTATCGACCATCCGGCAACGTAACCTTGCTCAATACTGCATTAGTAGAAGATGAATACTCGTAATTCCACGTTCGATTATTGGCGGTAATATGAGTTACTGCTCGTGAGTTTCGCGCCCCAATAACAGGGTCATTACTGTACTGCAGAGCAATTTCTCGACCATCATTGCTGTATATCTTTCTGAGCTCTGGGCGCAGACTATCGTCGGTATATTCATAGCGCACCCAGTTACCGTGCACATCCACTACTTCTGTGACGAGCAAGACGGAATATTTCTTTTCCATGCTAGCCCAATGCCAGCCCGAGCCTCCTGCTACCCCGCCACTAGAATAGCTGAATCGATATGGTAACGACATTGGGGGCGCATAACGAAACACTTGGCGACCAAATTTATATTTGGTTCCATCGGGCGCAATAGATACCGCTGCACAGCGACCAGCGTAATCTAGCTCCTGTGCGCCACGAATCCAATCTGTCTTAGGATCTGATAGACCTGTTTGCCCTTCACTTACACCTTTTCCCGGGATATGCAGGACAGTACCGCTAGAATGATCATTAATAGCAAAGTAAGCGCCTTCAATGACCGTATCGCCGCGATGCTGAACACTTTTTTGCTCACATCCACCGTTGAACTCAGGTAACACTGTTCGATCGCTAACACCAAAACTTTCATAAGCCTTTGGCAAATCAAGCACCCAGTTACCAAAAGCTTGCTGGTAAAGAGAATTAGAACCTTGATTAAATTTACGGCGAAGGGCTACTTCTAAACCGGAGTTTCCAGACAAGGAGATATCTATGTGCTCAAGGGTCATACTACCGGTTTTTTTATCGATCAGATCTCCCATAAGATCGTTATCGTGAGCCTGTAGTCTTCCAGCTACCCCGTTTATGGTTTTAAAGTCATAGCTATCTGATAAATTGAGAGTGATATCGCTTGAATCAGAAGTGTTTTCGCTAGAGTTTTGATTGATATTGCTAGATTTGAGAGCAATATCGCTTTCATTATTTTGTGCATACACATCAGCAACTGAAACAAGGGCGACCACACTCAAAGCAAGGAAATTTTTTTTCTTTAGGCTGTTCCATTTCATTATTCTGACTCCTTATTGAACGGCTGGGGATGTTGACCATGCTGAGCATGCACTGCTGCAGGCACGAACTCTGTAATAAATGGCGCCTGGATGATTTTCTATCTCGGTATCAACGAAATGAGTAGCCGAATCGGAATAACGGTTATCCCACGTAGCACCACCGTCAACACTACGTACGACTTCGTAACGAGTAGCGTTAGTCACCTGAGACCATGAGATTTTTAAGCCGTGAGGACTTGCGGAATAACTCGCAGTCATTCCAGTTATATTGACTGTGGAAGTGGCAACGATAGTGACAAATTTATAATGCGTACTAGCCGTTCCACCCACACTGGTCTCGGCAATCGCTTCAATATGCGTAGAGCCTTCGGTTGTTGGCCTCCAATTAATCGAAAAAGGATAGCTACTATCTATACCTATTAATTCCCCACCAGCATAAAAACTTACTTGAGTAATAGTTCCTTGTGGTGTTGTTGCGCTTACACTCAATACGTTATCTTGGCCTACTACAGCTGTAGTAATTAACGGCTCAAATTTAACAATCGGCATAGCAACACTACTGCATGAGGTACTGGTGTTGACCGGCAAAATAGTCGAATAAGCACCGCATTTCTCAGTCCCATCTTCACAAACGCGCGCGCGGAACTCGTATGCTCCACCCTGTAAATGTCGGTTGTTTAACGTGTCACCGTCTGAATAGAGTGTGAATGGTGGAATATTTCCCCTCGAACGGCTGCGAGCAACAATTTGCTGCCATGCAGTAGAGGGTAATTTTCTTTCATACAGCTCGTAGATGTAGTTAGCAGGAACATCTAACGGTGCATTAAAATTAATGATGTAGAAGCAATCTTGATCAGCATCGATAACAGTTAAGATCGGAATTGGGGGACTGATAGTATTAGACGAGCCAAAGGACCTCGCTGTCGTCTCGGTCCAAGCAGAACAAGCATTGCCACTATTACACGCACGCACCCGCCACCGGTAAATATCAAAATCAGTAACACTTGCTTTGGCTATTGATGTCGATGCCCCCGAATACAACGTGGGACCGGCATACCAATGGGCCTCCAATGAGCCAGCATTAACTGCACCACGTAACGCAGAAAATGATGTAACCACATAATCAGAACCAGGTTTAATTGCCTCAAAACGAATCTGATCAAATGCGATAAAATTGCCACTCCTGTTTTTTACTTGAACTATACCTGTACGTGTTGCATCCGTTGGTTGGAATTCACTTCGTCCAACCTCAACGCCGTTTAAAAATGCAATCCACACCCCTACCTGATGACCTGCCGAAACATTATAGTCAAGCTTAGCGAAACCAAAACTGGCATCACTTACTGGAGCATCAAGCGTTAACGTGAGAGCTTCTCCATTTTGAATTTCATCATCAATTGCCGCTGTTGTTCCACGGCCTGCAACACCGATGGCACCTGCTACACCATCAGCATTATTCAATTTTAATGTTCCGCCTGTGGCGGTAATAGACTGAATAAAGAATTGCCCCCACCCCTGAGTGCCACCAGCGGTAAGTTGAGTCGGTGCGACGCTTGATTGACTGGCAGATGTATTTGTCGGTTCCGATCCTGAATATTGCAGCTCATATTTATAGGCAGGAACAGCATCCCAATTAATCTTAAACAAATTATTTGCGCTATCCGCTTCCAAATTTGCAAATGCTGGTTGTGCGGGTGCAGCCTGTGCTGCAGAACTGGCTTTGAAGCTGCGCGTTTCAGTAAACGCAAGGCCACTAGCCATAGTGGTCACTACGCGCCAATAGTAAGTCGCACCATTTACCAGAATCGGATTACCAATTTCTTCTGGGTATGCACCTTTGGTTAGCCAATTTGAATTAAAGCAGGCTGCCTCTGCATCTTTACCCACACTTAATTGCCAACGCTTTTCAGGAAAATCTGTCGTTGTACTGACAGTGATTGTTGCATCCAGCGCATTAGGATCCAGTTTCCAACTAAAACAAGGTAAGAGCGGCTCGGTGGCACCCATTACTGGCGATAACAAGCTCGTGGCCGAAGCAACAGAGATCGCAGGAAATGCTTTCTTGCGCGTGGTAGTCCAAGCGGAACAAACATTACTGCTGTTGCACGCTCTTACACGCCACTGATAATAAACAAAATCGGTGACACTTGATTTTGCGACTGTCGTTGATGTACCCGACGACAAGGTAGGTCCAACATACCAAGTTGCACCTACCTGATGAGTCTCCGCAGCACCACTGTATTGCAGCTCAAACTTATACGCAGAAACATTCGACCAACTAATTGTAAACCGGTTATTGATGCTATCTGTCTCCAATGCGGCTGATGCGAGCGGGGAGGGAGCAGGTTGTGTCGCAATACTCGACGAGCTAACAGGTGGAACACTACTAGGGGAACTGGATTTTGGTGAGCTACTCGGTGATGGAGGGGCGCTTGAGGATGCGGGTGGAATGTTAACGGGAAGATACGACGAATATGGACTACAGCTACTAGAACTCGCTCCACTACAAGCTCTAATTGAATACCATATTCCATTACCGGTAATGCTGGGCTTGAAACTATTTGTACCTACACCAAACTCATACTCCCTGCTTCCAGCGTCTTCAGATAATGTATATCTTGTGACAGTTCCAGACGGAGTACTCCAATGAATAGTTACTACACCATTGGTTTGGGAGCTCCAAATACCTGGAGTAGACGGCGCAGTCTGGGCGAATGACCTCATTCCTAACAAAAGACACAATATAATTAGTAAGCGAATGACTGTTGCTTTGTTTTCGCGTGTTTTTATAAGAAAGTTAATCATTAACGGCTAGCTCCTGAACATGCATGGGCTCGACAGCCCTAGGGGTCAATCTGAAAAATTAGGGGGGCATCACTACTTTGGAAAACATAAAACTGCGATCAACAGCAAATGGACGTCGAAATCAAATAGGCAACTCGCCCTAGTGCAAAAACGGCGCCAAAGATACAGCCTGACTGCAAAATAGGCAAACCTTTTTAGCTTAAAAAGTGACTGCGAAAATTTATAAGCAATCTCAAATCTCGCCCTATGAAACCATGAGATCTGCATTTCTAGAATAACGACACCAATGAAAAACAAACTATTTTGATGGGTTTGGCTACTGCATTTGGTGCAAGCGGTTGGAGCAAGGCCAATTTAGTCGCACCGCCACTGATACTGTAAAAATAGAATTAGATTGGATTGCTTTGCGCTTGTGGCTCGATGGTATTGAAATCAAAAAAAGAAACGCTATAAACGATTTTCGCCCGCTGATTTTTTTAACAACTTTGATTTCATCCGCGCATTAACAAGAGCGATCAAGCAGACAACACTCTTCATGCATCAGGCTACTATTTTGTGGCAATGGAAAATGTTTTATTACGAGATGAAGCTTATCAACTCAAAAATCGTGTTGATCGATTTGAAAAAATAGCTTGAGCGAAAGCTTGAAAAGCGTGTGATTGAAAATCCGCATCAGGGCAATATTCTTGCACAATCCATCACAGCACCAGCGGAACCTGAAGTAAAAATCACTGTCAGCTGCGAACGTGACACAATCAAAAAGGTTCATCCTGACGATTGCGCTACCTATGCGAACTTGCGTTTTAGCGATGAGGTACCGCTTGAACTTATTCGCATAATCCCGCCAGAATTAATTTAGTGAAAGTGCAAACAATTATGACATTATCGAAACTGAAAAAATTACTTGGAACCTAAAAAATAAATAGGAATGGTATTATATCACTCATCCGCCATTCGATCTTGAGCCTTACTCACCCCAGTTTCTGGCTCACCCATTTCATCGGTTGAGTCCACGCCTGAATCATCGCCATCCTCTTCATCTATTTCGGATGTTTCGCTGTTAAGCTGGCTTTCTTCAATAAGAATTGCTTCTGGTGTTTGTATTCCTATGTGATAAGCGGCAAAACCAGGCAGCACAACTTGATCCAAAGCCATGCCGATAATTCTGCCGTTGTAAGGCGATCGGATTGTGGTGCGGGCATTGGTGATGGGATCGGTAACGGTGCCGAGAATTTCTTCTTCTTTTACGCGTTGACCCAACGCTGCTTTGCTAAACAAAATCCCGCTTTGATTCGCGCGAACCCAGGCTGAGCGATAATAGACTGGGGCGATACGAGTCCAGCGCGGTTTTTTGCCGTACATACCTGTTTTCGCAAGCAAGGTATTAATGGCATTTACACCCTCCTCAACCACATCACTCTGCATGGCCATAGGCTCACCTGCTTCAAGTGTTATTGCAGGAATGCCTGCACGCACCGCTGCTGCGCGCAATGAGTTAGGGTTGCCGCGGCCGTTTAAGACTGCAATGACACCAAAATTTTGCGCGAGTCGCGCAACACTTTCATCTGATAAATCGGCGCGCAATTGCGGCAAATTGGTGCGATGAAAAGAGCCAGTATGTAAATCGATTAATGCATCGCACTGCAGAATAATTTGACTAAAAAAGGAGTGCGCCAAACGCGATGCAGAACTGCCGTGAGTATTACCGGGAAAATAACGATTCCAATCGCGGCGGTCGGGCAGATAACGGGAGTTGCGGCGGAAACCCATAATATTAGCGACGGGCACACCAATAATAGTGCCGGTCAATTTGGCTGGATCAATATTAAAAATTACCCGGCGAATCATTTCAATGCCATTTAATTCATCGCCATGAATAGCCGCCGTCATACACAAGGTTTTTCCCGGTGTTGCGCCATTAACAACCAGCACGGGCGTCTTTTCACTAAAACCACCTACTGCGGTTTCTGAATTCCAGGTTAAACGCACCGAGCTATTGGGCTTTACTTCACGCCCTAACAGAAACTTGGAAAAGGACAGGGGCTCGACTGGCGAACTATCGCTGGTTTCGTTTGATACTGCGTCGATATTGAACGCAGTTGACGTAGTTAAATCTTGCGCAGAATTTATGCTGGAGCTGCTCGCCTCACTCGATGCTGCCGACCTAATTGATACAGAACTTGATAACTCTGAAGATAACTGCCCTGTCTTGGATTTAACCGCATCCGACGATTCAGCTGCTGCTAATTCACTAATGGCGCTACGACTAACGCTTACAGAGACACTTGAAGATGTACTAGCAGAAGCAGTATTGATGCTCGCATCAACCACTTCCGATAAAACTGAAATCGATGCAGCTGTTGAACTGGCTGCGCCAGAAGAACTAAAAGCGACTGATGAATTAGCCCCTGATGAAAAAGACGCTGTAGCCTGGCTGTGCACACTGGTTTCACTCTGCTGCGATTGAGCAAAACTCACTGGAGCAAGGCAGCTAAGCGATAGCGCGATTGTCAGAAAAAAACCACCGTACAGTCGGGACTTGAACTTCAACACATCAGGCATATCGCTATCTCATCGCTTTGCTATGAAAAACCCAGCAGTTACGCTGGGTTATGAACCGCCGTTAAAACTTGCACTAGGTTATTCCCATTCAATCGTCGCTGGCGGCTTGCTAGATACATCGTAACAAACGCGTGACACACCAGAAATTTCATTAATGATACGACCAGAGACTTTCTCCAATAAATCGTATGGCAAGTGCGCCCAGCGGGCGGTCATAAAGTCGACGGTTTCTACTGCGCGCAGGGAGATTACCCACTCGTAACGGCGGCCATCACCCACTACACCAACGGATTTCACTGGCAGGAATACAGCAAATGCTTGTGATGTTTTGTGATACCAACCTGCTGCATGTAATTCTTCTAGAAAGATTGCATCAGCTTCGCGCAGGATATCAGCGTATTCTTTTTTCACTTCACCGAGAATGCGTACACCCAAGCCTGGGCCGGGGAACGGATGGCGATAGACCATGTCATAAGGCAGGCCTAATTCCAACCCGATTTTGCGCACTTCGTCTTTAAATAATTCGCGCAGTGGCTCAACCAGTTTGAAGGCCATATCCTCGGGCAAACCGCCCACATTGTGGTGCGATTTAATTACGTGTGCCTTACCGGTTTTAGCGGCGGCAGATTCGATAACATCAGGGTAAATCGTACCTTGTGCCAGCCATTTCACATCTTTTAGTTTGGTGGCTTCTGCATCAAACACATCGATAAAGGTGCCGCCGATAATTTTGCGTTTTTTCTCTGGATCGTTTTCGCCTTTCAATTTATTTAAAAATTGATCTTGCGCATCGGCGCGGATAACCGTTACACCCATGTTTTTGGCGAACATATCCATCACTTGGTCGCCTTCATTTTTGCGCAGCAAACCATTGTCTACAAATACACAGGTGAGCTGTGAACCGATGGCTTTGTGCAGCAACGCGGCAACGACTGATGAATCCACGCCACCAGAAAGACCGAGCAATACTTTGTCGCCACCAACTTGTTCGCGCACTTTGTTAATTGCATCTTCAACAATATTCGCCGGAGTCCACAGTGGCTCACAGGCACACAATTGCAAAACAAAATGTTCAAAAATGCGTTGACCTTGTAAGGTGTGAGTCACTTCAGGGTGGAACTGTACGCCGTAGAATTTTTTCGCTTCGTTGTACATACCGGCAATCGGGCAGGATGGTGTCGATGCAAGCACTTCAAAACCGGCGGGCATTTTAGTCACTTTGTCGCCGTGACTCATCCACACATCCAGCAATGCATTACCATCATGATCCACATGATCTTTAATATCTTTAAAGATCGCACTGTCACCCAGAACCTTCACTTGTGCGTAACCAAATTCACGCACATTAGAGCCTTCAACTGCGCCGCCCATTTGCTCGGCCATGGTTTGCATGCCGTAGCAAATGCCAAACACCGGAACACCCAAAGTAAACACAACTTCTGGTGCGCGCGGAGAGTTCAGTTCATGCACAGACTCAGGGCCGCCGGCGAGAATAATGCCCTTTGGATTGTATGCGCGAATTTCCTCCTCGCCCATATCCCAAGCACGAATTTCAGAAAAAACACCAATCTCACGCACGCGGCGCGCAATCAATTGGGTGTACTGTGAACCAAAATCGAGAATAAGGATTCGCTGTGCGTGAATATCGTGAGACATGCTGGTTCCTGCTCAAATAAAAAATAGAGTGATAAATAAAAACGAAAAATGAATTCTGCTTAAATGAAAAACTCGGGTATTACCCGAGTTTTTTTAACGCGCCCAAGCACAAAAATTAACGGCCGCCACCGACAGGGTAATTAGGAGCTTCTTTAGTAATCTGCACATCGTGCACATGACTTTCCCCCATACCGGCGGACGTTACGCGTACAAATTCAGGCTTGGTGCGCATGGCTTCCAAATCTGAGCAGCCGGTGTAGCCCATGGCTGAACGCACACCGCCCATCATTTGGTGAACTATGGCGGTTAATGAACCTTTGTAAGGTACGCGGCCTTCAATACCTTCCGGTACCAATTTTTCTGCGCCTTGGCTTGCATCCTGGAAGTAGCGGTCGCTAGAACCTGAAGTTTGCGCCATGGCTCCCAGCGAACCCATGCCGCGATAGGCTTTATAAGTACGGCCTTGATACAACTCTACTTCGCCCGGCGCTTCTTCAGTACCAGCAAACATGGACCCCATCATCACCGCGTGTGCACCGGCAACGATTGCTTTGGCGATGTCACCAGAGTAGCGAATACCTCCGTCGGCAATTGCGGGTACACCAGTACCTTTTAATGCTGCAACCACGTTGGCGATGGCAGAAATTTGCGGAACACCAACACCGCTGACGATACGAGTAGTACAGATTGAACCTGGGCCGATCCCCACTTTTACCGCATCTGCACCGGCTTCCACCAGTGCGAGCGCTGCGGCACCGGTCGCGATATTGCCGCCAATCACTTGCACATCAGGGTATTTGGTTTTGATCGCACGGACACGATCCAATACATTTTTGGAGTGGCCGTGGGCAGTATCCACCACCAGTACATCTACGCCAGCTTCAACCAAGGCATCTACACGAGCATCGGTATCACGGCTGGTGCCAACACTCGCACCTACACGCAAACGACCTTCAGGGTCTTTGGACGCGCTGGGGTATTTTTCAGCTTTATTGATGTCCTTTACGGTAATCAACCCGCGCAATTCAAATGCATCGTTAACTACCAACACTTTTTCGATACGGTGCTTATGCAGCAGGTTGCGTACTTCTTCGGCAGACACACCTTCTTTAACGGTAACCAATTGCTCTTTTGGCGTCATGATGCTGGAAACGCTGGCATCAAGATTGGTTTCAAAACGCACATCGCGGCCTGTCACAATACCAACCAAATCGCCTTTGCTCAGCACTGGCACACCAGAGATATTGTTTTTGCGGGTCAACGCGATCAGGTCGCGAATAGTCGCGCTGGCATCGATAGTGATTGGGTCTTTTACTACACCGGCTTCGAACTTCTTAACCGCGCGCACTTCAGCCGCTTGCTGCTCAATGGTCATGCTTTTGTGGATGATGCCTATACCGCCTTCCTGTGCGATTGCAATCGCAAGGCGCGATTCGGTCACTGTATCCATCGCCGCTGAGATAAGTGGAATATTCAATTGAATTTTGCGCGTCAACTGGGTTTTCAGAGACACGTCTTTGGGGGTCACATCGGAATAACCGGGCACCAGCAAAACATCGTCAAACGTGAGGGCTTCTTCAGCAATCCGCAACATACCAACCAACCTCAAAGCAGGGGAAAAATAAACGCGAAATTATAGCGACTTGGAGGCCTCTGGTAAACCAAAAACCACAACATCTAGTGTTTAAGGGCAAAGCTGAGGCTAGCCCCTCGCGCCATCATCCCCTAGAATGCGGCCATGACTACCGATCTGTTTAGCAAAACCCCCGAGCGCGAGATATTCAGTGTCAGCCAGCTTAACCGCTCGGCGCGACAGCTATTGGAAACCCATTTGCCCCTATTGTGGGTAGAGGGCGAGCTTTCCAACGTCTCCATTCCCTCCTCCGGCCACTGGTACTTCACCCTTAAAGATGACCAGGCCCAAGTGCGCTGCTGCATGTTCCGCAACCGCAATATGCTGGTGCGTTTCAAACCCCAGCAGGGGCAACATGTGCTCTTGCGCGCGCGCGTCAGCCTGTATGAGGGACGTGGCGACTACCAAATTATCGCCGAACACATGGAGGAAGCCGGTAGCGGCGCCCTGCAGCGCGCGTTTGATGAACTCAAACATAAGCTATCGCAAGAGGGATTATTTAACGAAGCGCACAAAAAAGCCCTGCCCAATTTACCCAAACATATAGGTGTTATCACCTCGCCAACCGGTGCCGCAATTCACGATGTATTGAGCGTACTGGAGCGCCGCTTCCCTGGAATTCCCGTCACGGTCATCCCCGTTGCGGTACAAGGTAAAGAATCTGCCCCACAAATTGTGAAGGCAATTGAGCTCGCCAATCGCGCCGGTTTGTTTGATGTACTACTGCTCACCCGTGGTGGTGGCTCGATGGAAGACCTTTGGTCATTCAACGAAGAAATAGTCGCCCGTGCGATTTTTAACAGCGAGCTGCCGATTGTTAGCGCCGTTGGCCATGAAGTAGATTTCACCATCGCCGATTTTGTCGCCGATCTGCGTGCACCAACACCTTCAGCCGCCGCTGAGCTGCTAGTACCCGATGGCGATGACTGGCTGGATAAATTTATCGGTTTTGAAGTATTGCTTGAAGAGGCCATGTTGCGCCGGCTGCAGCAATGGCAGCGGCACTTACACAATTTGCGTCAGCGCTTGCGGCACCCCCGTGAGCGATTGGAACAGCAGTCGCAGCGGTTGGATAATCTTGAGCTGCGCTTGAAAAATCACATCAAACAGCTGCTGAGTGATTATAAAAATCGCATTCGGCAACTAGAGATTCGCCAGCAGGCGCACCATCCACAAGTGCGCTTGCACCAACTGCAAGAGCGCATTGCAGCGCAACATCAACGCTTGCAAACCGCGCAATATCGTTTGCTTGAGCGCAAGCAAAAAAGCGTGGGCGAGGCGGTGCGCATGTTAAATACACTCAACCCACTCAGTACACTTGAGCGCGGTTATGGCTTGATTACCGATGCGCAAACCCACAAAGTCATCACCAACAGCAATCAGGTAATGCCGGGGACCACTGTCAATGCCCGTGTCGCGCAGGGGGAATTTGTGTGTCGGGTAGAGTCCATTAGCAAATAAACAGCGTATCTACTCATTTAAAAATCTGAGATAGATTGCGAAGTAAATTCATGGCCAGTATATTGGCCACTTTCTTGTCGGAGCGCCTTGGTAGACATTGTCTACACGAAGGCTGAGATGGGTTCGGCCCAATCCGTAGAACCTGAACAGGCTAATACCTGCGGAGGGAACAAGGTACTTATAGCTGCGGCTATTCCCTGCCCTCCGCCTCAAAATTCCGAGGCAATGTGACTAACCAACATCCCCAAACAGTTGCTATCGCCGGTGCCGGTTTGCTCGGGCGTTTGCTCGCCTGGCAACTGCAAAAAGCTGGCATTCAAGTCACGCTATTTGACGCGGGCAGTTTTACACCCGATACACCGCAAAGTAACCGCGCCGCCGCGTTCACTGCAGCGGGAATGGTTGCCCCCCTGAGCGAAGCAGTAGTGTCAGATGCGGATGTTTACCGCATGGGCATTTACGCTCTGCAGCAATGGCCCGCATGGTTGGTACAATTACCGGCAACCGACACACCGCTGTTTTTTAATAACGGCAGCCTTGTTGTTGCACACCAGCAGGACACTAGCGAGCTGGATCAATTTGCGCGGGAATTAGGTTTTGTGTTGCCTGGTTGTACTGGCTACCAACAGCTGAATCAGCAGGAAATTCACCAACTCGAACCCGATTTGCACAGCCATTTCCACCGCGGACTTTTTCTGGCCGACGAAGGCCATGTTAACAACCGCGAATTTTTACGCTTGCTGGGCGATGAAATTATCGCCGTAGGGATTAATGTCCGCGCCCACACACCGGCTGATGTGTTTCCCGGAAAAATCCTAACCGACAGCGGCGCAGAACATTTTGATTTGGTAATTGATTGTCGCGGCTTGGGCGCAAAGAAACAGCTACGCAATTTGCGCGGTGTGCGCGGTGAAACCCTGCATGTAGAAACCAAAGAAATTCAATTGCAACGCCCGGTGCGTTTGATGCACCCGCGCTACCAGTTGTATGTGGTACCTAAACCCAATCACCGTTTTATTATCGGCGCAACGCAAATTGAAAGTGAAGATCGCTCGCCGGTGACGATTCAATCCAGTTTGGAATTAAGCAGTGCGCTCTACACACTATCGCCCGCATTCGCGGAAGCGCGCATTATTGAAATGGATACCAACTTGCGCCCCGCGTTTATGGATAACTTACCCAAAGTGGCGGTGCAAGATGGCTTGATCACCGCCAACGGATTATTCCGCCACGGCTATTTACTCGCACCCGCTGTAGTTGAAAATGTGTTGGCACATATTCTCAACAAACCGGAACCGATTTTTTCTGCCCAGTTAAACTCGCACTAGAAAATACCAAACTATGACAATTGAACTGAGTGTAAACAACGAAAAAAAAACACTGGCTGCCAATACGCTGCTCAGCGATGCATTACAACAATGGGACTATGGCGACAGTAAAATCGCTGTGGCGATCAACGGCGAATTTGTACCCCGCTCAACCTATACCGAGCGCGCATTATGCAACGGCGATCAAATCGATATAGTCAAACCGGTGGGTGGAGGTTGATATGAGTTATCACAAACCAGAAAAAGATTTCACACTCTACGGCGAAACATTTTCCAGCCGTTTTTTATTGGGCACCGCACTCTACGCATCGCCACAATTAATGCGCGACTCCATCATTCAATCGCGCTGCGAAATCGTCACCCTCGGCCTGCGCCGCCAGAACCCGGCCAATCGCGATGGCGATGCCATTTGGCAATACATTCAAGAGAGCGGTTGCCGTTTGCTACCCAATACCGCCGGTTGTAAATCAGTAAAAGAAGCGGTGACACTCGCGGAAATGTCGCGCGAAATTTTCAACACTGATTGGATAAAGCTGGAAGTTGTCGGTGACGATTACAACCTGCAACCCGATCCGTTTGGTTTAGTAGAAGCATCCGAAATCTTGATCAAAAAAGGTTTTAAGGTATTACCTTACTGCACCGATGATTTAATCCTGTGCAAGCGTTTGCTCGATGTCGGCTGTGAAGTATTAATGCCTTGGGGCGCCCCCATCGGTACCGGCCAGGGCTTATTAAATCGCTACAGCTTACGCACCCTGCGCGAACGCATTAAAGATGTACCCATGATTATCGATGCAGGCTTGGGCGCACCATCACAAGCAACCGAGGCGATGGAAATGGGGTTCGATGGGATTTTATTAAACACCGCCGTGGCCAAAGCGCACAACCCACCGATGATGGCGGAAGCCTTTGGCGATGCAATTGATGCAGGAAGAAAAGCCTATAAAGCAGGATTAATGCAAAAACGCCAAACCGCCAGCCCGAGCACACCCACTATCGGCCAGCCGTTTTGGCATCAACAATAAAAAATAGATGCGCGGATTTACCGAATAAAGCCGCTAATTTCCCCAAGCCCGTCTTTTAAACGGCGGGCAATTTTGGGGTCTTTACTTTCACCGGACATCACATACATTTGCATCATTCGGCTCAGGCGCTGTAAATGAAACGCCATCTCCTGTTGCATTAGCGATGCATCAGCCACTACTTGGCTAATGCTGTGCGCCTCTTCGCTCGCCATAGATTCAAGCGACTCACGCAAATCTTCTTTAAATAACAAACTGCCTTTAAAAGTGGTGGCGATATGCAGCACAACGTTTTGCAACGCGTGCAATTTTCTATCGCCATGGGTGTAACCCACTGAAGTTAAACAATCGCGCAAGTGCATAAACCAATTTTGCAAATGCAGATTTTGTTGCAGCATTCGCTCGGCAAATTCGGGCACACCACTGCCACTTACCACATTTGGCAGGGGCAACTCGCTGCGCAAAATCATCGCCGCAACAATTTCACAACTGCGATACAAATATGCGGCGCGGTTCATTTCCAACACCGGAATCACCTCGCGCCAGCGGCGCCCCTGCGCTTTAAAGCGATTGAAATAAATACCCACCATCGCATCGGCAACGGCGAGCACCTGCCCCAATAGAGAAAGTTCACTTTCAACTTTTGCAAAAGGATAGCCAGTGCCGTCACAGCGCTCATGATGCTCCGCTACAGCGGTAATAGTTGCGGGTGACAACTCAGGAACCATCATTAATATTTTGTTAGAAATATCCACATGGCTTTGCACATGAGCCCATTCATCTGCACTCAGCTCATCGGTTTTGTTAAGAATGTGTGGATCAATATGCAACATACCCACATCGTGAACCAGTGCCGCCCAAAACACATCACTCGCATCCTGTACCGGTAAGCGCATTTCTTGCGCGATATACAGCGACCACAAACTCACACACAAAGTGCGCTGATATAAATCCGGCATTTGTGCAGCCATCACGGTCAAAAATTGTTGCACCAATGGCAAACGCGACAGCATCGCACACACTGGCTCAAGTGAACTGAGCGGATGTTTGCGCTCGGCCAATGATTGGAAGTATTCCGTAGACCGAATAATGCCGAGTAGATGCTGAAGTAAATCTTCAGCGGAAATCAAAGTAGTAATTTGAATTGAATTGGCCAGTGGGCGGGCAAGTATTTTATTTTTTAGCTTCGCGATGCTTTGCTGATTGAGCAACTCAGACCGAGCCAGCAGCAACTCACCATCCAAGGTCAGGATATTTTCCACAGCTACAACCGGATTGGTAATTGACAACTTCGCGAGATAATCCGCATAGGCATCCACTTGTAATGGATTCCATACGGATGATTCATCATCCGCTACGAATAACTGCTGCTGATCACGCGACATACATAAAACCATCCATGCAATTGATGTTGAACTGAATAAATTTTATAGATTATTGGATAAAGCGTTGGTGCAATTAACAGCGCCCATGGCTACTGGTACAGTGTAGAAGAAATTTGACTGAGCGCCGCCTCACAATCCAATGCGCTACAATTAATTACAAGTTAGCCCCATTTTGGTTCAATAATTGCAATTTTATATTTAGTGTCCAAAGTTTCTTGACGATTATAGGTTTTTCACTATCTCAGACCAGAAAGTCGCACTGGTTTGGTGCGAAAAACACTCCAGATCAGCTTAATTGCGCAGAATGGAGCCATTATGAACCTTGCCAAGCTAGACAAACTGATTGCCGCAAACGGATTACCCCCAGAGTTTAGAAGCAGTGTGAGCGAGTGGTATCTACCGCTTACCCATGCCATCGCAGCAGAGTGCAGCGAGCAACCCTTGATTTTAGGCATACAAGGCTCACAAGGCAGCGGCAAAAGCACGCTAGCACAATTTATTAAAATCCTACTGGAGGAAAATTTTGTATTGCGCTGCATTGAACTGTCACTGGATGACTTTTATCTGCGCCACAGCGAGCGACAAATGCTTGCTGAGACCATTCATCCTCTGCTGCAAACGCGCGGCGTTCCCGGCACCCACGATGTAGAACTCGCCATCAATACGATTGATGCACTGTGCAAACTCGGCGCAAATGAAAGCATGTTGGTGCCACGCTTTAATAAAGCCATCGACGACCGTTTTCCTCCAGAACAATGGGATAAAGTCACCGGTAAGGTCGATGTGATTTTATTTGAAGGATGGTGTGTTGGTTGCGCGGCGCAAGATGAAAGCGCACTTAACCCGCCCATCAACCGCCTCGAACAAGATGAAGATCCAGAATGCGTATGGCGCCGCTACGTTAACCATGCGCTCGCCTCTAGCTACCCCGCATTGTTTAAAAAAATACAGCGTTTGGTGGTGTTGCAAGCACCATCATTTGATTGTGTTTACGCCTGGCGCTGGCTGCAAGAACAAAAACTGATTGCCAACTGGCAAGCAAAAAATCCGGAGCAAGCAGCAAGATTATTAGATGAAACCAGCGTGCGTCGCTTTGTGTCACACTTTGAGCGGCTCACTCGTCACTGCTTAAACACCTTGCCAGCACAGGCAAATTGGGTGTTAACACTAAATGCAGAACACGAGATTACTCGCTTCATCACCAAGGCAAGATTATGACTAATCCGCACCATAAAAAATTTTTAGTTGCCACTGATCTGGATGGCACATTGCTCGATCACGACAACTACTCTTGGGCAGCCGCAAAAACTAGCATTGACATGCTTCACGCTAGCGGCAGCATGATTGTGATCAATACCAGCAAAACACTCGCTGAGGTTCATGCACTGCAACAAGAATTAAACCTAGATGCACCGTTTATTGTTGAAAATGGCTCGGCCATTTACGCACCTGTCGCCTCACCTGCTGCCCGTTTTTTAAAACCTTACAATGGTGAGTTTTCGCGATTAGTACTCGGTGCAGAAGTAACGGCAATTACTCATTTGCTACACCAATTACGCACACAACATAACTGGCAGTTTGAAGGTTTTAGAGATTGGTCGGTGACAGAGGTAATGCAACACACTGGCCTTGCGCAAGATAAAGCGGCGCTAGCAAAAGAGCGCCAATTCTCCGAACCCATTCTGTGGCAAGACAGCGAGGAAAACTTTTCTGCCTTTTCAAACGAACTAAGTAAACACCAATTAAAAACCCTACGCGGAGGCCGCTTTATTCATGTTTTAGGCAAGAGCGATAAAGGCACTGCACTACTCGCCTTACGCCAACAACTGCCGAATTTTTCTAACGCACAATTGATTTGCTTGGGCGACAGCTACAACGACTTGGATATGCTGCAAATTGCGGATCATCCCGTTTTTGTACGCTCCCCCGCGCACGAATTTCCAGCTCACCAATGCGCCGTGCCGCCAATTTATACCGCCGCCTACGGCCCAGCCGGTTGGCATGAAGCGATTCAAAAAATCTTACAATAATCAGGAGTTTATTATGGGCGATTTTTATCAAAACGGGATTATCACTACGCTGCACAATTTATCGCAGCGTCCACTTTCTGACATGGAGAAAGAACTAAAAACTTTTGCCAAAACCCGCCCTATGGGGCTGATTTTACCATCGCTTTTTTCCGAGCTGGAAGGCGATGCATTAGTCAACATAGTCAAAGAATTATCCACAGTTGATTACTTGGATGAAATAGTGATTGGTCTGGATCGCGCCAGTGAAGCAGAATACAAACATGCATTGGAATTTTTTAAACCCTTAAACCAAAACTTTAAAGTGCTATGGAATGATGGGCCACGTTTAAGAAAAATTGATGCGCAACTAAAAAGCGAAGGCCTTGCGCCGATGGAGGCAGGTAAAGGGCGTAATGTGTGGTACTGCATGGGCTACACCCTTGCATCCGGCAAGGCGGAATCCATTGCACTGCACGATTGCGATATTCTGACTTACAACAAATCCCTATTGGCGCGTTTGCTCTATCCGGTCGCCAACCCCAATTTCAATTATGAATTTTGCAAAGGCTATTACTCGCGCGTCGCCAACTCCAAAATTCATGGCCGCGTAAGCCGTTTATTAGTCACGCCATTAATTCGCGCACTCATGCGCACCATTGGCCACTCCCCTTACCTCGATTTTATCGATAGTTTTCGCTACCCCTTAGCCGGAGAATTTTCCTTTCGCGCCGATGTAATGACCGATATCCGCATCCCCAGCGATTGGGGCTTGGAAATTGGTGTGCTCTCGGAGATGAACCGCAACTACGCCAACAATCGCTTGTGCCAAGCCGACATCGCCGACACCTACGATCACAAGCATCAAGAATTAAGCCCGGAGGATGCCGAAAAAGGTCTCTCCAAAATGTCGATCGACATAAGCAAAGCCCTGTTTCGAAAATTGGCCACCAACGGCGTTATTTTTTCAACGGAGACATTTCGCTCAATTAAAGCGACCTATTTCAGAATCGCACTCGATTTTGTGGAAACCTATCATAACGATGCCCGCATGAATGGTTTGCAATTCGATATTCACAGCGAAGAAAAAGCCGTCGAGCTCTTCGCACGTAATATTTTGCATGCAGGAAAAAGCTTTTTAGAAAACCCAATGGAAAAACCCTTTGTGCCCAGCTGGAGCCGAGTGAGAAGCGCCTTTCCCGATGTTTTATCGTCCATACATCAGGCAGTTGACGACGACATGAAAGAATTTGGACGCTAACTCATAGGCACTGACCAATAGAGTACTGACCAACAGGACACTTAATTATGTCGACGCGGATACAAAATGAATTAAAGTTTATTATCGAAACACACTTGCAATTTATTTACCCGGAACTCGATCATGCAGCCATTGCCGCCGAACTAATCGATGTAATGGGATTGGATGCGCACTGCCTTAAACCCTTAAATCACGAAAGCGCATGGGATCAGCGCGATGCCTTTGTCATCACCTACGGCGATTCAATTAAACGCGAAGGCGAACCGCCACTTGAAACACTGAAAACCTTTTATGAGCAGGAACTAAAAAGCGTCATTAATGGTGTGCATATACTGCCTTTTTTTCCTTACAGTTCCGATGATGGTTTCTCCGTTATCGATTATTTACAGGTCAACCAAAGCTTGGGCGATTGGGAGGATATAGAAGCCCTAGCAGCGCAGTGTAATCTTATGAGTGACCTAGTGGTCAACCACTGCTCAAGTCGCAGCCTTTGGTTCGATAATTTTAAAAACTGCAAATACCCGGGGAAGGATTATTTTTTTGAAGCCTCCCCGAACGACGATTTAAGCATGGTAGTGCGCCCGCGCACCTCGCCCTTGCTGCGCGAAGTGGAAACCCTTGAAGGCACTAAACATGTATGGTGCACCTTCAGCCACGATCAGGTGGATTTAAATTTCGCCAACCCTAAAGTACTAATTGAAATTGTACGCACCATTAAATTTTATTTGGACAAAGGCGTGCGCACTTTTCGTTTAGACGCGGTGGCGTTTGTGTGGAAAGAAGTTGGCAATAGCAGCATCAATCACCCCAAAACCCATGAGATAGTGCGCTTGCTGCGCAGCCTGATTGAACACCAGAATCCCAACGCCATTATCATCACCGAAACGAACATTCCCAATCACGAAAACCTGAGTTACTTAGGCAACGCTAACGAAGCTCACGCGGTTTATAACTTTTCCTTGCCGCCTCTCGTGTTGCACGCCATGGTCACCGGCAATAGCCAGTATTTAAAACGCTGGCAAATGAGTATGCCGCCCGCACAGGACGGCACTTTTTATTTTAATTTTCTCGCCTCACACGACGGCATAGGTCTGCGCCCAGTGGAAGGACAATTAAGCGATGAAGAGATAGGAACGCTGGTTAACAGCATGCAGAATTTTGGCGGGCGAGTTTCCTGGCGCTCCACTGCCCTTGGTCAAGTAAAACCCTACGAAATTAACATCACTTATTTTGATGCAATGCAAGGCACGCAATTCGGCCCGGATCAATGGCAATTCAAACGTTTTATCTGCGCCCACGCGATTATGATGTCGATTGAAGGAATTCCTGCGTTTTACATTCACAGCTTGCTGGCAACTAATAATTACTACGAAGGCATAGAGCACTCGGGTCAAAATCGCACCATCAATCGTTTTAAATGGGAGCTCGATGAGCTGCGCAATAAATTAGATGACGAAGCCAGCCATCACCACAAAGTTTTTGCCGAACAGCGGCGCCTGCTGGGGATAAGGTGTAAACAAAGCGCATTTCATCCGAATGCCACACAATTCACCCTGCACCTTGGTGATCAAGTATTTGGTTTTTGGCGGCAAAACCCTAAACGCACCCAGAGTGTTTTTTGCATTCACAACGTCACTAACGAAACAGTCACCATACCGCTCAGCAGCATCAATCTCATCAGCATGGAAACCTGGACTGATCTAAACAGCGGCATTCAATACATAGATCAACATAAGGATTTGGTATTGCAACCCTATGATTTTGTTTGGTTGACGAATAAGCCAGTGCGGTAGTTCCTACATTAATCATTGGGTGCGAGCGCTATCGAAGAGCTAAAGAGCTAACCCTTTCACTACATAACCAAAGTCAAATTTCCGAGACATCACCAAGATTTCATTTTTCGATAAATTGTAGAGGCGCTGATCCCCAAATAAGCTGCAGCCAGCGGTATGTTACCCTCGCAAGAATCAATAGCTGCCTCAATAGTTCGACGCTCAACAACGGATAGCGGTTGAATGTCTTCCGGGCGAAGATTTTTCGTTTCCACTATGGGAACATTTGCATTTAGCGACTTGGGTATGGGTAGCTGTTTTTGATGTGAATTAAAACTCTCTGGCAACATATTGAGGGTCATAAATTCCCCCTCATTAATCACCACCATATTCTCAATTACATTTTGTAACTCGCGGATATTACCCGGCCAATCGTATTGCTGGAATAAGGTTTCCACTTCGGGTGAAAACCCCTTGAAATTTTTGTTATTTGCGAGGGATTTTTCTTGAAGAATGGCGCGCGCCAATAAGAGCACATCGCTACCACGTTCGCGCAATGGTGGAAGTTGTACGGGAATAACATTTAGCCGATAAAAAAGGTCTTCACGAAAACGCCCTTCTCCCACTTCTGCAGCAGGATTGCGATTTGTGGCGCACACAATGCGCACATCGCTGAGTTGCACTTCACTACTACCGACGCGCGAAAATGTACCTGTCTGTAAAAAACGCAATAACTTTGCCTGCAGGTTCAACTCCATTTCGCAAATTTCATCTAAGAATAAAGTGCCGCCATGAGCAACTTCAACAGCGCCTTTGCGGTCAGCAAAAGCCCCGCTAAAAGCACCTTTTACATGGCCAAAAAATTCTGACTCAAATAAATCCGGGGGAATAGCGGCACAGTTAATCGCCATAAAAGGGCCATTGCTGCGCCCACCACTTTGGTGCAGGGTTAGTGCACAGACTTCTTTACCCGTACCACTTTCACCGGTAACAAAAACACTGGCTTTACTGCGCGCAGCGCTAGTTAATAATCTAAACACTGTCTGCATGGCAAGGGATTCGCCCAAAAAATTCACCCGCTGTAATTCGCCTTCAGACGTAATTGCATCATTGGGAGTTTTACTATCGAGTGTTTTTTGTTTGAGCGCGCTGCTGACCGAGGTGAGCATCCGCTCAGCGGAAAAAGGCTTTTCGATAAAATCAAATCCACCCAAACGCATTGCGTCAACAGCGACATCAATCGAACTATTGGAGGTAATCATAATGACTTGCGCAGGTGTGGTTTGACGATTCACAAATTCCAAGACGTCTAGACCGCTGATATCCGGCAGGCAAACGTCTTGCAATATCACATCCGGCATTTGTTCTTTGATGGCTACTAGCGCCGAATGCCCATCGATAAAGTGATGGGCTTGATAGCCCGCGCGAGTGAGATGACTCACGTAGAGAGCACCGCTGGAAAGACTATCCTCCACCACATAAATTAACGCCTGCTCTTTGGTTTCCATTATTTCAATACTCCTGATTCTGTTGCTGCAGCTGAGTCGATAAGCCGCTGATAAGCCGTCAAGGAAGCACCCACAAGACCTTGCACTAGGTTTGCCGCTTGGATAATTTGGGCCGGTGCTTGCTGCAAGTCATCATTCAATTCGCGCGCACTGACGGCCAACGCGTTAGCACCATAGAGTGCAGCTGAATTTTTTAATATGTGGGTGATATCACCTATAGCTGTAAGGTTTTTTTCTGCTAGTGCTAAAGCCAGTTGAGCAGAGAGATCACTTAATTCAGTGACAAATAAACTTAATAGCTGCTGGCACACATCCGCACCTAATTCCTCACTCATCGATGTTAAAACAGCAGAGTCCACATATTTCATATCAGCTTGTGGTAAGGATTGAAGTGATGCCAAAAGCATTTGTTAGGCTCCCTTTAAGAATTGACTCTGCGACGTAATGCGTTCATCGCCCAGAGCTGCAGGTTTTTCTCTAAAGTAGCAGGACGACCCAGTAAATATCCCTGCACCAGATTACAGCCTAGCTGATTGAGGATTTGCAGTTGAGTCTCGTCTTCTACTCCCTCCGCCACTATGTGCAACCCCAAGCGCTGGGCCATTGCAATAATGGCGCTGCAAAGAGTGAAGTCATCATTGTTAGTCGCTATGCCATCGACAAAACTTTTATCGATTTTTAACCCATCAATACTGAATTTGCGCAGTAAGCTCAATGAAGCGAAACCAGTACCAAAATCATCGACCCAAACCTGCACACCCTCTTGTTTAAAGGCATCAAATACGCGGGCTATGGCTTGCGGATTGTGAATAAGCGCCGTTTCGGTTAATTCGACTTTGACACAAGATGGATCGATCTCCAGCTGGTCGATAAGCGACATTAAGCGCTCAAACACATCGCTCGACGCAATTTGTACGGGCGATACATTAATCGACATACAAATGCCTTCAAGGCCGTTTTGCTGCATCCGTTTTAAGTCCAGCAGGGTTTGCTGAAATATCCAGTCGCCCAGTTCAATAATGCGACCAGACTGCTCGGCATGGGGAATGAAATGCTCAGGAGAGATAAAACCAAACTCGGGGGACTGGCAGCGGGTAAGCGCCTCAAAGCCTACAACCTTACTGGTTTCCAGCGATAACAACGGCTGATAGACCATGCTGAAATGCTGATGTTTTAAGGCCTGATCGATAATCTCACTCAATCCCTTCCAATGGGATTCATCTATATCTTCTACCACTACCTGCTGCTGAAAACTGTTCATGGGTTGCTCCATAGTGCGTAATGTGAAAGCGACAACTCTGTTAACGCAAGTTGTACGCCAATCACACAACCCCAAAAAACTCTCGCTAACTCTCTGTTATTAATAGATTTTTTATGGAACGATTGGGTGGCACCTAAACCCCGCAGAACGATTCGCAATTTGCAATGCAATTTGCAATGCAAGTTAACAGACATTCAAAATGCCGTTTAAAACGAGAATGCTAGGCGGTAAGCCGTGCAATAGTGGTGAGCAGCTGCTGTTTGTCGAGGGGCTTGGCAAGATATGCATTCATACCGGCGGCAATAAAGCGATCGCGATCTCCCTCCATGGCATTCGCCGTGATAGCAACTATAGGGGTGCTGTGAGTTTCACGAATCCGTTGAGCTGCCGTAACACCATCCATTGTGGGCATATAGATGTCCATTAAAATGAGATCATAGTCAGCCTTACCCATGGCGTCTAACGCTTCACTGCCATCGTTAGCGGTATCCAATTGATGGGGGGTATCACTCAACATAGCGCGAATCACCACCTGATTGGCCTCGCCATCATCTGCCAGCAAAATACGTAAAGGGCGCTGGTTGTTTTGCTCTTGGCTCACTAATGGCTGTGGTTCGGTCTCAGGGGCTTGGACCCTTAGTGGTAGCAGTAAACGTACGTGGCTGCCTTTTCCCTGCTCGCTCTCTAGCTCGATTTCGCCATCCATTAATTCCACCAAATGCGCACAAATCGACAAGCCCAAGCCGGTACCGTCATGACTCTTTTGGCAATTAGATTCAATCTGGGTAAAAGGCTTAAATAAATCGGCAATCGCCTCAGGTTTAATCCCTATACCCGTATCTATTACCTCGACACACAGGACCACTTGCTGTGCCGTTTGTGGGCGGCAACTGGCACGCAGAGTAACACTGCCCGCCTCGGTAAACTTAACGGCATTAGATATCAAATTGACTAACACCTGGCGAATTCGGCCAGCGTCACCCACCAACCAAGTCTGAGTAGCGGGTGAGAATTCGGTAACTAGCGTCAGGCCTTTGCACTCCGCGCTTTTGGCCATTAGCTGGGCAACGGCCAACAAGGTTGCCTGTAGATCAAACGGGGCCAACTTGAGGTTGAGCATTCCCGCTTCCATTTTGCTGGCATCGAGAATGTCGTTCAAAATTTTCAGCAAACAATCCGCTGACTCTTGCACAGTACTCATATAAAAGCGCTGCTGTGATTGTAGCGTCTGATCCTCCAAAATGACTTCCATCAAACCGAGAATAGCATTCAGAGGTGTGCGCACCTCATGGCTTACATTGGCTAAAAATTGGGTTTTAGCGCGATTCGCTGTTTCTGCCAGCTGCGTGGCCGCGCGCAGTTCCTGTTCTCTGTTTTTTAAATCGGTAATGTCACTGTGAAACCCCACAGTGCCGCCGTCGTGCATGGGGCGCTCGACAATACGGTGCCAGCGGCCATCGGCCAACTGCACATCGCGGGTGCCTACACGTGGAGGTGGGGTATCAAGCTCCCCGGGAGCAGGGGTTTGGATAAAGCCAGTTGCACGCGCATATTCGCGCAAGGCTTCATAAGTGACACCCAGCTTCATGGCTGGGGTTAGCGGCTTATAGAGTTTAAGAAAGTTGTCGTTGTATAACACCAGGCGCCGCTGGGCATCGAAAATTACAAAGCCATCGGTGAGCGCTTCTATCGCATCGTGAAAGCGCATCTCGCTGCGTATTTGTGCTGTGTGTGAAGCCTGCAGATGGCGGCGCAAGTGCTCGGGCAGGCACAATAAAAAATAAATGATTCCCGAGAGCAGCAAGCCTACTAGAGCAAAAAGACCATAGTGCGCGCCCCCAAACAACCCTGTCTCGGTTGGATGCTCAAATAACCATGCCAAGCCCAACATCAATGCCAGAGTAGTTACGACCAGGCCTAGGGCAACAAGGCGCCGGTCTTTAACACCATATCCATTGGCCCAGCGGCTTATGATGCCGCCCATGGGAGATGTTTTATTCAAAGCCAGCTCATCGCTGCGCTGCCGAATTTGGGCTTCAACCATAAAACCAAAATCGCGCAAATGATTTCTGGCCTGCTGATCAAACGCACGCGGCTCGGTATCGATGATGCACAGAGTGCCAATGTGTAAGCCATCGCCAGTGGTGAGCGGGTAACCGGCATAAAAACGAATGCGCGGACCGTCTACCACTAATGGATTATCGGCAAAACGCTCATCCAACAAGGCGTTTTCTACCACAAAGACTTCGTCATTTTGAATTGCATGACCACAAAAAGAACTGGCGCGATCGGTTTCACAAACATCTAAACCCTGCTTGGATTTAAACCATTGCCGATTTTTATCCACCAAACTGATGAGCGCTATGGGAACGGAAAAGTAAGCCTGTACAAAGCGGGTAATATGATCAAAGCGCTCCTCTGCGGGTGTATCCAACAACTCCAAGGCCAGCAATGCGGCTAAACGTTGCGTTTCATTAGCTGTGGGCTGGGCTACTTTCATAGTTCTATCCCTAATTGCCTTCACCATCGGGCGGAATATAAACCCATTGATCATCCGCATTAGATTGCGTAGGCGGTAAATTGAGTTTGAAGGGTGCGACGAATTGATCCAGCGTATTTCGGGCCGGATCATTGGGATCCAGAACCGGCTCAGCCGCACGTAGACTAATACTAGCAGAACACTGAATAGGGCCCGGCGTTATGCCAATCACAGCCAAGGTTTCTATCGCCGCCGAATTGGACGAGAGATCAACGCCGACTTGTGTCAAAGCCTCGTCGATAGCGGCATAGGTCAGCGCACTGGCCAAATCGCTCTCTTCGCTCAATTGGCTTCCCTCCGGGCAGCATATATCGCCCAGGGTGATATTGACTTTATTGAGCCCGAGGATACTTAACGCATCCTTGGCAGACTTTTTAACATCTTTTTGATAGCGATCGAGCACGTCGCCCTGGGACTCAAAACCGCTGGGGCAGCTCGCACAGCTTACGGCTGTTTCCTCTGGCTGTAGCGGTGCAGGAATAGAACCCGGGTTAACACTGACCAAACAACTGGTATCAGCGTCTTCCGCACTGAGAGAGAACGCTTCGCAAGGGCTGCCGTTGACAACTTTTTGGGATAGATAACGAGATTGAATTGAGGCTGGAGCTATGGGGCAAGCTGCGGGGGTCGAGCGAAACAAATCACCGCGTATACCGTCGGCAGAGCGACCTATGCCATAGGTTGGCCCGCCCTGTAAGGCATAGATATAACTCACCGCGCCGGTAGCACGAATACCATCGGTACCGCGGCTATCGCTTACTTCATCGCTGGCCACTTTAATACAGGGGTCGCCCGCACAATTGGGGCCCTCGTAATAAAGCGGTTCGCGGCTGGTAAAGCGGTCATCGCGAATACCAATCAGCGCGCGATAATTGCGATGGGCAGGATCGGGCGCCAACGGCGGCAAACTGCGATCCACATAGGGAATTAGCGGCGCCTCGTGCTCATCAAAACCCAGTACTTTGCCCAGCACCCGATTATTGCCATCACTCACCAACATTTCACTCGTACCTTGATTAAATTTATGTTTAATCAAGGCATCGCGAATAGCCACAATGCCGACAATAGACCCCAACAGTAAGATGGTGGTAATTAAAATCAACTCCAAGGTGAGCACAAAACCCTGCTGGTGCTGAGGGTAACAACGGCTCAAGTCCGACCGGGTGACTGCCTTCATAGCTAAGGCTCCTGATGGGTGAATTTTAAAATGCCATAACCGCTTACAGACTTTCGCCCAGCAGCTGGAGCACCTCTAAAATTTGGATTGCGGCGGGGAAAAACACCAAGACTAAAAACATGGGAAAACACACCAACAACATGGGCACCATGGTCTCCAGCGACTTGCGATTAACTCGCGCCGTGTCTTGCTGACGGCGCTGCAACTGCAGTACTTCCAAATGAGAGCGCAAACCATCGGAGACTGGCGCGCCTATACCTACCCCCACTTGAATGATGCTGGCCAAACGCGCCAAGCCCTTAACGCCAGTACGTGCTGCCAAGTCAGCAAACGCGGTTTGGCGTTCACGCCCGGATTCCAATTCGCGCGCCATCAACATCACTTCCATTCCCAGTGGGTTATCTGGCTGCAAGCCATATTGCGCCGCGTGGCGAAAAGCGCCGGTTAAGTTAAAGCCCGAATTAAGGTAGACAATAATCAAACTGACAAAAAATTCGAGCGAGTTTTCAATTTTTGCGCGACGGTTCTGCCGACGTAAAAGCAACCAGAAATCCGTGCCAAAAAAAGCTAAAGCGATTGCCCCAAGGATGAGTGCGGGAGGTAATGATTGCTCTGGTAGTTCAAGCATTAAGAGCACAGCCAAGACAGCGCTGGTAAATTTTAAGGCCCAATAGAGCACTCGGCTTTTTAAAATAGGTAAGCCCGATTGACGCACCAACTGCCGTGGATAAAGCGACCAATTTGCCAAGCCGGTAGGTTTTATTATTGGACTAGTTGCATTTTGCGCCAGGCTATCTGCGTCTTGCTCAGTGCTATCCAAGCGCCCGGTTTGCAGTAGAAAAAAAATGGCTACCGAGATGACAAATAGCAGCAACAGCAACAGGTCAAACCAGATGGGACTGTTCATGCATTAACCCTCAGAATTTTGCGCAACCACAAAAATCCCAGTATTTGCATTAAGAGCGCGCCGGCAAGATAGCTGGCACCCATGGGGTGATTGAGTAGCGCATGAAACCAGTCTGGCTCCTGCCATAAAAATAGCGGAACCACCGCATAGGGAAGCAAACCTGAAAAAATGGCCGCGTAGCGCGTACCCGACAACTGCCCGACAATGGTCATGCGCTGACGAATGCGCTCCTGCATAAGCTGCGCCACTGAGGTAAGCATAGCGGCTAAATCGCTACCGGTTTGGTGGCGCGCAATCAACACCTGCGCAAATAGACGCGTTCCTTCGGTGTTGTAACGGCTGGCCAAACGCGCTAGCGCACGCTCCGCGCTATAGCCTAGATCCAAACGCGCCAGCACCTCATTAAGCTCATCTTTCAGCGGTTGCTGTACCGACTGGGCAGCGGTTTGTAATGCCTGACGCGCGGGCAAACCGGCATGCAAACTGGCACGCATGGTATCTAATGCATCGACCAAGGCGACTTCCACGCGACGCAAGCGCCAAGCCGCCAAATCAGCGAGACCATAAAAACACAGGAGTATTACGCCCAGTGACGCAATAAAAGCGACAGGAAGATGACGAGGAAAGGCTGTCAACATAAGGCTGAATGCCAAGGCCGCGATCATCAGCACACCCACGACAAACATCCAGGGTGCCAGACTAATCCCCAAGGTCTGGAGCCAGCGCTCCAGGGTTGAGGTTTTGGGTGATTCAAATAGGCGGGCGTCGGTGTGCTGCTCTTCTTGATCACTCAGCCATGGGGCAATTAACCAATGCCAGACAACATAGAGCATGCACAGGCAGCAAATACCCAAGACTCCCAACTCTAACCATTTCATTAGCTTTCACCATGAGCCAAACGCGCAAAGGTTTGCGCATCGAAGCCTTTCGCCTCGACTTGTTCGGTGAGAAAGCTGGCATTGCCATTAGCCGCATGAGAGCCCTGAATACGCTGTTCTGCATCTACACCTGCAGATTTAAAGTGAAATAGTTCACGCACTTCGTAACGCGCTTGGGTGGTGGCCAATTCGCTAATGCTCACCACACGGCGACTGCCGTCGCGAAAGCGCATGACCTGCACAATTAACTGAACTGAGGAGGTAATCATTTGCTCAATACTTTCACGGCAGATCGCGCTTTCGCCCATTTGCGCCAAGGTCTCCAAGCGGCTGATAACATCGTGTGGGCTGTTAGCATGCAAGGTAGTCAGGCTGCCATCATGACCCACATTCATGGCCTGCAGCATGTCCAAGACCTCCTCCCCGCGCACCTCGCCGACAATAATGCGATCGGCGCGCATCCGCAGTGCTGTGCGCACCAAATCGCGCAGGGATACAGCACCGGCACCTTCACTATTGACGTTGCGTGCCTCCAGCGGAATCACATGGGGATGCTTTAGACGTAGCTCGGCGGTTTCTTCTACGGTAACCACTCGCTCAGTGGCGGGAATAAAACCAGAGATCACATTGAGTAAACTGGTTTTGCCCGAGCCGGCACTGCCGGCAATAACAATATTGATACCGGCCGTAACCGCAATTTCTAAAAAGCGCAGCATCTCAACGCTGATAAAACCTGATTGAGTCAGCATGGATGAATCCACTCGCTCATTGTGGAAGCGACGAATAGAAACCACAGGCCCCAGCGCACACAATGGGGGAATCACCGCATGCAGCCGGCTACCATCAGGAAGGCGCGCATCCACCATCGGCTGACGTGCATCCAACTGCCGCCCTTGCGCCCCCACAATACGCTCTAAAAAACGACGCAAATGCGCATCGTCATCAAACGACAGGGGGGTTTTGGTTAAAGCGCCCTGCTTGTCGATCCATATTTCGCTGGGGCCATTAATCAAAATATCGGTGATGCTAGCGTCTAGCATCAACTCGGCTATAGGCCCCATACCTTTAAGCTCTTCTATCACCTCGCGCGCCAGACGTTTGCGCTCTGCCGCGGTTAACTTGGTGCGCTCTGATAACACCAATTCATCCATCAAGCCTTCAAGGCGAGCCGTGAGCTCAATGTCGTTGCCAAGCGACTGCACGCTGTCATCTTCTAAATTATCGATTAAACGATTATGCAAGGTCTGGCGCAGCTGCCGTAGTTGCTCAAAGGTATAGTTTGATACCTCGCTCAGACTGGGTTTTATTGGGGAGTAACTGTCAATGGCGAACATAATCTGCACCTCTATAGGAGATTGTGATGTACAGGCCGCAATAACCTGTCGCTAACGCTTAATGCTGATGGAGTGACGCTGTAACCCGGAGACTACTTCGACTACGCGATGGGTTTTAATTGGGCCGACTATTTGGGTCAGACCTTTGGCAACGTCATGGGCACTGTGTAAGACCAGCGCAACTGACTCCCGCTCACCAATACTGACGAGCGGATAGACATCGCCAGGGCGTACGGCCATGACCAGAGAAACCTTGCCTGAACCCGCTCCACTCGCAGTGCTGCCAGGCTTTAATAAATTCATCACACCCTTTCCTTTTGTGGGTTGGGCGGCACTCGCTGAACGCAGTACGCCCATCAACTGAATGTCGCGTGCGACAGTGCGTACACCGCTGCGACCACGTACCACTACATCTAATCGATCACCGCGATGCAGTTGCGAATAAGGAATTCCACCCTGGGGTTGGCGCAGGGTAAATAACACTCGTCCCTCAGGAACGCTCTGAGACAGGGTCTTTCTTACAGGTGTTGTTAACTCATGTGACTTAAGCGTATCGCCCGATTTTTTGTTGACGACGAGCTGCTTACCAATCAACTCGCGTGGGTTTTGCAAACTCCCTGAGCTAAAGTCTTTATCCCGTGGTTGCTGGCTCAAATGCGCGGGACGGATAACCTCGCCCGAGGTGATATCGGCATTAACAACCCAGGTAGGCGCACTGTTCAAACGATCAAATTGGCGCAGACCCAATAGGGATGCCAGCATCCCCGAGGTTACAAACAACACAATGGCTGCTGTGGCTCCACCTTTAAGTTTACGTTTCATAGTTCACCCCACTGAGTTAAAACAAGACTTGCTGTAAGCGCACGCCCTGGCCGCGCACCCTGTGCCGCGCGACCAGCTAGTGCCAACTCACTAATTCAAACTACCATCACTACCACTTGGCGATGCGCCTGCAGTGCTAGCAGTACCAATCGCAGCAGCTGATTCAAGAAAGTCGGTAGCGACAAATTCATAGGTTTTGCCATCGCCGCTGTTGACATCAATCGCATCGATAAAGCCTGAACCGCTGATCTCGGCAGTGCCTTCGGCGTTGATCATGCCGTCAAAGGCGTAGCTTTGATCGAGTGAACCAATTGCCTCAGCCACATCTTCCATTTCCGATGTCACTGCATCGCGCATGGTAGTAAGGCCAATCACCAAACCCACAACCAGAGTGGTAGAGAGCAGGATCAACTCAGAGGTCATCACGAAACCGCCTTGTTTACGATTGGCTTGCTGTGCTTTTGGGAAAGTTTTCATAGTTGTTACCTCATCAATTAATTGGATAGTTCATTAGGATTTAACACTTGGCTTAACAGAGAGATTCGCTTGGCAAGTCTGCTGTTTGCGCTCTCTGAGTTAGTTATTGCGAAGCCTGTGCCAAAAACTTGATGCAGTTCACATGAATTATTATTTTCTTTAATAATCAATAGCTTATGATTAACCTAAAAACCATTTATTGATTGGTACTGAGCTAATACTCTCTTGTGAATTGGCGTCAAAAGCAGAATGAATTGCAAATTGCAACGCAATTCCGAAGCGCAAAATCCATTTGAATCTCGCGAGCATTAACAACCGTTGCGGGTTCAAGCCAAGTAGTTAACTTGGCATCCAAACATTGGGTAATGACTCAGCGAGTGCGCACCACCAGCGCAGCCAAATACCCTTCGCCCATAAAAAAAGCCTCCGCAGAGGGAGGCTTTAACTAGCTTGCAGCACTGGCCGCAGGGTTAACCAAAGCGCCGCGCAGCAGGTGGTACCCGACACTCGCTGTGTTCACTTAAAAACAACAGGCGCCCCACCGCCGCGCGGTGATTGGGCTGCTGCTGCAGCACCTTGGTGTAATGGCTGCAGGCCATGGGCCATTGTTGCTGCGCCTCATAAAGTAAACCTAAGTGATAACTCGTGCGCCAACTGGCCAAGCCTAAACGATCTGCAGCGCGCAGCGCACCGCGCGCTTTCTCATAGCGCCCTTCCAGATAATAGCTAGCGGCTTGAGCGGCGTAGAGTTCAGGGTGATCGGGCACCCACTCTAGCTGCCGCTGGATAACACTGCGGGCCAGGGTAAAGTTTCCCTCCATCAGCGCCAATTGACTGCGCAATACCGCAGCCTCTGCATTTGCGTAAGGCTGCGCCAGCAATTGATCCAGAAGCAGCTGGCTATCGTTATAACGCCCCAGTTCGAAGTACACCATAGCGCCGTTCAAGGCGATGCGTTGATTGTTGGGATACTGCAAATTCAAGGCAGCCAAAGCACTGGCCAAACCCTCGCAATCTACTCTGGCTTGCTGAGCCGTATGACAATTCAATTCGCCCTCTGTCACCTGATACTCAGCTAGGGTTTGGGTCAGTTTGCCCATGGGGTCATAGCTGTCTTTTGCCCCTTGATTGGCACAGCCAGTGATCAATAAAACGCTGGATAAGATGCAAAAAGACAGCAGAGTTTGACTATATCTAACAACCGGAAAGTTCATGGCGATATACCTCGATAAGTTGAATAAGAATTAGCGTGCTAGTTGCGTCCGGGTGCGCTGGGAGTGCATTAGCTGACTGGTCGATGGAAATTGCCAAAGGGCCAACTCGTGGCGAGCTTCACGTACCAGAGTGGGTGTCACTATGATGATCAGCTCGCGTTCATTGTCGGAATCACTGCTGGACTCGGCTAGCTTGCCTAAGAGTGGGACGCGATTGGCGCCCGGTACAAAGTCGCGGTTGTCACTGGTATCGCGGCTCACTAAACCACCAATAATGAGCGGCTGACCATCGCGCAAACGGGTAGAGGTATTCAGGCTGCGCACATTAAACGCCGCCGAATTCAGCGCCGCCCCGGTGCTGCCCGCAATCTGTTGGGTTAGCAATGTGTCCGGCATAGAGATCGTAGGGCTCAGGTCGAGGGTGATACGGTCGTTTTCATCCACCATCGCACGCACCTCAAGCTGCACCCCAAAGGATTTAAACTGGGTGCCACTAAATACCCCTGCAGCACCGCCCGCATCACTGGTCACACCGCTGGCGGCATAGGCGGTGGGAATTGGTACTTCGCCCCCGGCGCGAAACACTGCCGACTCACCGGCTAACACCGTAAGATTCGGACGCGACAAGGTGCGCGAAATACCTGCCTGCTCTAGCATTGAAAAGAGCAAGTCAAAGGCGACCTCACTTGTACCTACCTGAAAATTATTGACCAGTGCACCGCCCAGCACTTGCATGGCATTTTCAACCTGGCTGGCACCCACAGCGCGAGAATTGGCGCCCTCCAATCCAAAAATACCGCCGCTTTTGTCATAGCCCTTGGTGACTACTGAAAAGTCAGGGCGCCACTGTTTTAAGCTGCGACGATTAACCTCATACATCTGCACTGCAACGCGCACCTGGGGCAAATCGCGCACTTCAATCGTAGATAGGAGCCTGCCACCGGCCAGTGACAGGAGCTTGGCGCGGCCGATATTACTGCGCAGATTATTACCGCTTAAACCGCCGCTCTGCGTTTGCTGCCCAAAACCAGCTTGATTCGCCGCGCGCGTCTTTTGAGCGCCGGCGAGCAAGCCACCGGATTCATTAGCGAGAATGTTCATACCGGTGTTTTTGCTCGCATCCACATAGTCGCCGGTAAACAAACGCGCGGCCAAATTCAACACCCGCACCAAATCCACCTGAGTTTCTACCTGCCCGCCCAAGAGCAAGGTATCTACTTCATCGCTAGGCATATCGCCCAGCTGAATACGGCTCACCGTGACCGATTGGCCACCCAGATTTTTAATGGCTTTACGCACCTTTTCAGTGAGATCCAAGGGCAACTGCTCAACTTGAATCAAATTGATAATGGCTGCGCTTGACCCGCGTTTAGCCGATCCTGCGCGCTTATCTTGCTTCAACCGCAACAGCGGGTTCGCATTAAGCGCAGCCAAGGCGCTACTCAGATTAGTGGGTATATCAGCTTGGGTTTGCAGCATGACACCTGCATTAAGCGAACCTTGGCCAGCGTCTAAATAGTGACGCGCCGCGGCCTCTGCCGCGAGGCGATATTTTATGGTCGGCACTCGACCGCGCAGAATTAATGCTTCCCGGTCCGGCGCTAAGGTCAAACGCACCGCAGGGTGAATGTCGACCAAGGCGCGGCGCAACACACTTAAATCTTCCACCACACTAAACAAAAAAGTCTCTGAGGTTTTATCGCTGTACCAGACCATAATGCTGGTGCGCCCGACTTTTTTAGCCAGCGCCAACACTTCATTGCCGTTCAATACTTCTACTTGAAGTATGGCATCCTGACCGACTGCGACTCGCTCTAACGGCTTGTTAAACACCATGCGCGAGTGAGTCCACTGCACCACTTCACGGGTACTTTTCGATTGGTGTCCATCCGCTGTTTCAATAAACTTCAACCCTTTAATGGTGTTTTGAGCTGCACCCAGAGTTGGGCTTAAGCTCCAGCTCATTAGCAACAGTAAACCCAGTATTACTTTCATCTTGTGCTCCTATCCTCGTTTTCGAGAGACATTCAATAGTAGTCACTGAACTGTTGCAGCTTTCCGGCCAGAATGCGAAGCACACATTTATATTTATATAAATCAATAACTTATAAATTATTTTAAGGCGCTATCGGCAGCCTTTAATGGTATAGGGGAAGAGTTTTGGCAAAAGGATTTGCAATTTGCAAAGCGAAATGAAAAGACTGAAAAGAATGCGAAAACTGGGACTGTCGGCGCTCGCTACGCAAAGTCATTCAGTGTGAGTCCGCAACGGACTCCACTGACCGATAACAACCAGTTATTGTGCGGGGTTTTACAAACGACACTACTAAACAAATCAATTTTTAATAAACGCCTGAAGCTGAGTGTGAGCCAAGCGCAGCCGCTCATACTTACTGGGCCCGGTATCAGGCAGTTCCTCCACAAGCAAAGTCTCACCGTCAAGCTTGGGCAGCTCAGGTTGCAAATATAAATCCAGCAGGCGATTAAGTTCACTGCGCGCAATAGGCTTAGTGAGGTAGTCGTTCATGCCCGCCGCTAAAAAACGTTCGCGATCACCGTGAATTGCATTGGCGGTTGCGGCGATAATCGGTATCTGCGCGAAATCATCGACGCTGGCGCGAATATGCTGGGTCGCGGTGAGGCCATCCATCACCGGCATTTGAATATCCATCAATATCAAATCGACTTTTTGATTGCGCAGTACCTTAAGCGCCATGGCCCCATCTTCTGCCACTACCACCCGGCAGCCGCGCTGCTGTAAAAACTGGGTCGCTATCACCTGATTGTGCTTGTTGTCTTCCACCACCAGCACGCAATTACCCAAGTAACCAGAGTGAGGGGTGACGGCTTTATTGCGCGCATCTAGCACCAGAGGGTGATACAGCTGAACATCGACAAGCAGATCCTCCATCGCTTCCAAGCCGCGTAAAAAATGCGACAGTTTAAAGGGGCCATTCAACAACAGCTCCGACTCCTGCCCGGTTTGCTGTAAGCGACCGCGTCCACATAAGTCGAGGGTAAGGATACAGGGGGTTTTGTCTGGCACTGTAAAAGGTTTGATATAGGCGCGGCACAGGGCGACGTCGGCCGGGTCAGTAGCAATTAATACATCAAAGGGTTTGGCACTGACCTCTGGTAATTGATCAACCCGGGTAAATACCTTACAGCTCAAGTTGTAGCGCGCCAGCATATGCACCAGGGCTTCATTCAACGCGCTACGCGCGCCCAATACCCAGATCACCGGTTGCAGCTCTGGCGCCAATAGCGGCAGTGCAGAAATATTCTGCTGAGGCGGTAATGACAAGGGTAAAACTACGGTGAAACGCGTGCCTACACCTGGTTCTGACTCCACCTGAATACTACCCCCCGCCGCATCACAAATCTGCCGACAAATTGCCAAGCCTAAACCGCTGCCGCCAAACTCGCGCGTGGTTGAAGTATCAGATTGGATAAAGGGCTGAAACATCTGCTCGCATTTATCGGCGGCTATGCCTATGCCGGTATCCTCCACATTTATTTCCACATAATAATCTGCAGAATGCGCAGCGACGCTAGGTGCCCGCACCAAAGTGCGCGCGCGCGCCAGTATTTGTCCTTGGGGGGTAAACTTAATCGCGTTGGTGAGCAAATTGATCATCACCTGCCGCAGGCGCACCTTATCGCCAATCACCTCCAGCGGAACATCGGGTGCTATGTCCAAAATCAAAGCCAGCCCTTTGTGCACGGCATCATCAGAGACTATATCAATCGCCTCCTCCAGACAGGCATCCAGATGAAAATGATTTTGTTCAATGGTTATACCGCCCGCCTCAAAGCGGGAATAGGTCAACACATCGTCGAGGATACTCAGCAGCGCGTCGCCACTGGTTTTGATCATGTCGGTAAAACGCAGCTGCTCGCGATTGAGGCCGGTATCGCGCAATATATCGGCGGCACCCAGGACTGCATTTAAAGGCGTGCGTATTTCATGGCTGATATTGGCCATAAAGCGACTTTTGGCCAACGCGAGGGATTCAGCGTGTAACTTGGCTTGTTTCAAGGCGATGGCGGTAGACACCCGCTCGTCTACATCCACCAGGGTGGCAGCTATGGCGGTAAGTGCTCCACGCGCACCGCCAAGAACAGGCGTCATGGTCATTTCTACCCAGGTGTGGTTGCCAGCCCTGTGTGCCATGCGCAGGTCCAAACGCATGCTGGAGCGGCGGCCACCGCGATACTCGGCCAGTGCCCGCTCCACTTCGGCGCTATCAGCAGCATCCATAAAGTCGGTAATGCAAGCCCCCATACAGCTATCTTCATCCGCGCCGACCATACGTCGCCAGGCTTGATTAATAAACACCAGTTCGCCATGGGGCAGCATGCGCAGCACTACATCGGGGATGTGATCAACTACTGAGCGATAGTTGTATTCGCTTTCTGCAACGGCTTGCTCGGCCAAAACTCGCTGGGTAATATCGGTTTCAATCGCGATAAAACGTATCGCATTACCGGTTTCGTCCAGTACAGGTGAAACATCTATTGCCACCCAATAAGGCTTGCCGGATCGATCGTAGTTAAGTATCTCTACTTGAAATGCCCGACCTTGGCGAATCGCCACCGACATTTTTTCAACCGTGTCCTGATCGGTATCCGGCCCCTGCAAAAAAGCACCTGGCTGACGCCCGATGACCTCAGCAGTGGAGTAACCGGTGCGGGTTTCAAAACTTTGGTTGACCCATTCAATCCTGCCCTTGCGGTCGGTAATCACCACCATGTTATTGGTATGACTGGCAACCAACGCCAGCCTGTGGGCATATTCTTGCTGCTCTTTAAGCTGTACCTCCATGTCCTTATGTTGCTGAATATTAAACAAGGAGCCGATATAGCCGTCCTGATCATTGGCAGTTAAGCGCAGTTCAAACCAATGGCGTCGCTGTTGAGAATCCAACAACTCCAACTCTACCGAGCGCCCGGCCTGTAATTCGGCAAGACACTCTTCAAATTCGGCGGAGCTTTTAGCCTCGGCGAGAAAATCACAGAGTGAAACGCCCAAGAGTGCCTCGGGGGCATAACCCAGCTGGCGCTCCCAAGCGAGATTGACGTAACTCAAATTAAACTGTTCGTCGCACTCAAAAATACACTCATCCAATAGCTCCAGTAATTTTGCCTGACGACGCTGACTACTGGTTAAGCGCTCGACCAGCGCGTACTGAATTTGCACCTGCAATTCATCGCTGGAATCGTCACTGGGATTAGTGGAGCTATGGCTATCATCTGACACAGAGTCACCTTTTGCCTGCAGCTTACTGCGGCGCTATAAGTTCCTGGGAGCGAATCACTTGAGCGTAGAGAGGAAACACTTCCTGACAATAAAAATCCTGCTCAAAGGTAGTGCGACTGGAAGTGCAATCGGATAGAACACTGACTTGAAACCCCATATCAATCGCCGAGCGTGCGGTAGAGTCAATGCAAATCGAGGTCACGGTACCGGCAATCACCAACTCTTTAATACCAGCCTCACGCAGACTGTGAGCCAACTGGGTGTTGGTGAATGCATTAAGGCCCCGCTTACCGGGAATCACTTTTACAAAATCATCGAACTCAGTCAGTTCATTGATAATTTCCGCACCATAGGAGCCCTCTTTAAAAGCCCCCACATCGGCAATAACCTTGAGTATGCCTATGGGTTTTTTTAACTCAGAGTAATCCTCGGTAAAGTGAATGGGTGTATTCACTACCAAACCAAATTCCGACCCGGCTTTACGCAACAAATTCACGGTATTCTCCACCACGCCGGTTACCCGCGATGACTCTTCTATCACCTTGTGGAGAATGCCATCGGGCGAGAAATAATCATTTTGAAAACCAATAAGAATTAATGCTTTATCTGCTAACGGCTGCATAGGTTTCTCCAAAGTAGATATCACTCAGTTATTGAGCGCAATTGAGTTAACACACTTTTCAGGGCGGCTTTGCTCACCGGCTTCTCCAAATAATGGGTAATACCCGCCGCAAACAATGCTCTAATGGCATCAGGCTCGGTCAGTCCGGTAAGCGAAATTTTGGGAGTGTTTCTGTTAGGTGAGTCACCGGAATGCAAGATGCTGGCAACCTCGCTGCCCAATAAACCGGGCATACGTTCATCAAGTAGCAAGACATCAAACGCAGCTTCTTGCGCCAGCTGCAGAGCGCGCTCACCATCATTCGCGCAGGTTACTTCGCAACCGAGCTGCTCCAACATAACCCGTGTGGCAATTTGACTAGGCAGGCTATCATCGGCAACCAAAATCGATAGATCGAAAGGCTCAATTTCAGTAGAAGCAGGTGATTGGGGATTTTCCTGAGTGATCATCGGTGCCCTCATATGCATCAACAGAAGCTGTAAGTCCGTGTCAAAAAAGGGCCAAAATAAACTATTTTCACTTGGCGACTGGGTAGTCTCAGCTACTGACTCAGACTCTAATAATGCAGTTAAGAGATAAACAACAATTTCAGAATTATCGCCACCAGGTGATAAGTTATTTCGTTCGCGCTGATCCACTAAACGCAACTGATCAGGTTTGAGTGTAGCAGGCACATTACAATCGTATTCAACAACACAACGCATATTGAATCGTGACTCCAATGCACACACTTGACGCTGTAAATAAATATCGTCCGAGCAAACCACCAATGTTACCGCCTTGGAGCGAACATCTACCGCTTCTGTTTCCTCCACCAGCGGCCGATCCAAAACACAAGTGTCCGGCAATAGGATTTCAAGCCCTGCCTGCTCATCACAAGACAACACCAGCACTAATACGCCAGCCTTCATCCGAATATTCAACATAATTTGCCCAACAACTTGCGGCAATAAAGTAAGTAATTGAGCCAATAACGGCTCAACTAAATCAGCTGCAGCGCCTTCATAAGTAATGTTGGCGTGTCCGGTATGATTATGTAACAGCCACTCAACATGAGCAGGAGCACGCGTTGCAAAATGTGCAACCACGCACTGCACCGTCGCTAAAACATCGACTTGCTCCAAAAGATCCACTTGCGCACTCATGATCCTGATCCGCCTACCGCTAACTGATTTACTGCATACTTAAGTAAAGGCAAATTATGCGCCATCAGTCATCACTAAGATTTTTTGTATGAATTTTAGTAACTTAGCCAAATAACTAACTAAGCCAAAAACAAGAAAATCACAAAGTGCCACGCATTTTGCGTTGCAAATTGCGAAACGAGGAAAAACCAAAATACATTCAACCACTGATGTAGACCGAGCACATCTGAATATCGGTTTAGAATTTTGGGTCAAACGGATTAGCGTAATAGCGAGGGGGGGAAAGTATTTTTAAGGGGGAGACGAAAACAACAGCGACAAACTATTCACTGCATTTATCGATAGTGCGCAATGGCATTTTTATGGAGAACCAATAAAAAAACATAAAAAAACCCGCTCTACTTTCATTGCAGAGCAGGTTTTAATTGTCCTGAAGTTTTTCAGAACTTTGATATGGTGCCGAGGCCGGACAAGTAAAGTTAACGTAAGACACTGATACTATTAGCTTAAAACCATTAATTAAAAAGGTGATACCAACGTCGATACCAACTTTTTCCAACGCTACCCCCTGAACAACTCAACGATAACCGCACATTTGTTGGTATCGAAAATAGTTTGGCTTTTTTCAGTTGAAGTTAATTAGCATTAAATTAGAGCTACCCCGCCGGTACTTGAAACGAAAAATCCCCGCGATTGACTTACCCCTGCCCGCCAATGGTGATGGATTTTGATTGCCCTAGTGGGGGTCGTTCCAAAACTGGATACCCCTTTTTTGCTCGCGCGTAGATGTCGGAAAATACCCTTTTAAAATATGTCCGATAACGCCCTTTTTTAGGGGGTGCAGTAATACCCTTTTTAATTGGCTTTTTTTGCCGCTAGTGCTGTTTGCTTTTGGTGTAACCCCCACAGCCCGCGAATACGTTTGCGTTGAAGCATGCGAAATAGCCGGCGCGGTGTCCACGGATTGCCGCGTGTGGTGGTGTAGCCTTCGGCATTGAGTACAGACACTATCAATTTGTAACTGGGTGTGCGCCAGCGGCGTCTACCTTGAATCAGGTTCACACGTTTGATCACGGCGCGATTATTTTTGCGCTGCTCTGTGCGGGTCATAGCAATTTGCACCTCGATTGGATGTTAGGTTTTGTAAGGTTTTAGGGGGGGGTGCAATATTCCCCCAAATACCCTTATTGCCCGTATTTTTCCCGTTAATCACGGGTAATAAGGGTAGAGCCTTGGGCTTTCATGGAGGCGCATAGCCCATGAATCCCTCTTACATCGTTGCGTTGTAACATTCTGAATAGCCGCTTGGGTGTCCAAGGGTTTCCGCGACTTGTACTGTAACCAAGAATATTTAATTGCATAGCGATTTGTTCATAGCTAGGCGTGCGCGGGCTATTCATCAAGATTAATTTTTTCAGCATTTCAATGGTTCTTTGGTTTACGCATTTCTGCCCCAATCTTTTCAAGCTGCCACCCCCCTTATTTGCCTCAGTGTCATAGGTAAATTTTGTATTTAAATTATTAGCTTGTGATGCCTTCCCCCCCTGCATGCAATAAGCAAACGTGAATATCTTATTCCTTACCTATGGTAATTATTAAGGTGTACAGCCGGTGTACCGATAGAACACCGAATATCTTGATACAGGTACATTTGCTGTACCGATAAAATGACCAACGGTACATCACCCGTACCGACTCGGAACAAAAGCTGTACTGAATCGGTACATATTTTTACACTGAAAAAATCGAACTAACTAACAGTTAATAACGCAAAATTTCTCACTGGTGTAGTAGTCGGTGACACATCCAGCTTGCCCTTGCACTCATCAATTGGCATCCATGTAAGCGCGTAAAGGCTGCATTGTCCGCGAGGGTTTTCTCTATCGCGTAAAGGGTCGCGTGTTCTAGTAATTAAATTTTTTTCTATCAAGACTCTAAGCGCTTTTGCCAAAGTAGATTTACTGCCTATGCCCCACACTTTCGCCCTTTCGTGAGTCAAAGAAAGGTCGCCGTTGTTGTGCCCATTGAACTGTCTACAAAGCGCCATCAACACTGTTTTATCTACCGGCGACAACGACAGGTAGTCAGTGCAATCCAGTACACGGTGAGGAATGGAGGCGTAGCGGGGCGTAGAGCTACGCCCCTTCGCTTTGCTGTAGCTTCTAGCCATCCATGCTCCCTAACAACTTGGGGCGCTTGTAGGTGAATTCAGGGACGCTCTGTTGCCCATGCTCGCCTTTTTGCAATTCAGCCAGTTTCTGTGCTTCGTGTTCATCATCGGCGGTAACGGTAATGCAGTGCCGCGTTGTTACGATTACTTCAATCAAGTAGTGATTCATTGCGCCACCTCATCACTTAAATTAAAGGCGAGTTGCGCGGCGGGTTTGTTATCAATTGGTTGAATAAACCATGCCCATGATTCATTGGGTTTGGTTTTTACCCGCTTCACAATTTGCCAGCCTAACGGTTCAATACACGGGTTAAGTTTTTGATCGGCGTTGTGATGGTTGTTTGATTGCAGTCCATGCTCTGAAAGCTGATTGGTTAAAATTCCTTGGTTGCACCAAACCACGCGCAGCCATTTTGAATAGTTGGTGCCTTGGCTCGCGTTGATTAATTCTTGTAGTATGTCTTTGTCTTTTTGAGTGGTGCCTTTCGGGGTGCCATTTTTTTTCATTATTGTTGGCTCCCGTCTTTGCTCAGGTCATCCAATAGTTTTTGAATGTCTGATAGCTTCCATGCTGTTGTTTTTGCGCCCAACTTGATTCCTTTTGGTGCTTTGCCTGTGGCTACCCATTGCCACCAAGTTGAGCGGCCGATTGGTAATAGGTTGAGAATTTCGGGAAGCCGAATGTATGCAGACTGGGAAAGGTTGTTTAAAGCGTTGTTGTGCATGGTGAAACTCCTTTGATCTTGTTGGGAGCTCTCATGCTAATTGTGAAAAAATCGCTGTTATTTAATTCACATTTACAATGGCGTAAATAGTTGTGAATTAAAAGGTCGGGGGTTTTCTCACAACCTTTTTTCTGTGCGCCTCAAATTCTGATTGGGTCATTTGATCCAGCGGCTTGCGTGATTCTTTAATGTGGGGTTTCTTTCTAATTTTTGAATATTCTGTTCTTATGGTTTTTGCCAAGGATTCTGAATCTATGTTGTCCGACTTCGATTCAATGAAATATGACCAGATAGAATTCTTTGCGAGGATATTGGCTGCATTAGAAATTGACTTTTTTTTAGCAATAATATTTTCCATATCAACTACTAAAGTGGCTTCGATTTGCTTACTCCACTTTTGCTTTCTTCCTTTTGATTTGATTGGAGGGAATGATTCTCTAGCAAGCTCGATAGACAATAGGGCGAAATTAACCGGATCAGCGCGGCCTATTCCATAATGATCCATAAGCAGGTAAAGTTTTTCTAAATTTGCTGCAAATTCCTTCCTCTCCTGCCGGTGGATCAAGTCAAGCTCACTTGAATCACCGCTAAGTATTGCCGCTACGGTGTAGGCTGTTTTTTCGAAGTCCCTGTCTCGCGGCGGGTGAAACTCAATATCCGTTTCTTGTTTAACGGAAAGAATTTTGGCTTGATCTTCCCTAGTGATTTCTCCATAAAAAAGCCTATCAAAAACTGCCTTTTGACCATTTTTTGACGAATGACCTATTGTTATTTTTTTTCTTGGCATTTTTTATTGTCCCCTAATTTTCAGTGCAATCACATTGCCATTAATGCCCTGTGCGCGCTGTGCGTCTATGTAATCAGCCCACCATTGCATCATCTTGGCTCTGTCATCCAAATAGCGCGCGTGGTGTGTGTAAGCGGCGCGCACGCTGTTGCGTTCTAGGTGAGCGAGTTGGCGCTCTATGGCATCGGGGTTGAAGCCTTGCTCATTTAAAATTGAACTGGCGGTCGCGCGAAACCCATGCGGTACACAGTGGGTTTTGCCTGCTGTTTTACCGTCATAACCAAGGCGGTAAATTGCGCGCAGCAAAGTTGCATCGCTCATGCAGTCAGTGCGCTCGCGCTCGGATGGAAACACCAAATCATATTGGCCACTAATGGGGCGAATCTGTTCAAGCACATGGATGGCCTGCTTAGACAGGGGCACCAAGTGTTCCGTTTTCATCTTCATTCTGTGCGCCGGTATGCGCCATAGTTTTTCTTCGAGGTTAAATTCTTCCCACCGGGCGCCGCGCAATTCGCCCGAACGAACAAACGTGAGCAAAAGCAATTTAATAGCTAGCTTTGTTATCAAGCGGCCGCGCATGTCGTAGGTTTCCAGATCGCGCAAAAACGCGGGCAGCTCTTCGCGCGGCAATGACGGCCGGTGCTCTTCTTTGCGGCCTTTAAGAATGTCTGCAAGCTCAATCGCGGGGTTATGCGTTAGGCGACCCGTTTGGACCGCGTAACGGCATACTCGACGAATGTCTTGTAATACGCGGGAAGCAACATCGAGTGCATCGCGAGACTCAATGCGGCGCACAACAGCAATTACATCTTGCGGGGAAATATCGGTGATCGCCCTATTTCCAAGATAAGGGAAAACATCCATCTCAAGTCGCCCTAAAATCCGACTAGCGTGCCCTTCTGTCCAAGTTCCTTTTTGATGCTCCCACCACTCCACCGCGAGCACCGAAAATTGATTTGCATTAATTAGAATCGACTTACGTTTTTGTTCTTGTTTCGCCCTTCCCGGGTCTGTACCTGTGCTCAATATTTCCTTCGCCTTTGCCATGGCATCTCGCGCGTTTTTGAGTGTTACGGCCGGATAAATTCCCAGGGCCAAAGTCTTTTGCTTTCCATCAAAACGGTACGCATAACGCCAACACTTTGAGCCATTGGTTTTAACCAACAAATAGAGCCCTCCCCCATCACTGAGCTTGTAGTCCTTGTCTTTAGCTGAGGCTTGCTTGGCTGTTGCATCGGTTAGCTTTTGGCTGGCCATTGTTGGTATCAACCTAAATTGAATTGACGATACCAACGAAAGTACCAACAAATCTGTTGGCTAGCAATGGTTCTGGCTGGACTGTGCTGGAGTGAAAACCATAAAAAAACCCGCATTTCTGCGGGTTTTTGAACGTTCTTGGATTTCATTAAACTTGGATATGGTGCCCGAGGCCGGACTTGAACCGGCACGACCAAAAGATCGACAGATTTTAAATCTGTTGTGTCTACCGATTTCACCACTCGGGCAGAGTGCTTTTACTTCGGTAAGTAAAAGAAAAATGGAGGCGCGACCCGGAGTCGAACCGGGCTCAACGGATTTGCAATCCGACGCATAACCGCTTTGCTATCGCGCCATTTCGAGAGGCCGCAATTCTAGCGGACTCATTTTGAAAATCCTAGTCTTTTATCGATGAAGTCAAAAGGTTTTTTGACAGTTGTTTAAATGCTGCGCAGGTCGATCAAAAAGTCGTTATTTATCTGGCGATGCGGGCAACAAATAAGGCCAGGCAGCGCGTAAATAGAGCACCATCGACCAAAGTGTTAATGCTGCAGCACCGGCCAAAGCGATAAAACCTATCGGCAGCAGTACTGGGATATTAGCCAGCAGCACAATAATGGCGGTCATTTGCAGTGTGGTTTTAATCTTGCCAATACTGGAAACAGCAACACTTGCGCGCTGCCCCACTTCGGCCATCCATTCACGCAGTGCAGAGATAACAATTTCACGCCCCACGATCACTGCAGCAGCGACAACAAACCAAGCTGAATCATGATGCAGAGTGACTAGCAGCAATAATGCAATCGCCACCATTAATTTGTCAGCAACCGGATCAAGAAAAGCGCCAAACGGCGTGCTCTGATTATATTTACGCGCGACATAGCCATCAGCCCAATCGGTAATGGCAGCAACACTGAAAATTAATGAAGAGACTATATAAGCCCAGCCAAAGGGTAAGTAAAAGACCACCACGAAGAGCGGGATCAAAAAGATCCGCATCAAGGTCAGTTGGTTGGCAAGGTTCATAAAGTGATTCCAGAAAAGCGTTCTACATTCGGCCGCGATAATACACCAGCAGGAGGTCATTAACACCTTTTGGTTATATTACTGAAACATTTGAAGTATAGGTGAGCGGCTCTTAATCATTGTGGAAAAAGGCGTAGATCTCTTCTGCGAGCCGCTGACTAATACCATTTACGCGGGCCAAATCATTGATGCTGGCATTTTGCACTTCCTGCAATCCACCAAAATGCCGCAGCAACTCGCGGCGGCGATTAGCACCAATACCGGGAACATCCTCCAGAGTTGAAGTTTTGCGTTTTTTATCGCGCCGCTGCTTGTGGCCGGTGATAGCAAAGCGATGTGATTCATCGCGAATGTGCTGTATCAGATGCAATGCAGGTGAATCGCCGGGCAAGACAATTTCTGCCCCTGTCTCGCCATCAAACAGGGTTTCAAAACCTGCCTTCCGGGTTGAGCCTTTAGCCACACCGATCAATAGGACGTTTTGCACACCCAATTCTGCAAGCACTTCTTTGGCCTTCCCCAGCTGTCCCTTGCCACCATCGATCAGTAGAATGTCTGGCAATTTACCTTCGCCATTTTGCAAGCGTGTATAGCGCCGCGTAAGCGCTTGCTCCATTGCGGCGTAATCGTCGCCGGGTGTAATGCCGTCAATATTGAAGCGGCGATAATCGGACTTCAGCGGACCATTAGTATCAAATACCACACAACTGGCGACCGTCAATTCACCGCTGCTGTGGCTGATATCAAAACATTCCATCCGTTGGGGTGTTTCATCTAAATTAAGCGCGTCTTGTAATGCGACAAAACGATCAAGCGAATTCTTTTTGTTATTGATATGGGCAATTAAGTTTTGCTGGGCGGCCGTTGCTGCCATTTGTAACCATTGGGCACGATGGCTTCGCACCTGATGATTAATTAGCACTTGCCGCCCTACGGCTTGCTGCAACGCAGCACTGAGCAGCTCAACCTCTTCAAGCTGGCTGCCGACAATAAGTTCACGCGGAATTTCACGGCCAGTATTGGCGAGATAAAATTGCGGAATAAATTCGGCGAGAATTTCTGCCGGTGTTTCCGCCAGGGTTGCCGATGGATAAAAACTACGGCTACCTAAAATTCGCCCCTGGCGAATAAATAACACATGCACGCAAGTTACAGATGCGCGCATCTCGGCGGCGATCACATCGATATCGCCATTACCTTCTTCAATGACCTGCTGGGTTTGTACAGTGCGCAGCGCGGTAATCTGATCGCGATAGGCCGCTGCTTTTTCAAAGGCTAACTCCTGCGCAGCAACATCCATCTTATCTGCCAGTTCACCTAATAACTTATCAGCATTGCCCGTGAGAAAGAGACTGGTGTGATACACATCAGTTTTGTAATCAGCAGGGGAAATAAATTCTACACAGGGCGCCGTGCAGCGTTTGATTTGGTATTGCAGGCAGGGACGAGTGCGGTTTTTAAATACACTGTCTTCACACTGGCGCACACGGAAGGTTTTTTGCAAAAAATGCAGGCTTTCTTTTACTGCACCCACATTGGGAAATGGGCCAAAATAATCACCGCGCTTTTTCTTGGCGCCGCGATGAAATGAAATACGCGGGTAATCTTCGCCGCTGGAAATAAAAATGTAGGGGTAGGATTTATCGTCACGCAGCAAAATATTGTAGGGTGGACGATTAGATTTAATCAGGTTCTGCTCAAGAATCAGTGCTTCCGTTTCACTGGCGGTAACCGTGACTTCGACTCGCGCAATTCGGCTCACCAACGCTTGTGTCTTTGGCGTTAAACCAGTTTTGCGAAAATAACTCGACAACCGCGCCTTTAAATTTTTGGCTTTGCCGACATACAAAATCGCACCGTCAGCACCAAACATTTGATAGATGCCCGGCTGCTGGGTGGTATTGGAGAGAAAACGGGAATGATCAAACAGATCAGCGCTGTTGTGCGTCATCAGAAAACAAGTCTGTGTAGATAAGACAAAAGCCGTTGTCTATACAACGGCTTCCGGATCAAGAAGATTATGCTTTACCGCTAGCAGGGTTAATTCAACATCGCTGTTTATATCCAATTTTTCAAAAATGCGATAACGATAGGAGTTCACCGTCTTGGGGCTTACACAAAACGTATTGGCTATATCGTTTACTTTTTGGCCATTGGCAATCAGCATGGCTGTCTGTAACTCTCGCTGGGATAACTTCTCAAACGGTGATTCCTGATTATTACCACCTGAAAAGGTTCTGAGTGCAAGCTGCTGGGCAATACTGTTACTCATGTACAAATCACCACGAATCACTTTATCGATCGCATCGGTAATCTCGGTGAATTCGGCACCTTTAGTAACGTAACCTACTGCTCCAGCTTGCATCAGCCGTGTTGGGTACAGATCATCATCGCACGCAGTAACTGCAATAATTTTGAGCACCGGGTTTACCGTCAGCAATTTCTTCGTCGCTTCAAGGCCGCCCATACCGGGCATTTTTACGTCCATCAGCACAACATCGGGCTTTAAAATACGCGCCTTTGTTACTGCCTCTTCGCCACTCTTGGCGTCCCCAACCACCTGATAGCCGTCTATGTCGGCTAGCATACGCACTATTCCCATGCGAACTAGATCGTGATCATCGACTACGAGAATCTTTGTCAAACTAGCCCCCAATCCGAAACCGGATACAAAACATTGTTGTTATAACTGCCATAAAAATCTCTGGCACATTTTTAATGATTGTAGTGAGACTGCAAGCAAACTACCACTATTTAATGCGCCGTTTAGACACCCTTAAATGCCAATAATCGATTATCAGTCTGTTTTTATTACCTTTTTAGAATTAACACCCATTACCACCAGCCTACTTTTTGAGCGGAGTTATGAACTAAAGGCATCTATGGATAGGTGCGAGGCTCCATTTCCAGCATCACGCCAAATTGCTCAAACACCGATTGTTTAATCAACTCAGCCAATTCCAGCACCGCCATACCTGACGCCTTAAGGGGATTTGTGAGCACAAGCGCTTGCTGTTGATGAACGACTGCGCCGCCGACTTCTTTGCCCCGCCAACCCGCCTTATCAATCAGCCAACCTGCCGCCAGTTTTATCTGACTTTCCGAAACTGGATAGGCAACAATATCAGGGTGGCGCGCTTTCAAATTATTAAACTGTGTGTGTGTAACGACTGGGTTCTTAAAAAAGCTACCTACATTTGGAATTGTCGCTGGGTCAGGTAGTTTGGATTGACGAATCTCTATAACTGCAGCACTGACTTGTTGCGGGCTAATATCGGCCTCAACCATATCATTAAATACAGCTCGCAAAGCAGGATAAGTCAGATTCAGGCGTGGCTTCTTATACAGCCGAAACGTTACCGAGGTGATGACATACTGATCTTTCAAGGCCTGTTTAAAGATACTATCGCGATAGGCGAAGTGGCAGCTTTCATTGGTGAAGGTTACCGATAAGCCCGAGCGAATATTTAAAGCAGATAGTTCAGCGACTAATTCTTTAACTTCAACCCCATAAGCACCAATATTTTGGATGGGTGCGGCGCCGACACTACCGGGAATCAACGATAAGTTTTCCAATCCATAGAGCGCATTATCGAGTGAATACTCCACCAATTGATGCCAGTTTTCACCGGCCGCCACCTTCAACCAAACATACTCATCATTTTCAGCAACCACCGCCCTACCCTGGGATTTTATATGCACTACCAGACCAGGAAAGTCATCGCGCAGAACAATATTGCTGCCGCCACCTAGTAGCAGTAAGGGTAAATTTTCAGTACGCGCAAACGCGAGCGCTTCGCACAATTCATCATCGTTTTTCACACTAACAAAAAACTGCGCCAGCGCAGGTACAGCGAGCGTGTTGAATTTCTGTAAATTAAAATGTGGTAAAAAAAGTGGCACAGCCAGTTACCTAATTAAAGAATTACTTGATAAAGAATTACTTGGTAAAGAATCGCTTAATTAATTGGCGTTTTGTAGTGTGTGATCATTAACGAAATGAGTTGCTGCGAATATGGTTAAGCAGGCCCAGTGCGGCGCCTTCGACCAAATCCAGCACCAACTCAAAACCATCATTGCCACCATAATAAGGATCCGGCACTTCACGATAATCAGCGCGTTCACCAAACCCCAAAAACAAACCCAAATGGCCGGTGTAGGTCGATGGTTTCATGCGCTGCAAATCCATTAAATTGGATTTATCCATCGCAAGGATATAATCAAACTCAGCAAAATCATTAGCACTGACTTGACGCGCGCGCAGCACCGACAAGTCATAACCGCGCTGACGTGCTGCGGCCACTGTGCGGGCATCTGGCGCTTTGCCAATATGCCAGTCGCCGGTGCCCGCTGAATCCACCTGAATTTTATGTTCCAACTTTTCGCGCGCAAGCAATTCACGAAAAATGCCGTCGGCGGTTGGTGAGCGGCAAATATTGCCCAGACAAACAAACAGTACTTTAGTCATAAGGATTTTAACCTTGCGTTTCCAAAATCGCTTTCACGCGCAATAAATCTGCTTCGGTATCGACACCACCGGGCACCGCAGCGCAGGCTTCCGCGATATGAATTGCCTCGCCATTGGCCAACACCCGCAATTGCTCAAGGGATTCGATTTGCTCAAGTTGCGCTTGCGGCCAGGTAATAAAACGGTCCAGCAATGCCACACGGTAGGCATAAATACCAATGTGGCGCTGCGCCGGAAAATTTTCCGGCAAATTATTGGCATTCTCTTTTGCAAAATGATCGCGCGGCCAGGGGATAGGCGCACGGCTAAAATACAGCGCTTTGCCCTGCTGGTCGGCAACTACTTTAACGATATTCGGGTTGCGGAAATCTTCAAAACTGTGAATAGGCTCGCTTAATGTTGCAACACTCGCGTAATCATTTGCAGCGAGATTGGCAGCCACTTGATTAATCACGGCGGGCGGAATTAAAGGCTCATCACCCTGTACATTGACCACAATATCGCTTGCACTCAAACCTAACTGCGCAACCACTTCTTGCAAACGATCGGTACCTGAATTATGCGCCGCCGAGGTCATACACACTCGCGCACCAAATGCCAACGCCGCCGCTTCGATACGTGTATCGTCAGTGGCGATAATGACCTGTGCCGCATCACTTTCACAAGCGCGCTCATAAACGTGCTGAATCATTGGTTTGCCTGCAATCTCTTTTAATGGTTTTGCTGGCAACCGGGTAGAGGCATAACGCGCAGGGATAACGACATAAAAACTCATGATGGTATTCCGTCAATAAATTCTATTTTGATTTAAAAATGGATTTTTTCTGCATATAGATTCGCTCGAGCTTTTGCTGCAGCGCCTGCCAGAAACTATCCGGCAGACTGGCGGTAATCGGCAGATAAAACCAATTAGGCTGGGCAAAATCGCGGCATTTTACGGCGTCTTTTTCCGTCATCACTAGTGGCAAATGATTGGCGAACTGAAAATCCTGTTCACTATAAATATGATGATCGGGAAAGCTATGCAGCTCTGCCGTTAAACCTAACTCCGTTAGGGTGTTGTGGAAGCGCTGCGGATTACCGATACCGGCGACTGCATTAACCTGCACCGAACTCAATTCGTTAAGAGTTACTTTTTCACCGGACTTGAGATTTATGAAGTCCTGCACGCAAATCCGCATAGGCACATAAAATAGATCCACCAAGCCCGGCAATACAAAATCATCGGTTGGTGAGTTGACCACAACCCAATCAACCGTTTTAAGACGTGACTTAGGTTCGCGCAAAGGGCCAACCGGTAAACGCCAACCATTGCCCAAACCACGCTGGCCATCGACCACGGCGATTTCAATATCTCGCCCTAAGCGATAATGCTGTAGACCATCATCACTTAATAAGATATCGCAGTTTTCGTCTTCCAATCGTCTGGCCGCCGCAACACGATCCGGCCCTACACAAACGGCACAGCTGGTTTGTTGGTAGATGGTAACTGGCTCATCGCCGGCTTCGGCGGCAGTGCTTTGTGCATTCAACAGATAGGGGTAATGACTGGCCTTGCCGCCATAACCGCGGCTGATAACACCGGGATTAAAACCCTGCTGCTGCAACCATTTCACCAACGCAATCAGTAAAGGGGTTTTACCGGTACCACCCACCGAAACATTACCGACCACAATAACGGGAGTAACCAAACGTTTTTGTGTGTAACGTTCAAACCAGCAGCGACGCAAATTTGCCAGCAAAACGAAAATAACTAGCAGTGGCATTAGCAGCAAAGTCCAGCGACGTTTACCGTACCATGCTGCCAACCAAGGGCTTTGTGAGTGTGCCGATACCGAAGTAACAGGCGCTTGTTTATCGGGAGAGCTCAATAGCAGATACCATGTTGCAATAGCGGCCTATCCAAAATAGAACAGTAATGATCTACCCAAATAGTGACCCTGAAAAACAAAAAGGACTTTTGCATCCAGGATACAAAAGTCCTTCAGGTCGCGAAGCTGGGAGATTGTAACCGACTCGCTAGTCTTTTTCAGGCTCAGGTTGACGGGTGGTAATGCTCAAATGAGCAAAACCTAATTGCCCCGCCGCATCCATTGCCTGCACCACTGACTGATGGGGTGTTTTGGCATCGGCCGTAATAACGAGAGGCACCTTATTATTCCCCTCAGCCATTTTGTTCAAAGCTGACTTCAAGGTTTCGATTTTGCTATTAACCAGTGCCTGACCGTTCACCGCATAACTGCCATCGGTACTGATTAAAATTTCAATTTGATCCGGCAAGTCGCTACTCTGCTCACCCACCGCTTCGGGCAAGTCCACACTTAAATGGGTCTCTTTGGTGAAAGTAGTAGACACCATAAAAAAGATCAGCAACAGAAACACCACATCAATCAGTGGCGTAAGGTTGACCCCTTCATCTTCCGTTCTTTGGCGGCGAAATTTCACGTTGCGACCCCGCGCCTTAAACCAGTTTTACATCGACACGACGGTCGCTGTGTAAAGCATCTACCAACTTGATCGCCTCTTCTTCCATGGTGACCACAATCGAATCAATACGGCGCTGGAAAAACCGATGGGCGATCATCGCGGGAATTGCCACAATCAAACCCGCTGCGGTGGTGTACAACGCAACTGAAATACCGCCCGCCAACACACCGGTATTGCCAGTGCCTTGAACCATAATCGAATTAAATACCTGAATCATCCCAAAGACTGTGCCCAACAAGCCGAGCAGCGGCGCTATATTTGCGATGGTACCTAAAATGTTTACATAACGCTCAAGCTCATGAATCACCTGACTCGCTGCCTCTTGCACCGAATCTTTCATGACTTCGCGACCATGTTTAGAGTTGCTCAAACCCGCCGCAAGAATTTGCCCCAGTGAAGAAGATTGTTTTAATTCACGCAGTTTGGTCGCATCAAGCTGATTATTTTTAATCCAGCTCCACACTTGGGCCAGCAACGTTTTAGGGGCTATTTTGGCTGGATTTAGCGTCCAATAACGTTCAACACTGATCGCAATTACTAACAATGAACAGGCCAGAATCGGCCACATCAAAATACCACCAGCTAAAAAAATCTCGAACACAGATAGCTTCCTCTTATTGTGCACATCAGTTGAGCTTACGGCTTTATTTTGTGGCGTACCTTACCACAAGAGCCCGGGATTGCCATGGGGCAGTTTGCTTTGTCTGCAAATGTGTGAAGAAGTTGCATGTGCGGGCAGATTAATACTCAATCAAACCAATAGCGTCGCCGCGCTTGGCGATACTCGTACACTTGCTGCAATTGATGTTGATCCCACTCAAATACTAACGCTCCTGATTCTGCCGTATTCATTTCACGACTGCCGACAGACTGGTAACGCTGGCGAACTTGCGGATGAGGATGACCATGCTGGCTGCGATAGCCGGCGGAATAAACGACTATTTCCGGCTGCATTTTATTCACAAAACCGACACCAGAGGATGTACGGCTCCCATGATGCGCCGCCAATAACAACTGCAGTTTTTGTGGCAATTGTTGTGTATAGAGCAATTGATTTTCTACCGAGGTTTCAATATCACCGGGCAATAAAATATGCTGCTCACCATAACTAATCAGCAATACACAGGAGCGATTATTCGCACTGGCGCGCGCAAGCTGCACAAATGATAAAAACTCAAAACGCACTGACTGCCAATACCATGCAGGAGTCTGATGGCAATTTTGTGGCTCGGCGATATTCTTTGCGGCTTGCGGAATTTTCGTTGGCTCACCGGCTAATAGCTGATCGACGGAAACTTTTTCCAACAAACCGATCAAACCACCTGCGTGATCCATATCGCCATGGCTAACTACCAATTGCTCGACATGGTGAATTCCCTGCGCGTATAAATAAGGCGCTACTATGCCGCTGCCCGCGTCAAAATTATCGGTGAACTTGGGGCCGGTATCGTACACCAGAGTTTGCTCCGCTACTCGCACAACCACCGCAGTACCCTGCCCCACATCCAATACGGTCAATGTTAGATCGGGCTGATTGGGCGGAGCGATAAAAAAATTTAACCCTGCCCCTAACAGTAACCCACCCCACCCCAACGCATGGGGAAATAAACCTTTGGGCAACAACAACACGCAGCAACTCATTGCGATCAATAGGGCAAAAGCTGGATTAAATGCCACAACCGGGCTTGACCAATAACCACCCAATGCGAGCAGTCCGTCTAAAAATACTTTTAACAACTCCATCAACCAGCCTGCGCCCTGCAATAAAAAATCGCTAGTGCCACCTAATAAATCGCGAACAGCAGCGCTAATCAATAACAACGGCACGACTAAGAAGGTGATCAACGGAATCGCGATGCCATTGGCAATCGGGGCGACCAAAGAAACGGTACTCACCAATAAACTCAAGGGCAGCAACAAACCAACAAACATGACCCATTGTGAGCGAACAAATCCGGTCAACAAGTTAAGTGCACTAAAGCCCGACCAAGGTTCGACGGTCTTTTTAGCCACGAAGCGCCCGGAGAAGCCGATCAACAAGAGCGCAACCGCACCAAAGGATAACCAAAAGCCCATATCCAACGCAGCAAGCGGATCAAGCACAACAATCAGCGCAAGGGCAATACAAAAAATATCGATAACATGAATACTGCGCCGCCATAAACACGCCAAATAAAACACGACTAACATAATCAGCGTGCGGACCGTGGGGATATTAAAACCGGCGAGCGCCGCATAATAGCTTGCACTGACAATCGCAAAACACCAGGCGATCATTAATGCGGGGCAGCGATGCCAAATAAGCTGTACACCTTTGCCTAGCAAGAGACCAAGATAGAATCCAAACATTGCTAGAAAACCAACATGCAAACCCGAGATAGCAATGAGATGACTGGTACCTGTTTGCTGCATGCGTAGCCATTGGTTTTTATCTACCAACGCAGAATCGCCAATCAACAGAGCAATTAAAATGCCGCGCTCGCTACTTTCACTGTGCGCCACCACCCACTGCTGCAACTTATGGCGCTGCAAGTTGATCCAATCATCAAACCAAAATGATTTTATCGCTGACTTGAGCAGTTGATTATCACGCCCTTCAACGACATAACCAGTCGCCCCTACACCTTGGCGCAACAGCCACGCTTGATAATCAAACCCCGCCGGATTGACAAAACCGCGCGGCCGTTTGAGCCGCACCCGCAATTGCCATTGATCGCCAATTACCAACTGCGGAAGCTCGAGCATCGCCCCGTTGCGCTGGTACTGATACCAACTCAATTGCAATTTGGAGGGGAATTTTTCCGGCAGGATTTCTTGCCCTGTAGCGGTAGTCACCGAGGTAACGCGAAGATTAAAACGCAAAAGGCGATTATTTTGTTTCGGTAACCCCTGAATCTGGCCTGTAACAATCAGGTCTTTACCAGCCAAGCGGTCATCCAACTGCATGGCGAGCAAACTTTGCCCGGCATAGACCCCCCAAGCCAGACCGCAAGACAGGGCAAGCCAATAGCGGATACAGCGCCATCGCCAAGATAAAATTAACAGAGGAAATACAAAATACAGGCTCCACAAGGGAGGTAACCGAGGAAAAAAGCTGACGGCAATCACACCGAGAGAAAACAACAATAATGCGAAAGGCATGGCGATATTCCTTTTTGCCAACTGTTATTCCGAAATGACTTCGAAGTACACCTCCCTATCATCCGGCTGTCCGGCAGCTTATGGCATCCTGCGACGGTAAACAAGGCTCGAACTTGTTCACCAAGATAGCTGATCTCATAGTGTTCAAGACAATTTAAAGGCATAATGCCGGTTCATTTTTGGAGTACTCTGGTTTAAGCATGGCGCGCAATCTACTCAAACGATTTTTCCCTTCACCAGCTGCGATCAAAAGCAATCCCGCCCTGCACTTTTTGGGGGATTTGCTGCATGACCCCAACCTATTTCACTTAAACCGCCACTCCGTCTCTGTTGCTTTTTTTTGGGGCACCTTTTTGGCGTTTGCGTTTCCGTTACCGGGACAGATGGCCGTTGCCGCTTTGGCAGCTTTGTATTTTCGCTGCAACCTGCCGATTACCGTTGCGCTAGTGTGGATTACCAACCCACTGACCATTCCATTTTTCTTTTTTATAGCCTACAAAATTGGATGCCTGATTCTTGGCATACCTGAAGAAGCGTTTAAATTTGAATTGTCCTGGTCATGGATTATGAATGAGCTAGAGCGACTGGCTCCTCCATTTTTAATGGGTTCGGTAATTATGGGATTAGTATTGGGTGGCTTAGGCTACTTCGGCATGCAATTTTATTGGCGCTGGCATGTGAATCACAATTGGAATAAACGCAAAAAAACACGCGCCGAAAAATTTAAAAAGTGATGCACGGTAAAAATCTGTAAATTAATAGTTGCTACAATTATTCCCTTCTACGTCATCACCAATAAAAAAGCGAGCCTGAATTGAGGCTCGCTTTTTTTGGCGGGTCAGTTAAGGCCTGAAGATATTATCCTCAAGGCTGTTAACTTACTCAGGGCGCATATGGGGGAATAACAATACATCGCGGATCGACGGTGCATTGGCAAACAACATAATCAAGCGGTCGATACCAATCCCTTCACCTGCCGTTGGTGGCAAACCGTATTCCAACGCGCGCACAAAGTCGGCGTCGTAATGCATGGCTTCATCATCACCGGCGTCTTTTTCACGCACTTGTTGCATGAAACGCTCAGCTTGGTCTTCTGCATCATTTAACTCAGAGAAACCATTCGCCAATTCGCGCCCGCCGATAAAGAACTCAAATCGGTCAGTTACTGCCGGGTTTTCATCATTACGACGCGCCAAAGGTGACACTTCAATTGGATATTCGGTGATAAAGGTTGGTTGATCCAACTTGTGCTCAACCGTTTCTTCAAAAATTTCGATATGGATTTTGCCCAGACCGTAGGAATCTTTAATTTGAATACCCAAATCTTTTGCAGCTTTAGTTGCACCTTCAATGGTGCTTAACTGCTCGCGTGTAATTTGCGGGTTATAGTGCAAAACCGAATCAAACACCGACATACGAGCAAATGGTTTACCAAAATCGTATTCGCTGGTTTGGTATTTCAAATTAGTGCCACCAGTCACTTCGATGCACAACTTACGCAACAAATCTTCAGTCAAATCCATCAGATCTTTGTAATCGGCATAGGCTTGATAGAATTCCATCATAGTGAATTCTGGATTGTGACGAGTGGATACACCCTCGTTACGGAAGTTGCGGTTGATTTCAAATACGCGTTCAAAACCGCCAACCACCAAACGCTTCAAGTAGAGTTCCGGCGCAATACGTAAAAACATATCCATATCCAGCGCATTGTGATGAGTGATAAATGGCTTGGCTGAAGCGCCACCAGGAATTACATGCAACATGGGAGTTTCTACTTCCATAAATCCGCAGCCACTCATGTAGTTGCGAATAAAACTGATGCACTGTGAGCGCAAACGGAAAGTGTCGCGCACTTCCGGATTTACAATTAAATCAACATAGCGTTGGCGATAACGAATTTCCTGATCGCTCAGGCCGTGGTATTTATCCGGCAGCGGGCGCAATGCTTTGGTCAGCAATTGATACTCTTCCAAATTCACATACAAATCGCCTTTGCCCGATTTGTGCAATGCGCCTTTAACGCCGACTATATCGCCTATATCCCACAGACCCCACTTATCTTTAATAACTTCTTGCGCCGCTTTATCGGCATACAATTGGATTGAACCATCGCCATCTTGCAGCACCATAAATGGGCCACGTTTTGCCATAATACGGCCAGCAACACTCACCACCTGATTCAGCGCTTCTAATTCTTCTTTGGTTTTTTCGCCAAATTGCGCCTGCAAATCAACACTTTTATCAGCGCGACGGAAATCATTGGGGAAGGCATTGCCCTTCTCGCGAATCGCAGCCAATTTCTGGCGACGCTCGGCAATGAGTTTATTTTCATCCTGTGCTTCTGTTTGTGCTAATTGGGTTTCGTTGCTCATAGTCTTCACTGAAGTTGAATTAAAAATGTAGGGTTAGATCTGAAAAAATTACAGACCTGCTTTTAAACTTTCGACAATAAATTGGTCGAGATCGCCATCTAACACTGCCTGAGTGTTGGAGGTCTGCGCACCGGTACGCAAATCTTTAATGCGTGAATCATCCAATACATAAGAGCGAATTTGGCTGCCCCATCCAATATCGGATTTATTATCTTCCATCGCTTGCTTATCCGCATTGCGCTTTTGCATTTCCTGTTCGTACATTTTCGCACGCAGCATTTTGTAAGCCTTGTCGCGGTTGGCGTGCTGCGAGCGCTCGTTCTGACATTGCACAACAATATTGGTTGGAATATGCGTAATACGAACGGCCGAGTCAGTTTTGTTAATGTGCTGCCCACCGGCGCCACTGGCGCGATAAGTGTCGATCCGCAAATCTGACGGATTGATTTCAATTTCAATATTGTCATCGATTTCAGGCGAGACAAATACCGAACAGAATGAAGTATGGCGACGATTACCGGAGTCAAAAGGCGATTTCCGCACCAAGCGATGGACGCCAGTTTCAGTGCGCAACCAACCGAATGCATACTCACCTTCAAAGTAGATAGTGGCACTTTTAATACCAGCCACATCACCAGCAGAAACTTCTTCGAGAGTGACCTTAAAACCTTTGGCCTCACCCCAGCGCAAATACATACGCAATACAATTTCCGCCCAGTCTTGCGCTTCTGTACCACCGGAACCGGATTGAATATCGAGGTAGGCATTGTTGGCGTCGGTCTCGCCGGAAAACATCCGGCGGAATTCGAGCTCGCCCAACTGTTTATCCAAACGCTCAAGTTCAGCTTGAACATCTGCCACCATGGATTCGTCTTTTTCTTCCACGGCCATATCCAACAGTTCGCGCGAGTCGCGCACGCCGTTGTCCAGATCATCGATGGTTTTAACCACCATCTCCAATGCCGCACGCTCGCGCCCTAAGGCTTGGGCACGCTCGGGTTTATCCCAAACATTCGGCTCGCCGAGGTCCAGTTCAACTTCGGCTAAACGCTCTTTTTTGAGATCGTAGTCAAAGATACCCCCTAAGCACATTGGTGCGCTCGGCGAGGTCTTTAAGGGCAAGTAATAAAGGATTAATTTCCATGATGATGCGCAATTTGATCCGGTTTAGGCCTGCAACAGGCAGAAAAAGCGAGGCGCGCATTCTACATGAGATGGCGCATGAGGCCAAATGACACGGCATTGCGTTTATTTTACTTACAAATATGATCTATTTGGACTACCTGAATACGTAGCACATCTGTATACTGCAGCCTGTAACCGGTTACACAGATTAATCACCAAAATCAAAACGATAATAACTCCCGGAGTCCTAATGAAGTATTCGATCAAATTGGCCACAGGTATCACCCACCTCTGCATTACCCTTTTATTGGCTGCTTGCGGTGGCGGAGGCGGGAGTTCATCTTCGCCAGCCACTTCCAAAGCGGCATCCAGCACACCTATTTCTAGCTCCGCACCTAGCTCAATCGCACCATCCAGCTCAAGCAGCTCGTCTATCCAGACATCCTCGTCGAGCCTACCGTCAACTGCCAAATGCACTATTGACGGTAAGCAGTGGAATGTTTGTACCAGCGCTAGCGACAATTGGAGTTTTGAGGGCGGCCACTATTGCATAGCTCAAGCATACTGCCCTGCAAACCGCACCAGCCTTCCTGTTGGAGCACTGCGCTTGGCACCAATTGACCCTAATGCAAATGCAAAAACCCAAGCCACCTTCACCTACTTAAGAAGTATTTGGGGGCAAAAAACACTATCGGGCCAACAGGACTTAACCTGGAAAGATTCTATTGATATGGCTGGACGTGTTTTTGCCGATACCGGTAAATACCCAGCGATCATGGGCTATGACTTTATGAATTACGGTATGACCGCAAGCTGGGTGGAGGGCTTACAACAAACCCAAGAGGCCATCGACTACGCAAACAAAGGTGGACTCATTACATTTGCATGGCACTGGCGAGACCCCGCGTTACTGAATACCGCCAATGTTAATAACGCCCAGTTTTACACCAAGGACACCAACTTTCAGATACCTATTAAGGATGGTGAGCTGGATACTGGCAGCGCCGCCTATACCCAAATTAATGCAGGCATCGATTTAATTGCCAGTGAGCTAAAGAAACTCAATGATGCGAATGTAAGCATATTGTGGCGCCCACTACACGAAGCCTCAGGCAATAACGGCAACGGTTGGTTTTGGTGGGGACGCAGCCGTACCGATGGGGTCCCTCAAGCATTCGCTCAGGTTTTACTTTGGCAACACATGTATGACCGATTAACCAATCACCACGGTCTACACAATTTGTTATGGGTGTGGAATGGGCAGAACGCCGCTTGGTATCCCGGCGACAACTACGTAGATATTGTCAGCCACGATATTTATGACAGTACTGACAACAAAACCTATAAATCGCAAATCGCAACCTATACACAAGCGCGCAAATATCCGTTTGAAACCAAGATGGTCGCATTAAGCGAAAATAGTTACATCCCCGACCCGGATAAAATCGCAACTGATGGCGCGTGGTGGCTATGGTTTATGACTTGGAATGACAGCGACACTGCAGCAGGAATAACCAGCGCAGATAACTTTTGGACTGGCGAGCACTACAACACCAACGCGCACAAAACCAAGGTTTACAACCACCCGAACGTTATTACGCTCGATGAGTTACCCGCACTGTAAACAACCAATAAAAAAGGAGATCTTGTGATCTCAGATCGCTGACAAACCCCACCCTAAAAAGTGGGGTTTTGTTTTTTTAGCCCGCGCTGTGCATAAACCACATTTCTTGAGATTTATTTCCAATCCGCTCATTTTTCCCG